>NZ_JAHNZV010000049.1 GCF_022267535.1 Psychromonas antarctica
TTATAATATAAAAACAATGAGTTACCAAATAAGCATATTGTTATTATTGTCTTTCCCAGCGCCTAAATAAGTCACATCTAATGAGTAAAGTTGTTATTATTTGGGAATGTTAAAATGAAGTTAAAAACAGTAAGCCACAGTATTTCAAGTTTAATTATTCTATTTACAATCAGTTTGATTTTAATTGGCGCTTGGGGATGGAAAAAAATGGATAGTCCCTACCAGATCAGTCAAGAATTCTATAAAAACAAAGGTATTATTGACACTGAAATCCGTATCACATTAGAACGATATCTTAGTTCTGGAGATGCAAATTTATTACACAGTGCACAAACGACTTTGGCTCAACTTGCCAATAAAAAAGTAGATTGGCTTTCTGAATCAGAAAACAAAAATATCAAAGAACATATTCAGGCACTTGATAGTAGTATTTTAAGTGTACGCGCAGCTGGAAAACTATCTGCCAATCCAAGCGCCTTATTAATTAATAATGAACAAGGAAGAGGCGGGGATATCAAGAGTTTAATGACTTATGTTGGTCGTTCAAAAGTGACTGAACAGGACAAGATAAGCTATTTGCAAATTCTCTTAGAGCTTTCTCATAAACTGCAAAACATCAGCATACTGCGCCAACGTTTTTTTGAAACAAAAAATCCACAAATAAAAGCATCATTGGTCAAAGAAAATATCAGCCTGACAACATTAACTGAAAAATTAAATAAACTGCCCGATCTCGGGATTATCCAAAAAGCAGATGAAGATGACTTTGATCCAGAAGAAGTAAACTTAGGAGAGGAGAGTAGCAGTAGTTTAAACTCCCTTAATCAACGTTACTTAAAAGAACTCAATAATACTGAACTAATGCAAGAAAACGTACAAAAAAGTAGACACGACCTGATCAGTGCATTGGATAATTTAAGTCTACAGTTTGGGCTTTTTAATAAAAAAGTATCACAAATAAAAACAACAATTAGTGAACAAGTCTTATTTGCGGTGCTGACGACACTAAGTTTCATTATATTACTTCTTATTTTATCTTTTATACTTCAAAAATTAACTTTTTCTTTTTTATCGCAACTTCCCCCTTTCTTTAGTGGAATGGCTCAAGGTGATTTTGATAAACAAATAAACAGTAGAATTGATTTTCAAGAAATAAAAAGAGTAAAAAAAGCAGGTGTTGAACTACAAACATATTTGCAAAAAATGATAGATAAACTTCAGCAACAAGCAGATCTGGTTTTATCCTCTGTTCAAGAGATGCAGTTAATATCCAATAGTGCCACCTCTACTTCAGCGTTACAGAATGAGCAAACAGCACGCGTAGTACAATCAATCAGAGAGTTATCAAGCTCTTTTTCTGAAGTAGCTAATAGTGCAGCAAACGCATCATTGAGCACTCAAAATGCCAATGTTGCAATGCAAGATGCCAATCAAAAATTACAAATAGCCAGTGATAAGACACAACAGTTATCACATGGGATTTTATCTTTAAGTAGTTTTATGCAACAACTTGAGAAAGATAGTAATGCGATTGAATCTGTTTTAGATGTTATCAACAATGTTGCAGAGCAGACTAATTTGCTATCCTTAAATGCGGCAATAGAGGCCGCTAGAGCTGGTGAACACGGTAGAGGATTTTCAGTAGTGGCCGACGAAGTTAGAAAGCTTGCACAACGTACAGCCATTTCTACTCAAGAAATTAAGACTATTATTGTCAATCTAGTTAAAACGGCAAAATATGCCAATTCGGCAGTACAGTTACAAAGTAATTACGCTAATGATAATGTAAAGCACACACTTACTGTGCAACACACTCTTTCGCCAGTCGTTGTGGCGGTAGAAACCATCTTAGAGCTCAATACAAGCATTGCAGCAGCCACAGAGCAGCAATCCCTTACGGCAGAGTGTGTCGTTGAAAGCACTTTAGAAATACAACAACAAGCGCTTCAAGTTACCGGGAATATGCAACGGGTACTGGTTGCAAGTGACAAACTTACACAGGTAAGCGTATCCCTCAATACTTTAATCAATCAGTTAAAACACAATTAATAAAATCAAAAATATTAAGAAATAACATCTTTAAAACGGTTTCACGTGGAACCGTTTTTGACAAATGATTAACTATCTGAATATCAGATTTTAGTTAGAATGATTAACCAAACTCATTTCCACGTGAAGCATAAACCTAAAAGAAAATATAACTGCTAAGCATAAAGCGCATTAATTGTATCCGCTAAGATAGTAATACCTCTTTCAACAACATCATCTTCCTGTGCATAATTGAGACGAATACATTCTTGAGTATGTTGCCAGTCCTGATCCAAGCCAGGGAAAAAATAGTGGCCAGAAACAACAAGTAGCCCTTTTTTCTTTAGCACCTTATAGAGTTCGTTGGATGTGATAGGTAACTCTTTAAACCATAACCAAAGAAAAATAGCACCTTCTGCTTTATGTATTTTAAAATTGGGAGTGCTTATTTTGGCTTGTAATAAAACAATCGCTTTCTCTGCTTTATGTTGGTAAAAAGGCTTAATCACATTATCGCTAAGTGTAATGATTTCTTTTGTTTTAACCAACGGAAGAACAATTTCTGGACCGATACCACCCGGGGAAAGTGCCATAATTCCAGAAAGGTTAGACATTGCCTTGATAATCTCGGGATTGGCAATAACGATGCCGCAGCGCGCACCAGGTAAACCAAATTTTGATAGGCTTAAACATAATATAGTATTGTCATTCCAAAAAGGTGTGGCTTCGGAAAATATAATATTTGGGAAAGGAGTCCCATAAGCATTATCAATAATCAGTGGTATATTATTACTTCGAGCTAATTGATCAAGCGCTGCAATCTCCGCATCCGTTAGTACATTACCCGTCGGGTTTGTTGGCCGAGAAACACAAATTGCACCTATATTTTCATCAACTTTTAAAGCTTCAAAATCAACATTGTATTTAAACAAACCATTTTCTAATTCCGTTATTTTTGGACGCACAGCAATAAAAGCATTTTCAGAAACGCTCGCATCCGCATAACCTATATATTCAGGTGCTAATGGGAAAAGAATTTTTTTCTTTTTATCTTCACTAAAATTCCCACCCAGTAAATTAAACAAGTAGAAAAAAGCACTCTGACTACCATTGGTTAACATGATATTATCGGAGCTCAAGTTCCACTCGTAAAGATCATTAAACAACTCAACTAAGGCCTCTATAAAACTATTCTTACCTTGTGGCCCATCATAATTTGCTAAGGTATTTATTAGTTTACCTTCTGTTAATAACTGCTGCATCAACTCTGTTAAACGAGTTTGAATATCTGCAATAGTGGCCGGATTTCCACCTCCTAACATTAAAATATCATCCCCCCCTTGAACACCTTCATTTAGGTCATCCATCAATTCAGTGATACCCGAGTGCTGGGTGAATTTATTTCCAAATATTGAGTAAGGCATTTTATTTCCTCTGTTTTTTAGCGTTCGGTTTCACGTGAAACATTATAAATTTATAGACAGAGCAGTAAAAAATTTATATCTTAGTTTTTCTGTGATAACAAACTTATTAAAAATGCGACAAAAAAGCCCAGTGAAAACTGAGCTTTTTATTATTTATTGCCCATTGCCATCGAATAAAAACAGCAAGGGTTAACTAATGAATTACAAAACGGAAAGATCAGCCACTTGTAAAAACAGATTACGTAAGCGACTTAATATTACTAAACGGTTCTGTTTTACGGCATCATTATCAGCCATCACCATGACATTATCAAAAAAAGCATCGACTGGCGTCTGTAGGCTAGCAAGGGAGAACAATGCGACCTCATACTCTCCCGCAGCAAATAAAGGCGTTAGCTTGCGTTCTAGGGCCTCTAATATTTCAGCTAATGCCTTTTCTGCATCATTTTCGAATAGTGAGGGGTCTAGATCTGCATTAACTTCCCCTTGTACTTTCGCTAAGATATTACCGATACGTTTATTAGCTGCTGCAATGGGGGCTGCTTCAGGTAAAGTTTGAAACTTAGCGACTGCCTGAATGCGTTTTTCAAAATCCACAGGTTTAGTTGGACGACGTGCTAAAACCGATTGAATCAGTTCTACAGAGAAACCATTCGCCTGATAGGTTGCTCGGAAACGAGCAAACAGAAAATCAACGACATCATTAACGACATCATCGTTCGTTAATTTATCACCGTATTGCAGTTTAGCTATCTCAGCCAATTCAACAATATCGAGATCTAAGTTTTTGTCCGTAATAATACGCAACAAACCAATCGCCGCACGGCGAAGGGCAAAGGGGTCTTTATCACCTTTAGGCGCCTGACCAATGCCAAAAATACCCACTAAAGTATCGAGTTTGTCGGCCAAAGAAACAGCACAAGCAACTAAAGAGGTCGGCAATTTATCACCTGAGAAACGCGGCAGATACTGCTCATTTAGGGCGATAGCAACTTCATCATCTTCACCATCATGCTTGGCGTAATACATCCCCATAACACCTTGAACATCTGGGAACTCCATCACCATATCGGTCATTAAATCTGTTTTGGATAATAGCCCTGCACGCTGTGCATGTTTAGTATTCGCTTTAATCTGCACGGCTATATCTTCAGCAATATTGGCAATACGCTCAGATTTCTCTTTAAGTGTACCCAGCTGTTTTTGGAACAATACGCTGGATAAAGACTCTAAACGACTTGCCAAGGTTCTCTTTTTATCTGTTTCAAAGAAAAATTCAGCATCCGCTAAACGCGGACGTACGACTTTTTCATTACCGCTAATCACCTGTGAAGGATCGCGACTAACAATGTTGGAAACAAAGATAAAACGCGGTAATAAATTTCCCGCTTGATCTAATACAGGAAAATATTTTTGATTATCTTTCATGGTGTAGATAAGTGCTTCAGAGGGAACATCTAAGAACTTTTTATCAAAAGAGCCCACCAGCGTAACAGGCCATTCAACTAATGAAGTCACTTCCTCAAGAAGCGCATCATCTATTACCGCAACACCATTTTCATGTGCAGCAACCGCTTCAACTTGATCGCGAATAATAGCCTTACGACGTTCATAATCAACAATCACTTTGCCGCTATCATCCAATAAGCGCTCATAGTCATCAGCATGATTCAGCGTCAATTGTGCTTCGCCTAAGAAACGGTGGCCACGAATAATACGATCTGATGAAACACCTAATAATTTCGCAGAAATCAACTGATTACCAAACACCAAACAAACCGTATGCACCGGGCGAATAAACTGCGTACTTTCTGAACCCCAGCGCATCGGTTTAGCAATCGGTAACTTAGCAAGCGCATTGGCTGCAATCGTAGGAATTAATTCAGCAACCGTCTGTCCTTTAGCTTCAGACTTAAACAATAACCACTCGCCTTTATCCGTTACCAATCGTTCTGCTTGTTCGACACTGATACCATTCGACCGCGCCCAGCCTTGAGCCGCTTTAGTTGCTTTTCCTGCAGCATCAAAGGCGACATTGACAGCGGGGCCACGTTTTTCAACAATTTTGTCAGCTTGTGCATCTGCTAAGTTAGTAACAACTAACGCTAAACGACGTGGTGATGCTAGCCAACGAACACTATCGAATGACAATTCTACTCTATTCAATTCAGCTTCAACGTTACTTGCAAAAGATTCAGCAAGTTTACGTAATGATTTTGGTGGCAACTCTTCAGTTCCCAGTTCAATCAGTAAATTTTCTTGTGACATGAAATTTGCCTCTATATTAATCTTATTATTTGCAAAGTGGGAAACCAAGCGCTTCACGCTTTGTGTAGTAGGCTTCAGCAACCGCTTTTGATAATGCACGTACTCGTAATATATAACGTTGACGTTCAGTAACCGAAATAGCATGACGAGCATCCAGTAAGTTGAAAGCATGAGATGCCTTCATTACTTGCTCATAGGCTGGTAGAGCTAAACCCGCTTCTATCAGTTTTTGACTATCTTTTTCGCATTGATCAAACTGTGCGAATAAAGCATTAACGTCAGCATGCTCAAAGTTGTAAGCAGATTGCTCAACCTCATTTTGGTGAAAAATATCACCGTAAGTCACTTTGCCCATCGGGCCATCAGTCCAGACAAGATCATAGATGCTTTCTACGCCCTGCACATACATAGCGATACGCTCAAGACCATAAGTTATTTCACCGGTAACAGGTGAGCACTCTAAACCACCTACTTGCTGGAAGTAAGTAAATTGAGTGACTTCCATACCATTTAACCAAATTTCCCAGCCTAAACCCCATGCGCCCAATGTTGGCGATTCCCAGTTATCTTCAACAAAACGGATATCATGGATAGAGGTATCAATGCCAATCTCTTCAAGTGATTGTAGATATAGATCTTGAATGTTTTTTGGTGAGGGTTTTAAAACAACTTGGAATTGGTAGTATTGCTGTAGACGGTTAGGGTTTTCACCGTAACGGCCATCAGTAGGGCGACGACATGGCTGCACATAAGCACTGCTCATCGGCTCAGGACCAATAGAGCGTAAAAATGTTTGCGGATGGAATGTGCCAGCACCCACTTCCATATCAAGGGGTTGAACAATAGCACAACCTTGGCGAGCCCAGAAATCTTGCAGTGCAAGAATCAGCCCTTGGAATGTTTTCGTATCGAATTTTTGCATAATTTCGGCTTCGAGTTGGTTATAAAAAATTGCTATCATTATACCTAGTAGCAGACAATTATACCAATGACAATCAGCCCTAGGTAGCCGGATCAAATAATTCAGCAAGAGAATGGGTCTATGTCCTATTTTATCAGAAAAAAAATTTAACAATTCCTTATTCACATGACTAATAATGATATTTACTTATATTTTAACTTCATCACTACATTTAGCCCCACTATTAAGTATCTCTACAACAAGGGATATTCATCTCTCTCGGCTTGCGGATCGCTCATTTAGAATAAATAAACCGCATTCTTGGATCCTTGATTGAAAACGTTCAGGTTCACCCGAGGCAAACAGCAAAATAAGCAAGCTCTAGTACCTACAAATAACTAATATTAATATCTGAATTCCCTTGGATATACTCCCAATATTAATGATGACGAGACTTGTTAATGGATTCACTGCAAGATAAAGTGATAGCAAAACATTCTTTGGAACGAATATACCCAAAGCAACTTAACCTTAAAGAAAAAAAACATCAAAAGGTGCTCTATATTCATTTGCAGCATTATCATGCGAATAACTTACGTTATGAATGTGGAAATGCAATGGACTTTACTTTATGAATTAAAGACGTGGATGATATTCAAGCCATTGATACTATAATAAGTTTAGAAACCATAGAACATCTGCGGAAGCCACAAAAAATGGTAACTCACCTATTAACTCAGTTAGGTAATAAAGGCGTATTAATGGCCTCAGTCCCAACCACGCCCACTGTCGATGGAACCCTTCATCAGATTAATGACTTCACTCTATCGTCATTTTACCGCTTATTTTCAGCATCGAATGACCAAGCGGGCGAAACACTCGAACTGGTGTAACGCTAGAGGTTTAAAGGGCAATTATCCAAGAAAAAATCACTAGGGAATCGATCACAATGTGTTGCATGTAACGTCATAAAAAATAACATAAAGAAACCTAGTGCGTTGTCTTTTATAATCTATTCCATTTTAAACAAAGGCTTGAATAATCGCTATTTACCTGCTGTGTTTTTAAATAACACAGACTACAGCGCTTGTTGTCAGGTACCAGACGGCAACAGGGTAGACTCTTTAACCTAAAACAAAAAGCGATTAATATATTCAATCAAAATATAATCATTGGGATCTTTTGTGGATAAAAAAATTAAGGAAAGTGATCTTTACTTGCCGATAAAATATTTTCTGAGTAATTTAGGTTATGAGGTAAAAGGAGAGATTAAAGATTGCGATATTGTTGCTAAAAAAGACGATTCACTAATCATTATAGAGCTAAAATTAAATCTCAATATCACGCTATTATTACAAGCAGTTGAACGCTTTACTTTAGCTGACATTGTATATATCGCTATTCCCAAGCAATGTTCTCTTTTCAAAAAACAGCCTAAACAGGTTAAAAAACTGATCGCGCGATTGGGTTTAGGTCTAATTATAGTGGATATACAAAAAGCACAACAATATGTTGAAGTGATTAACGATCCTAAAGATTATCAGCCGCGTAAAGACAAACGCAAGCAGCAGGCTTTATTGAAAGAGTTTGCCAACCGAGTAGGCGATACGCACAAAGGAGGATCGACTCGCAGAGAGGCGGGCTTAACCGCATATCGGCAGCGCTGTATCCGGATTGCACAATACCTTTGCCAACAAACAAGCGCAAAAGGGGCGGAAGTTAAAAAGGCAATTGATGAACCGCAGGCCACCAGCATGTTAAATCAAAACTATTACGATTGGTTTAATAAGGTGCAGCGGGGCATTTATGAAATATCAGAGCAAGGGAAAAATGAATTACCAACTTGGTTGGAGAAAATGAATAAAGTATGTAATGTACCAGTATAAAATAAAGCTTAGTAACCTCAGCTCGGGATATGCAAGTCGATACAGCTGAGCTATTTCCATAGTTGAGGTTATGTCATTTAAAAACATGCTTTTAATGGGCTTTTTAAATATTAAAAAGGCGACCTTTAGGTCACCTTTTTAACAGAAAGTTAAAATATCACTTACGCGTTAATTTAATAACTCGTAGTTGTGCAATCGCTTGTGCCAACTGGGCAGTCACAAGTGCATAATCAATATCCTGACTCGGGTTAGACATTTTATCTTCGGCAGCTCTTTTTGCCTCTTTTGCTTTGGCCAAATCAAGATCAACACCTCGAATAGCAGTATCCGCAAGCACCGTCACACCACCAGGTTGTACTTCGATAAAACCACCGGAGATGTAAATGACTTCTTCATCCCCATGCTGCTTTATCCAACGAACCATGCCCGGTTTAATGGCGGTTAATAGAGGTGTATGACCAGGCATAATACCTAATTCACCTTCTTGACCAGATACCTGTAGATGTGAAACACGACCAGAAAAAAGGCATGTTTCAGCACTTACAACATCTAAATGTGTAGTCATAGCTTTAGTCATAGTAACCTCCGGTTATTATAAGCCTTTCGCTTTTTCTACCGCTTCTTCAACAGAGCCGACATATAAGAAAGCTTGCTCAGGAACATCATCATAGTCACCATTTAAGAGACCATTAAAGCCTGCTAATGTGTCTTTCAGAGATACATAAACACCTTTCATACCGGTAAACACTTCTGCAACCTGGAAAGGTTGAGTTAAGAAACGCTCAATCTTACGTGCTCGAGATACAATCAGCTTATCTTCTTCAGAAAGCTCATCCATGCCGAGAATTGCAATGATATCTTTAAGCTCTTTATAACGCTGCAAGATAGTCTGCACGCCACGGGCAATATCATAATGTTCTTGACCAACAACTAAAGGATCAAGTAGGCGCGAAGTAGAATCAAGGGGATCGATTGCAGGGTAAAGGCCGAGCGATGCGATATTACGAGATAACACAATTGTTGCATCTAAGTGAGCAAAAGTCGTCGCGGGTGATGGATCTGTTAAATCATCGGCAGGGACATATACTGCTTGGATTGACGTAATAGAGCCTGTCTTAGTTGAAGTAATACGCTCTTGAAGCATACCCATTTCTTCTGCAAGTGTTGGTTGGTAACCAACGGCAGAAGGCATACGACCAAGTAGCGCTGATACTTCTGTTCCAGCGAGAGTGTAACGGTAGATGTTATCAATAAACAATAATACATCTTTACCTTCATCACGGAAACGTTCAGCCATCGTCAGACCCGTCAGTGCTACACGCAGACGGTTTCCTGGTGGCTCATTCATTTGGCCGTAAACCATTGCTACTTTCGATAATTCAGGTTTTTCGAGATTAACAACACCCGCTTCCTGCATTTCAAAATAGAAATCGTTACCTTCACGTGTTCGCTCGCCAACACCAGCAAAAACAGACAAACCAGAATGTTTTACTGCAATATTATTGATAAGCTCCATCATATTAACAGTTTTACCAACACCAGCACCGCCGAATAAGCCTATTTTACCACCTTTAGCAAAAGGGCAAATTAAGTCGATAACTTTAATACCAACTTCTAGCGTTGTGACAGAGGTCGATTGCTCTTCATAAGAAGGCGCGGTGCGATGAATTTCGTAATGCTCAGTTGCACCGATCTCCCCACACTCATCAATCGGCTCACCCAATACATTCATGATACGGCCTAATGTAGCCAGACCAACCGGTACTGTAATTGCTTTGCCTGTATCTGTTACTTCTAAACCACGACTTAAACCATCAGAAGCACCCATGGCGATACAACGAACAACGCCGCCACCAATTTGTTGCTGCACTTCCATTGTTAGATTTTTTTTAGTCACGATCAATGCACTGTATATATTCGGTACAGTTTCTTGTGGGAATTCAACATCCACAACAGCACCGATAATCTGAACGATTTTACCTGTACTCATCTCTGATCCTCTAAAATTTATTAATTTTATTATACCGCAGCAGCACCGCTACAAATCTCAGTAAGTTCCTGAGTAATTCCAGCTTGACGTGCTTTATTGGCAACAAGTTGTAACTCATCAATCAAGTCATTAGCATTGTCGGTAGCAGCTTTCATTGCCACCATACGAGAAACCTGCTCACAGGCTAAATTCTCAACAACACCTTGATACACTTGAGATTCCACATAACGAATTAATAATTTATCCAAAATAGCTTTTGGGTCACCTTCGTAAATGTAATCCCAGCAATCGGAAGCAACTTCTTTATCTCCTTTTGCTTTAGGCAGTGGTAATAATTGACTGATTGTTGGCTCTTGAACCATGGTATTAATGAATTTATTGTTCACGATGCACAAACGATCGATTTTACCTTCACTATATGCATCTAACATAATTTTCACCGAACCAATTAAATCATTGATAGTTGGTGAATCACCCAAACCAGAGGTTTGTGCAATTACGTTAGCACCTAATGCATTGAAGAATGTAGTCGCTTTAGAACCTATTACAGCTAAATCAACGCCAACACCCTCTATAGAGTGTTTTTTCATTGCCGCTATAACAGGTTTAAATAAGTTAATATTTAAACCGCCACATAAACCACGATCACTTGAAATAACAATATAACCAACACGACTTATCTCTCTTTCATCAAGATAAGCATGGTGATATTCCAATTTACCAAGTGCGATATGACCAATCACTTTGTGCATTGTGTTTGCGTAACCAAGACTGCTAGACATACGCTGTTGCGCACGACGCATTTTTGATGCAGCAACCATTTCCATGGCACCCGTAATTTTTTGAGTGTTTTTAACACTCGCGATCTTATTTCGAATTTCTTTATCGCCGGCCATTCTCTAGCTCCTAATTAATGATTAATTAACTACCTGAGTAGCTAACTAATTACCAGGTTTGCGTCGCTTTGAAAGTTTCCAATATCGAATTGAATTGACCTTCAATTTCTTTGCTGTAATCACCTGTTTCATTAATTTGAGCACAGAACTCCGCATGCTCAGTTTTAGCATAAGAGATTAGAGATGATTCAAAGCTTAACACTTTATCAACATCAACATCGTTTAGATAACCTTTCTCTGCTGAAAACAGTGATAACGCCTGTTCAATAACTGACATTGGAGCATATTGTTTTTGCTTCATTAATTCAGTCACTTTTTTACCATGATCAAGCTGTTTACGCGTTGCATCATCAAGATCTGAAGCAAACTGTGCAAACGCCGCTAATTCATGGTATTGAGCAAGTGCAGTACGGATCCCGCCAGCAAGTTTTTTAATCACTTTACATTGCGCAGCACCACCCACTCGCGATACAGATATGCCAGGATCAACTGCTGGACGAACACCGTTATTAAACAGCTCAGTCGTTAAGAAGATCTGACCATCAGTAATAGATATTACATTAGTAGGTACAAATGCAGATACATCGCCCGCTTGCGTTTCTATGATAGGTAATGCGGTTAACGAACCAGTTTTACCTTTCACTGCACCTTTAGTGAACTTTTCAACATAATGTGCACTAACACGAGATGCTCGCTCAAGAAGACGTGAATGAAGATAGAAAACATCACCAGGATAAGCTTCGCGACCTGGTGGACGTTTCAATAACAGTGAAATTTGACGATAAGCTACCGCTTGCTTAGAAAGATCATCATAAACTATCAATGCGTCTTCACCGCGATCACGGAAATACTCACCCATAGAACAACCAGCATAAGGAGCAAGATACTGTAGTGCAGCCGTTTCAGAAGCAGAGGCAACAACAACTATCGTGTTTTCTAGTGCGCCATGCTCTTCAAGTTTACGTACTACATTGGCAATAGTTGACGCCTTTTGACCAATAGCAACATAGATTGAGTATAAACCAGTTGATTTTTGGTTAATAATTGCATCTATCGCAATAGCCGATTTACCAACTTGGCGATCACCGATAATTAATTCTCGTTGACCACGGCCGATTGGCACCATAGAGTCGATTGATTTCCAACCAGTTTGCACGGGTTGATCAACGGATTTACGATCAATAACACCCGGTGCAATGACTTCAATGGGAGAAAATCCGTCATTTTCAATCGGGCCCTTACCATCAATAGGTTCACCTAGTGTATTTACAACACGACCTAACAGACCTTTACCTACGGGAACTTCAAGAATACGACCAGTTGACTTAACTTTTTGTCCTTCTTTAATATCTCGGTAAGGTCCCATAACAACAGCACCTACCGAGTCACGCTCGAGGTTAAGTGCCATAGCAAAACTACCATTTGGTAATTCAATCATCTCACCTTGCATACATTCAGCAAGGCCATTGATACGAATAATACCATCGCTGACAGAAACGATTGTACCTTCGTTACGCGCTTCACTTACCGCTTCAAATTTTCCAATTCTCTGCTTGATAAGGTCGCTTATTTCAGTGGAATTCAGTTGCATGCCAATTTCCCATTAAGATTGTAAAGCATTGGATAATCGAGCTAGTTGACCTTTAGCCGTGCTATCGATCACTAAGTCACCCGCAGTAATTACCATTCCGGCAATCAGGGTTTTATCAATACTACAATTTAGATTTACTTTTCGTGCGAGACGCTTTTCTAACGATTGACTCAACTCATCTTTTTGCTTTTTAGAGAGAGCATAAGCAGAAACAATAATTACATCGATCTGTTTTTTATACTCATCTTCTAAGTCAGCGAAGAGTTGCGCTACGCGAGGTAAAACACTCAAACGTCCATTTTCAGCCATTGTTTTAATAAAGTTCTGACCATTCTCGTCGAGTTGGTTTTCACAAACATTAATAAAAATTTTGGCTAGCTCTTGTGCAGTTTTATCACTTGTTAATATTTTTACCATCGTTGGATTTTTAACTACTTCAGCGGTAAAAAGTAACATTTCAGACCAAGCTTCAATATTGTTATTATCAACGGCAAATTCAAAAGCAGCTCTTGCATAAGGACGAGCTACCGTAGTCAATTCAGACATGAGTTCGCTCCTTATAGTTCAGCAACCAATTTATCAATAATGTCGCTGTTCGCTTGTTTATCAATAGAACGCTTAATTATTTTCTCAGCACCGGCAATTGCAAGCACAGCTACTTGTTGACATAGTTCTTCACGAGCACGACGGCGTTCAGCTTCAACTTCAGCAACACCTTGAGCTATGACTTTATCACGCTCAAGTTCACCTTCAGTTTTTGCTTTTTCAACAATTTGCGCACGACGCTTATTCGCTTGATCAATAATCTCAGCAGCTTGTACTTTTGCTTCTTTTAACTTTTCAGCTACTTTAGCTTTAGCTAATTCAAGGTCTTTTCCTGCTCGTTCAGCTTGCGTTAAACCATTATTTATTTTCTTTTGACGATCTTCTATCGCAGAAATTAATGGTGGCCATACAAACTTCATGCAGAACCAAACAAACATAGCAAAAGCGATTGCTTGGCCTAATAGGGTTGCGTTTATATTCATAACGGCTCCTTAATAATTGAGTTAATTAGGATCTGTTATTAAGCAGGTAGTTGACTTAGAAATGGATTTGCAAATACGAAAAATAGTGCTACACCAACTGCAATCATCGATATAGCATCAAGTAGACCAGCAACAATGAACATTTTAGTTTGTAGAACAGGACCAAGTTCAGGCTGACGTGCTGATGCTTCTAAAAATTTACCACCTAAGATAGCAAAACCAACCGCTGTACCAAATGCAGCAAGACCAATCATAAGTGCAACAGCGATAGCCGTAGAACTGATAATAATTTCCATTTTTTTCTCCGAAATATTTAAAGTTATTTGATTAAAATTTAATGATCTTCATGAGCCATACTGAGATAAACAATCGTCAGCATCATAAAAATAAAAGCTTGTAGCACAATTACCAAAATATGGAATATCGCCCATGGCACAGAAAGTGCCGCTTGAGTCCACCAAGGCAGTAATGCAATTAGAATAAAGATTAACTCGCCAGCATACAGATTACCAAACAAACGAAGTGATAAAGATATCGGCTTCGCAATCAAAGAAATTGTTTCCAATACAAAATTAACTGGAATAAATGCCCAATGATTAAAAGGTTGCAGGGTTAGTTCTTTAACAAATCCCTTAAATCCTTTTACCTTGATAGAGTAAAAAACAATCAACACAAATACACTTAATGACAATCCAAAAGTAACATTCATATCGGTTGTTGGTACAACTTTAAGGTAAGGAATACCAAAGTGTTTAGCGGCTTCAGGGATAAAATCAACAGGTATTAGATCCATAGTATTCATCAATAAAATCCAGACAAATATTGTAAGAGCTAAAGGTGCAATAACAGGGTTACGACCGTGAAACGAATCTTTTACCGCGCCATTAACAAACTCCAATAACATTTCTGTCGCACATTGAAGTTTACCAGGAACACCGGATGTTGCTTTTTGTCCTATTCTGTAAAAACAAAATAAGAACAGAACCCCTAAACCAACTGAAAACAGGAGAGAATCAATGTGCCAAGTCCAAAATCCAGCATCAGTACATGCATGGTTAAATGCAAAACTGCCATCAACAGTACACATTTGTGCATTTGTTAAATGATGTTGGATATACCCGGAAGAAGTTAATACTTCATCTTTAGCGGTCATTTTTCATCCCGTTATTATAGTCAAAAAAGAAAGGCGCTAACCACTGAGATATAACCAAGAGTAAAAAAGAAATATAAAATGCGCTTAACGATAACACTCCATATTTCAAAAACACACTCAGTAGAATGACAGTGAAAAATATTTTGATAGCCTCTCCAACGAAAAACCCCCTAACTATTAATTTTGATTTACTAGCACCAGCATGAGTAAAAGCCATTAAAACAAAAATTAAATTAGGAAGTACAAAAGTTATCCCACCAGCAAAACCTGAATACCCCGATTTAACTGAGAAGAACACTGTCAAAATCAGTGCAATAAAAAGCACAAGTAACAATTGAAAACCTAACAAATATAGCCCAGGTTTCAGACTTTTTTTGGCAAGTTTATCAACCATTATGATTTCCTTTTTACTGTTTAAAATATGAAAGAAATTTTTATTCATCATTTCAATAACACAGATTAAAACATTTTCAAATTATACCCACAAAGCAGTGCAATTCATACAACGCGTCTTGATATAATAAGTTATTCATATATTACATATTTAACATTATATTAAAAATTAAACTAACGCGCGTAGTAACTGTAAATAAATTACAATACATGTAATTAAAAAACAACTAAACTTTCAACAGCTAATATTTAGCGTTAACATTTATTGATTCACATCAATTTTCATCATAAAAACCTCTAACTCGGCTAGAGAACTGTAGTTTATCACCAGCTTACCTGAACCTTTCTTACCAGTTCTAGCGGTTACAGATAATCCAAATTTATCCTGAAGAGTATTAATTATTTGCTTTGTTTTATCACAAGGAGGAGGGGTTTCTTTAATCGATTGAGGATTTAATTTTTTTTTAACTAACCGCTCAGTTTCACGAACTGTTAATGATTTTGCAACAACAACTTTAGCTATTTCTGATTGCACTCCTTCATTACAGCTTAGCAAGGCGCGAGCATGCCCCATATCAATATCGCCATGCTCGAGCAATAGTTTCACATCTTCATTTAAATTATTTAAACGTAATAGATTGCTAACAGTAGTGCGCGATTTACCGACCGCTTTTGCGACCTCACCATGGGTTAAATCGAACTCTTCTAAAAGACGTTTAAATGCAATGGCTTCTTCCATTGCGTTAAGATTTTCACGTTGGATATTTTCAATTAATGCAATGGCGATAGCAGCATCATCTTCAACATTTTTAATTAAACAGGGAACACTTTTTAAACCTACTATTTTAGCCGCACGCCAACGTCTTTCACCTGCTATTATTTCATACTTTTGATACCCGGTTTCCCTAACCACTATAGGTTGAATAATACCTTGTACATGAATTGAATTAGCTAATTCGTCAAGTGCTTCTGCAGACATATCACGACGAGGTTGATATTTACCGCCTTGTAAACACTCAATATCAATATCCCTTAACGCGCCTTTAACACCATCAACTAACTGTTGCGTTTTTTCAGCGTTAAAGTCATGAGAAACCTGCTTTGTACGATTCACTGTACTACTGCTTAATAAAGAATCCAGCCCTTTACCTAAACCTCGTTTTTTCCCTAACATGCTCATTCCTATTTAAACAGTTTCTATGCTAACTTGCGCACGTTTCTCTTCTCGGCGAAGCATTTCTCCAGCTAATGCTAAATACGCTTTAGCGCCAGCAGAGGCTTTATCGTAATATATAACAGGGCTACCAAAACTAGGGGCTTCTGCAAGACGAATATTACGTGGAATAATAGTCCGGTATACTTTTTCACCAAAATGTTTTTTAAGTTGATCCGATACATCGGTAGACAGGCGATTGCGTGGATCATACATCGTACGTAGGATCCCTTCTATTTTAAGATCTGAATTCACCACAGAAGCTAACTTACTAATGGTATCGACCAAAGCTGTTAATCCTTCCAATGCATAATACTCACACTGCATAGGGACTAAAACAGAATCAGCAGCAGCCATTGCATTGACCGTTAACATATTTAATGAAGGAGGGCAGTCGATAAAGATATAATCATATTTATCTTTGTAATCTTTTAAAGCGTTCCGTAATCTTGTTTCCCGAGAGAAAAAAGTCATTAATTTAACTTCAGCAGCAGTCACATCACTGTTAGCCGCGACAAGATCATAACCGCCAGATGTTTCCGTTTCGACAACTTTATCTAGTGATAATTCTTCAATCAGTAGATCATAAGCAGTATGAGCAACTTCATATTTATCAATACCGCTGCCCATTGTCGCATTACCTTGTGGATCTAAATCAATCACCAATACCTTGCGCTTTGTTGCAGCCATAGAAGCAGCTAAATTGACACAGGTAGTTGTTTTCCCTACGCCGCCTTTTTGGTTTGCGATTGCAATTATTTTACCCACAAAAACCTACTTATAAATTAAATTGAATTATTAATACAACAGATCAAACACGTTTAACTTTAACTAAGCAACGCTCACCATCAAGGTTTGGGACATCTAAGGATATAGACTCGATAAATTCAAAATTATTATCTAACGCTGCAACTTCTAGCGCAGGAAACTGGCCTTTAAGTGCCAAAAAATGTCCTTGTTCATTAGGTAAATGTTTACACCAAAACAACATATCCCCAAGTGAGGCAAATGCGCGACTCAGTACCACATCAAATTTATGTTCGGGATTATATTCTTCGACGCGACTCTGAACGGCAGTTACATTTTTTAATCCCAGTTCTAAAAGAGCCTGTCGTATAAATCGTAAACGCTTACCTAAGCTATCTAACAAAACAAACTGCTTATCAGGATTTAATATTGCTAAAGGTAAACCAGGTAAACCAGGACCTGTTCCAACATCAATAAAACGATTCCCCTGCAGATGTGGTGACACAACTATACTATCCATTATATGCTTAACCAACATCTGTTTAGGATCTCTTACAGCTGTTAGATTGTATGCTTTATTCCATTTAAATAGTAATTCAACTAATTGAACTAACTGATTTTTTTGAATATCGGTTACTTCAAGTTCCGTTTTATCGAGCAATATTTGTAACTCTTCTAGCAAACTCATTTTATAAAACCTTACGTATTAAACCGTTTTTCTTTAAATGAACCAATAAAATAGATATAGCAGCTGGCGTTATACCTGAAATTCGAGAAGCTTGCCCAATATTCTCAGGTTTAATATCATTTAATTTTGCAGTCACTTCATTGGATAAACCTTTAATAGATGAATAATCAGTATTATTTGCTAATAAGGTCGTTTCATGACGTTTTAATTTTTCAATTTCATCTAATTGGCGATCAATGTAACCTTGATATTTTATTTTTATTTCAACTTGCTCTGCCGCCTGTACATTTTCTATTGCAGGGCCTAATCCATCAACAGACATTAGCCCAGCATAAGTTACTTCTGGGCGTCGAATCATCGCTTCAAGTGTACTTTCTCTTTGCATCGGATTTTTTAGCAATGCGTTAATTTGCGGTGCATTCTCGGACATAGGATTAACCCATATACTTTGTAAGCGTTGCAGTTCAACTGCGATAGATTCCTGCTTTTCACTGAATGCTTTCCAACGAACGTCGTCGACAAGACCAAGTTCGCGACCTTTTTCTGTTAAACGCGCATCGGCATTATCTTCTCGTAATAATAAACGGTATTCAGCTCGGCTAGTAAACATACGGTAGGGTTCTTTTGTGCCAAGCGTTGAAAGATCGTCAACTAAAACACCAATATAAGCCTGATCACGCCTAGGGCACCAGCCTTCTTTATCTTGTACCATTAAGCCAGCATTCATACCTGCTAATAAACCTTGAGCACCTGCTTCTTCATAACCAGTTGTACCGTTAATTTGTCCAGCAAAAAATAAACCGTTTATATATTTACTTTCTAATGTTGATTTAAGATCGCGCGGATCAAAATAATCATATTCTATTGCGTAGCCTGGGCGAGTAACAAATGCATTTTCAAAACCTTTCATAGAACGGATAAAATCAACTTGAACATCAAAAGGTAAACTGGTTGATATACCGTTAGGGTAAACCTCGTGCGTAGTTAAACCTTCCGGTTCCACAAATATCTGATGTGAGTTTTTATCAGCAAAACGCATTATTTTATCTTCAATAGAAGGGCAATAGCGGGGACCAATACCATCAATAACACCAGTATACATTGGGCTTCTGTCTAGGTTTTTCCTAATAATGTCATGAGTTTTTTCATTTGTATGCGTTATAAAACAAGGGATCTGTCTAGGATGTTCACTGCGATCGCCTAAAAATGAAAAGACAGGTGTTGGATTATCGCCATGCTGCATTTCTAAAACTGAAAAATCAATGCTACGAGCATCAATACGCGCGGGCGTGCCTGTTTTTAATCGGTCCATCCGTAAAGGAAGATCTTTTAAACGACTAGCTAGACCTATTGAAGCAGGATCGCCCGCTCTACCGCCACTGTAATTTTTCAATCCAATATGAATTAAACCATTTAAAAAAGTGCCTACCGTTAGAACAACGGTTGTAGATGAAAATTTAACACCCATTTTTGTTACTACACCAGTAACGCGATCATTTTTAACAATAAGATCTTCAACTTCTTGCTGAAATATTTTTAAATTATCCTGGTTTTCAAGTTTTTCTCTGATTGCAGCTTTATACAAAATGCGATCTGCTTGGGCTCGTATAGCCCTAACAGCAGGGCCTTTACTTGAATTAAGTGTTCTAAACTGAATACCTGACTTATCAATAGCATTAGCCATTAAACCACCTAATGCATCGACCTCTTTAACTAACTGGCTTTTACCAATTCCACCAATAGCAGGGTTACATGACATTTGACCTAATGTTTCAATATTATGGGTCAGTAATAACGTGTTCATTCCCATACGAGCAGCGGCAGCGGCAGCTTCTGTACCAGCATGACCTCCGCCGATGACAATGACATCAAAATGTTCGTGGTAATTCATCAATATTCCAAAACTAGAAGTTAAAAAGACAGGGGGGGATTTTACTCTTTTCACGATTAAAGGAAAGTCTGAACACAATATAAGATCAAAACATTAATATTAGTAGTATATATAGATCTTTAAAGATCTTTTATTACTATACTTATTAAG
>NZ_JAHNZV010000005.1 GCF_022267535.1 Psychromonas antarctica
ATTGTTATAGATTTAATCGTCGTTTCACGCTTGAGGATATGCTGCCTCGGTTTATGTTCGTTGCCTTACGTACTCCGCCTATGCCACAACGCTATTTAAGCATGGCTGAGCTTTATGGGTAATCAGGTATATTTATGTCTGACGAGATAAAAGAAAAGTGTTTTTATAAACAGCAGGATCCCCCCACTTTCTGTAACAACATAAAAAAGGGGCCGTGAACTTGCCCCTTTAATATTAAGCCATCTGCTCTATATCTTTGAAAATTTGTAGGTTCGATAACCACCAATCAGGTTATAAGCTGTGTAGCCATTATTGACAAGCTGACGATATGCCACATTACCACGTAGTCCCACTTGACAATAAATAACAATTTCTTTGTCTTTAGGCAACTCTCCCATGCGTTGACGAAGTTCGTCAACAGGGATATTAATCGCACCTGCAATATAACCCTCATTTTGCAGTTCATCTGGATTGCGCACATCCAGCAAGATCTGCTGATCGCTTAGATTATCAATTTCGTCATAATGGATCGGCATTGCATCGCCCTTGATGATATTACAAGCAACAAATGCTGCTTGGTTAATAACATCTTTGGCACTGCCATAGGGTGGCGCATAGGTCAGCTCAAGGTGTTGCAGCTGCTCAACGGTCATACCGGCACGTTGCGCAACAGCCATGATATCAATACGCTTATCAACACCGTCTTTTCCTGCGGCTTGCGCACCTAAAATTTTACCTGTCTGAGGGTCAAAAAGCAGCTTGAACGATACAATTTCAGAGCCGGGGTAGTAACTCGCATGGCTAGCCGTATGCACATAAACCTTTTCAAACTCGATTCCTTCGCGCTTAAGTTGCTTTTCATTTTTGCCAGTAGCCCCCACTGCGAGGTCGAAAATTTTACAAATTGCCGTCCCCTGTGTGCCTTGGTAAGTTTCCTGACGACCAAACATGTTATTTGCCGCCATCCGTCCTTGGCGATTCGCTGGTCCTGCGAGTGGGACAATCGTTTGCTTACCGGTTACGAAATCGGTTTCTTCAATTGCGTCACCCACGGCGTAAATAAAGGGATCGCTGGTCTGCATCGTCGGCTTAGTCCAAATACCTCCGAGCTCTCCAATCTTAAGACCCGCTGCGGATGCAAGTGTAGTTTCAGGGCGAACGCCAATCGCCATAATGAGGATGTCAGTCTTGAGCGATTCCCCATTACTGAGCGACAGATTCAAATGGCCGTAAATATGCTGATGGTTAGTACTTTCACCCGAATCAAAGCTTGCGATATGAGTTTCAGGTACATATTCAACAGCAGATAGTGCTTGTCCAAGACGTAAATCGATACCGTGACTACGGATTTCTGCGTGAGCAAAACCAGCTATTTCTCTGTCAACAGGTGCCATCACTTGATCTGCTAGCTCTAACAACGTCGTTTTAATACCACGTTGATGGAATGCTTCCATCATTTCAAGACCAATAAAACCACCACCAACGACCGTCGCGTGCTCTACGCTATTGGTTTTTATGGTATCAAGGATGCGATCCATATCTGGAATATTACGAAGGGAGTGCGTTATCGGGTTATCAATACCGGGGATGGGTGGAACGATAGGGCCTGCACCAGGACTGAGCAGTAAGAAATCATAACTTTCTGTATATTCGCTACCGTCTAATCGATTATTGACAGTCACCGTTTTTTGTTCTTTATTAATAGTTAAAACTTCATGCCTAACTCGCACATCGACATTGAAGCGTGCCAAGAAACTTTCAGGTGTTTGCAGTATAAGCTTGCTACGATCCTCAATATCGCCACCAATATGATAAGGCAAACCACAATTGGCAAACGAAACGAAAGATCCACGCTCAAACATAATAATTTCAGCTTGTTCATCTAAACGTCGTGCTCTAGCAGCTGCAGATGCGCCACCTGCAACACCGCCAATAATTAATATTTTTTTAGACATTGTTTTCCCCGAAGATAGTTACGTAAATATAATAATGAAATGGAAATTTAAAATAGTCGCTAAGAATAACTCACTTTTCTGAGTCCGATGGGGCGGATTTACAGCCACATTTCTTTAACAAAAACACCGCAGGACAGATCCCGGTAAAGGCGCTTTGCAGTAAATTAGCCCCCACAAAGAGGGTTAACCAAATAAAGGTGGGATGAACAAACTGTGTCAGGAAGACTGAAAGCAATATCATCAAACCAGCCATCGCTCTAACGCCATTTTCAATTGTCATTTCTATTTACCTTAAAAGTGAAGATTGATATACACAACAATGATAACCAACTAAATTAGTGCTGTCTAATAAATATTACCCTAAATTAGATTGATTAATAATTTAACTATCTGTAATATGTTTTCACTCAAATTAAGGGGACAGAATGAAAAATAAGTTAGCTAAAATTCATAATAAAGCAGCAGAAGTCAGTGAACTGCTAAAACTGATGGCACATGCTGATCGCATGGTTGTTTTATGCTTATTATCTGCGGGTGAAATGGGTGTTTCTGAACTGCGTGAACATACAAAATTAAGCCAATCCGCTTTCTCCCAACATCTGGGTGTATTAAGAAAAAATGAACTAGTCAAAATACGAAAAGAATCTCAGCAGGTATTCTATTCCTTGGCTGATGGTCGAGTCAGTTTATTACTTAATGCCCTACAACAGGCTTTTTGTCCGCCAGACGAATCCGATAAAGAATAGCAAATTATCTAATTAGTAAAATTTATATAAATTTAGTCCAGCATGATATAAATCTAACTGCGACCATTTTAACATTTGGAGTTCACGATGGAAAACTTTACCCCTTGGTCAGCCTTAGCGGGTGGCGCGCTACTCGGTTTGTCTGCTTCCCTACTGATGTTGTTTTCAGGAAAAGTTGCAGGTATCAGTGGCATTATTGGTGGTTTATTAGCTCCGCAAAAAGGCGAGTTTACATGGCGACTTGCTTTTGCTGTCGGCATGGTGGGCAGTTTATTTCTTTTAAAGCCCTTTTCAATTGATTTACCTGACCTAGTCAGCCAGCCGTCTGTGTATATTATACTAGCAGGCCTTCTAGTGGGTTTTGGTACACGTCTTGGTAATGGCTGTACCAGCGGGCACGGTATTATCGGGCTGGGCCGTTTTTCTAAACGCTCTATTGCTGCCACCAGTGTTTTTATGATTGTTGCCGCCTTGGTAGTATTACTTCGTCAACAGTTTGGAGTTTTATAATGTTAAAAGTTATCATCGCTTTAATTTCTGGCATCTTATTCGGTGCAGGCATGATCATCTCAGCCATGGTTGATCCTACCAAAGTGATCGCCTTTTTAAATGTAACAGGCAACTGGGATCCAAGCCTCGCATTTGTGATGGGGGGGGCACTGGCAGTTTTTACCCCTTGCTACCACCTGCTCATCAAAAAACGCAGCCATGCATTAAATGGAGACAAATTTAGCTGGACCAGCAATACTAAAATTGACCGCACATTGCTTTCTGGAGCCGCAATTTTTGGCGCTGGCTGGGGGCTTGCAGGATTTTGTCCTGGCCCCGCGATGGCAAGTATAGGTGGCGGTTCGACAACTATTTTCATTTTTATTATCAGCATGCTAATCGGTATTGTCTTAGCGAAACAATACCTACAAGGCCGGCTACCTTTTATTGGACGACGTAAAAAAGGGTGTGCTGTTTAAGAGCTGCTCAAGATAAAAACACATATGGATAAAATAGCTGTCATGATTTAATAATTTGCCAGCTATCCTACCTTCTCATCTTCCTATATAAAATGTCCACGCACCATAACAGGCTCGAACACTTCACTTCTTAAACAAAGCATTAACTGCAAATAGCAGAAAAATCAGAATGAAAAAAGATAAAATTTATATGCTTTGTCCCAAAAAACAAAATGTAAAAAATGTTGACTTGATTTTTATATTCGAGGTGTTTAATCTCAATCGCGTCTATAAACAAAACCCCTACAAATGTGATGACAGAAGCTTGGGTATCCACCCCATTATCAAGGAAAGGATAAAATAATGAACACGGGTAAAAGATCATTTAATACACTCTTCAGCACGATCACAGTGATGCTCTTATTATTTATGCTCGGTTGCCAGTCTGAAAATAAAGAGCTTAACAATATAGTCGTTACACCCAAATCACTTATTTTAGATGTTGGTGAGAATGTTAGCCTTTCAGTTACCGGTATCTATTTAGATCAGACAGAGGCAGATATTACTCCTTTAATGCTTGATTCCGGTCTTTGGCTAAGTGCCAATGAATCAATCGTCACCATTAATAAAGGAACAGTTACTGCGGTTGGTCTAGGTGAAACCTATTTAATGATCAAACTAAATACTCATTCAGCAAAAATTAACGTAGTCGTATCAGCAAATAAGGCAAAAGCAGCCGAAAAAAATGGACAACAAGACAATGCATTACAACCCGCTGACCACAAGTACTTAAAAATAGGTGCCACACTCAAAACAAAACGCTACCAACACAGCAGTAGTATAATCAACGGTAAACTTTACGTCGTTGGGGGGAACTCAGAAAGCGGCACCCTAAGCAGTATGGAGATATATGATCCCAAAACTGATAGTTGGACTGCGGGCGCACCATTAGCTACCGCCAGAAAAATGCATTCAGCGAATGTACTCGGTGGGAAACTTTATGTCGTTGGTGGTCGTGATGCTAAGGATAATGATCTAAATAGCCTTGAAGTTTATGATCCCGCCACCAATAAATGGCAATCAGGAGAGGCATTATCCACAGCACGTTATATGCACAGTAGCAGCGTGCTCAAAAATAAGCTCTATATAGTTGCCGGCGCCAATGCAAAAGGCTCTTTGGATAGCCTTGAGGTTTATGATCCAGTCACTGGAAGTTGGACAGTACGCGCGCATCTGAAAAAAGTGCGACGCGAACATAGTAGCAGCGTTCTAAACGATAAACTTTATGTTGTCGGCGGATATGGTACAACGCAATCATTAAATAGCGCAGAGCTATATGATCCGCTTAAAAATAGCTGGACGGAGATAGCCCCTTTAGCTATAGCCCGCCGTGGACATACCTCGACAGTCGTTAAAGGTAAACTTTATGTTGTTGCAGGTTATGGTGTACTTGGTTACTTAAACAGTGTTGAAGTTTATAACCCAGCAACAGGTAGTTGGACAACCCAGTCCGCATTGGCTAATGCACAATATCGGCATACCACCAGCCTGATAGACGGCATACTCTATTATATTGGCGGTAATGGCGAGGCGGGTAACTTAGATAACGTCAATAGTAATAATCTTGTTCAAGATAAATGGGTCCCGAGCACAACCTTGAAAACGGCGCGACGAGATCACACCAGCAATATCATTAATGGCAAGCTTTATGTCCTAGGCGGACAAAATGATATTGGCACACTCAACAGTCTAGAAATTTTTGATTTCACAGCAGATACTTCAACCTCGGCAGCAAGTGACGTTGTCATTGCACCATCAACGCGAACCACTGCTACCGATAAAAACACGGCGAAAGCATCGCTTCAAGTAGCCATGCAACCATTGCCTCAACCTGAAATTTTGCTATTAGAAACGGCCACTGAAAGTAGCCTGAATGTTGCTTGGAAAGCCGTCGACAAAGCCACTATTTATAGTGTTTATGTGGCAGAAAAAACGCTTGCTGGTACGACTAACTTTGCTAAAGCAGGGACCACCAGCTCAATTAACTACAATATCAGCGGACTGATACAGGGTAAGCAATACAGTGTCAAAGTAGAGGCTTCTAACGACAGCAGCAGCGCTATCTCCGATATTAAATCAGCCTTGCTATATTCCAATACTCCTCACCTAGCAGTGGGCAGTCCATTAGTAAGTAACAGATACCAACATACGACTAACAATATCAATGGTAAGTTTTATATTGTCGGGGGGCAGAATAAAAATGGCACCCTAAGCAGTGTCGAGATTTATGATCCGGCTAATGACAGCTGGACAACGGGGACATCATTAAGAACAGCCCGAGATCTACATAGCAGCAGCGTAGTGGGAGGGAAGCTTTATATCGTCGGCGGGCGAGATAGTGAAGGCAACTATTTACGCAGTATGGAAATTTATAACCCGACGACAGACTCTTGGGCAAAAGGACCATCATTAACAAATGCACGTTATCTACACAGTAACAATGTTATCAATGGTAAAATTTATGTGCTTGGCGGTAGTGATCAAAATGGTTACTCAAATAGTGTTGAAGTTTACAATCCAGCCACTCGGCGTTGGAGAGAGCGCGCGACACTAACAACCGCTCGAGAACAACACAGTAGCAATGTCATAGAAGGAAAAATTTATGTCACCGGCGGTTATAATGAGAGTGGATCATTAAACAGCACTGAGGTTTACGATCCCATTAGAAACCGTTGGACAATGGGTGCTACATTAGCAACCGCTCGACGTTACCACACCAGTAATGTTATCAAGGGCAAGTTATATATTTTAGGCGGCTATTCCGCCAGTGGATATTTAAACAGCGTGGAGATTTATGACCCGCTCGCAAATACGTGGACAAAGGGTCCAGCCATGACGACGGCTCGCTATGGGCATACCAGTAACCTTATCAATGGTAAATTGACAGTTATTGGCGGTATTGGTGAGACGGGACAATTAAACACGGTGGAGATCCTTGACAGCACTACTGATATCTGGACCGCGGGTAGCCCATTATCAACACGGCGCTATGGGCATAGCACCACCGTTAGCAATAACAAACTGTATATTATTGCTGGGTATAATGATAATAACTACCTAAATGATCTGGAGATTTACAATACTGCAGTTGACAAATGGACTGACTCTATTGCTTTGTCGATAGCTCGTTATGAACACACAAGTAACGTACTCGATGGCAAACTGTATATTGTAGGTGGATATGGTGATGGCAACGCCTTAACCAATATGGAAGTTTTTGATCCAAGCTCTGCGCGTTGGGCTTCCGCTCCCGCATTGCAAACTGCTCGATACGCGCATACGAGTAGCGTTATAAATAACAAACTTTATGTGATCGGTGGTCGTGATAGTCAAGGTGGCGATCTAGATAGTGTAGAAATTTATGATCCGGTCAGCCAAAGTTGGAGTACTGGAGAAAAAATGTTTACCGGTCGCTATCAACACACTAGCACTGTCATAAAAGGTGAAATTTATGTTGTTGGCGGATTTAATCGCAATAATGAGCCGTTAACCAGTATGGAGGTTTACGATCCGGTTACGAACAAATGGACCCGTAGTGCCAACTTAGCAATGGCAAGATATATGCACAGCAGCAATCTGCTTAATGATGAGCTTTATGTAACGGGAGGTTACAATGGCAGCGAAGGCGCCTTAAGTAATACTCAGACTTATGATCTAGTGACATTAATGGATCCCAGTGTTGTGGCTACATCCAGCAATCAAATAACGATCAGCTGGCCTGCAATATCTGCGGCAAGTGAATATCGTCTGCATTGGAATAAGAAAGGTAAGGTGGACAAGGAGGATAAATTCATCACCATCGCTGCGATGGAGAATCCCACTTATGTACATAATAAACTGGCCGCTAATACGCAATATTATTATCGCTTATCTTGGCTGATTGGAGGAAAAGAGATTGTGCTTTCTAACGAGCAGTCTGCGATAAGCAAACGTTAAACAAGTCAGTTAAGCCACTAGGGAAATGCACCAAAGTGCATTCCCTAGCCAAGATTATCTAATACTCACCGCTGATAGGGATAATGAAAACGCAATTATCTTTAATATTAGAAAGTTAAAATTTCATCCCCTACAGTGCTGACAGTCTTGTGCTGTTCAAGGCAAGTCAACCTAGCTATTGCTGCTAGGTTGATTTAACGCGAAAATGGCCGCTCTGTATCAATTTGCTTATTGCCTATGGAGGTTACCTACAAACGCCTCGCATCGAGCACATTTTTTAACTGTGTTAATTTAGTTAATAACAGGGAGATCTCTTCTCTATTATGAACCTCTAAATTCAGGTCAATAGTGGCTGATTGATTTTTTATATTAGAGAGGCTGTTTACAGCCAATAGATTCACTTTTTCATTGGACAACAATGTCGTAATATCTTTTAATAGCCCGCTGCGATCCAGCGCCTCAACACGCACGGTTAATGAATAACCGGAAGAGTGAGATTCCCCCCATGAAGCGTCAATAATCCTTTCCGGATGTGCCTCGCGTAGATCAGCAAGTTGTTCACACTGCTTACGATGCACAGAAATCCCCCGCCCTTGGGTGATATAACCTTCGATAGGTTCACCGGGAATGGGTTGGCAACAACGGGCCATTGTATGCATTAAATTACCAACACCATCTATGATGATATTCTTACTAACCGTCTTAGGTGTAAAACTATTTTTACGTTTTTCTAGCGCCTCAAGCACCGCAAGATCTTGTTGAGCCAATGTTTGCTGATGATGATAATTATCTAAAAAATGTATTAATTGGTTAATACGCAAATCACCATTACCAATACCGGCAAAAATATCCTCGTTTGAAGTGACATTAAAACGTTCAATCGCAGGGCTAATATCCGTTAATTTTAGTTTTACTTTACTCAGTTCAACTTCTAATAGTTCGCGCCCAGCTTGCACATTCTTATCACGGGCCTGTTGTCTGAACCAACTGGCTACTTTATGTCTTGCGCGCGGTGCATTGATATAACCTAAGTTCGGATTCAGCCAATCGCGACTCGGATTAGCTTCTTTTTGAGTTAGAATTTCAACTTGATCACCGGTCTTTAGTTGGTAAGTAAAAGGCACAATATGGTTTGCTATTTTAGCGCCAATACAGCGATGACCAACTTGGCTATGAATATAATAAGCGAAATCTAGTGGTGTCGCCCCTGCAGGCAAATCAATCACCTCTCCTTTGGGAGTAAATACATAAACACGATCATCAAATACCTGACTGCGCACTTCATCAACTAAGTTTTCAGTATCAGAAATATCTTCCTGCCATGCCAGCAGTTTACGTAACCAAGCTATCTTCTCTTCATACCCACCCGCAGCCTTACCACCCGCAGCCCCTTCTTTATATTTCCAATGAGCAGCGACACCCAACTCGGCATTATCATGCATCTGTTGGGTACGAATTTGCACCTCGATCGCTTTCCCTTCAGCACCCAACACAACCGTATGGATAGATTGATAGCCGTTAGGTTTGGGATTGGCAATATAATCATCAAATTCACTGGGAATATGGCGCCACTGGGTATGAATAATGCCTAATGCAGCATAACAATCTTGCAGTTTTTCAACCACCACCCGCACCGCTCGCACATCATACAGATCTTCAAATTGGAGATTCTTTTTCTGCATTTTTCGATAAATACTATAGATATGTTTTGGACGGCCATAGGCTGTACCATTAACCTGCATCTCTTTTAGCGAATTTTTTACACGTTCAACAAACTCATGAATATAATTTTCTCGGTCAATACGTTTTTCATCAAGTTGTTTTGCTATTTTTTTATAGATCTCAGGTTGTAGGTAACGAAAAGAGAGATCTTCTAATTCCCATTTTAATTGACCAATGCCTAAGCGATTTGCAAGGGGCGCATAAATTGATGATATTTCACCTGCTACTAGCACCTTTTTCTGCTCATCAGCGTCCTTAACTTGACGCAAAAAACATATCCGCTCGGCTAATTTGATCACCACTGCTCGTACATCTGCAACCATGGCCAACAACATATGGCGTAAGTTATCGACTTGTGAGACGCTGATTTGTGATCCGCCTTGATTCTGCAGCGCGCGGATCCCTTCCATATCGGTCGCCCCCTTAACGAGTTTGCCGATACGTTTCCCCCATAATTCATCAACCTGCTCTTGGGTTAATATTTTATGATCAAGTAAGGGGAAAATAAGTGCAGCATTTAAGGTGTCCATATCCATATTCAGGGTAACCAAAATTTCGACCATTTCGGTACCCAATTCTAATAGGTTTAATTGTTCAGGATGAGAACATAATGCAATGATTTTGTTGTTATTTTCTAATAACTTTTGTTGGTCTGAGGCACTTAACCCCAGTGTGGTCACCCATTTTTCAGGATCTTTCTGCGCGGTTTGATAAAAATGCGAATCTCGAACTGAAACCATAGAAGCAACTCCCAAAACAAAAACAAAAACAAAAAAAATACAAATACAAATACAAATACAAAAGAAGAGTTATCAAACTAGACTTTTATTTTAATCACAAACCACTCAGCAATAAACCGTAATAGCCGATTTAAATACACAAATTAGCAACGGATAAATAGCGCCATTGACTCCATATGTCCTGTCTGTGGGAACATATCGAGTAAACCTAACTTATCTAACTTATAGCCTTTCTCAAGCAGCAACCCACTATCACGGGCGAGTGTCACTGGATCGCACGATACATAAACAATATGTGATGGCTTAAGTGAGAGGATAAAAGGAATACAATCAAGTGCACCCGCGCGCGCAGGATCAAGCAATATTTTATTAAATTTCTGCATTGCCCAATGTTGTTTACCTAAATCAACGGCACTTAAATCAGCTTGGTAAAAAGTCGCATTGTTAATATGGTTAAGAGCCGCATTAGCAGTGGCACGATCCACCATTTTTTGTATCCCTTCAACCCCCACCGCAGAAGCCACTTTTTTAGCTATCGGCAGGGTAAAGTTACCCAAGCCACAAAAGAGATCTAAAACGATATCACCTTGGCTTAAGGCTAGCCAGTTCAAGGCCTGCGCGACCATTTTCTGGTTTACCTTACTATTAACCTGTAAAAAATCCGTGGGGCTAAAAGTATACGAGCAATCCCATTCAGGTAAGCGGTAACTAAGCTGCTCACTACCACTTAAACACACTAATGTAGAGGTAGAGTCTTGAGTGAAAAAATTTAATTGATGCAGCTCAGAAAACTGTTCAATCAGTTGCCGATCACTTTCAGGTAACGCCTTAAGATGTCGCAATAAAACGACAACACCTTGATCTGAAAAGATAAGTTCAATATGGCCTAAATCCATTTTACTTTTAAATGAATTTAATAAGCTTTTTAGCGGCAAAATTAAACACTCTAATTCGGGCAGTAAAACAGGGCAAACTTTTTGAGTAATGAGATCGTTACTTTGCGGACGGCGAAATCCCATTTTCAACTGTTTCAGTTTTTTATCATATTGCAGTCCAAAACGCGCGCTACGTCGATAACACCATGCTTTATCAACAATGGGCTCGGCAAGTTGCTGGGGCGATTGCTTCGCAAAACGTTTAAATAATGAAATTAAACCTGCCGATTTGATTTCAATCTGTTGTTGATGGCTTACGTGCTGCAAATGGCAACCACCACATTCATAATAGTGAGGGCAGCTCGCCTCGACACGCAACTCACTCACTTTATTGATTTTCTTAATCAAACCTGTGCTATAACGTTTTTTACTTTCTAAAATCTGAATATCCAGCAATTCACCGATAAGCGCGCCATCAATAAAAAGTGGCTTATTGTCGAAAGAAGCGATACCACGACCTTGATGGTCCAAATTTCCTACTTGTACATTTTTTAAAATACGATTTTTTGCATTATTTGTGCGTGATGCTTTAAAGAACTGAGCCATAAGTTATTCACAGGTGAGAGAAGCTATGCCATCATAGCTTTATATGTATAATTATCAATTGTACCATTGTCACAATGGTACGCAGAAAAGAATTCTTTACTCCCGACTCATTTTAGAAATAAGACCTATGACAAAATATGGACTGCGCGCTCAAGTTATTGCTTATACCATTTTGCCGACTATTCTTATCGGCGGATTATTAGCGAGTTATTTCTCATTTCATCGATATCAGCAAGCCAATGATTATTTAATTAACCGTGCGATTAATATTAGCGAACCACTCGCGATTGCTAGTGAATCGGGCATGTTAGATGAAACAAGAACCATCTTGCGCCGCCTGATCAGCGCAACGCATCGTAAAAACACACCAATGATTAAAAGCATCGCTATTTTTGATGCGAAAAATAAACTCTTTGTGACCAGTAATTATCATCGTAATTTCGAGATGTTACGTATCCAAGACGGTCAAAAAATTCCTGAGCTCACGAAAGTGACACATTTCCAAGACTCGATCATAATTCAGAGTCCAATCATAGACGAAACTAATTTTTTAGAATACCAATTAACCTTTGATCAACCACGAGAAATTGTTGGGTATGTTGCGCTGGAGGTAAATACCGATGAAGTTGAGTTGCAACTATATCGCGATACGGCGATCTCTTTTGCGATTGTGTTATTAGGTATCTTGGGCAGTTTATATCTAGCCTTTATGCAAGCCAGACGAATAACCGCGCCTATTTCTGAAATGGCTTCAGTGGTCGAAAAAATAAGCCTTGGACGCCTTAACTCTCGGGTAGAAGGTGATTATTCTGGCGAAATAGCACTTTTGCAACAAGGTATTAATGAGATGGCAGTGGCAATGTCGAAACATCATGAGGAGATGCAAGATAGTATAGACCTTGCCACCAGTGAACTACGAGAAACACTGGATCAGATGGAAATACAAAATATTGAGCTAGATATCACCCGAAAAGAGGCGCAACAAGCGGCGCTGGTGAAATCTGAATTCTTAGCGAATATGAGTCATGAATTACGCACCCCGTTAAATGGCGTAATCGGTTTTGCGCGGCAACTACTTAAAACTCAACTGAGCAATAACCAAGCGGATTATCTGCAGACTATTGAGCGTTCTGCGGGTAATCTCCTCAATATCATTAATGATATCCTCGACTTTTCGCGGTTAGAAGCGGGAAAATTAACCCTTGAACATATTCCCTTTGATCTACGCGACTGTCTCAATGAAACAATGCACCTGCTGGCCCCCAGTGCACATGAGAAAAATCTTGAGCTGACCATTATAATTGACAGTGAGATACCACATGAAGTCGTGGGTGATGCCATGCGTTTACAACAAATCCTAACCAACTTAATTGGTAATGCAATTAAATTCACACGCCAAGGCCATATCGAAGTACAAATTCAGAAAGTCAATGTAACACCAGAGAAAGAAGGTTATGTCACCTTGAAGATGATGATTTCCGACAGCGGCATCGGCATTTCAGAGAAGCAGCAAACGCACTTATTTAAAGCCTTTGGTCAAGCAGATACGAGCATCACACGTCAGTATGGCGGCACAGGATTGGGGCTGGTGATCACGCAAAAACTGGTCAAAGAGATGTGTGGTCGTATTGAACTAAAATCGGTGCCTACGCAAGGATCGACCTTTTGGTTTACCATTGAAATGGAAAAAAATCCTCACAGCCCCCTAGTTAGCTTAGCAATAGAGAGTTTACAGCAACAATCGGTCTTGGTTTATGAAACAAATCAGTATGCCGCGCGAGCTTGCTCACAACTGCTTAAACAATGGGAAACCAAGCTGTCACTAGCAGAAACCTCGCAACAGTGGCAAGAGCGGCTTAATAAACAATACGATAATATTATAATTGGTTATAGCCAGTGTGAAAACTTGCAGCCGCTTTTCAAACAAATACGCCAGGCTCGCCAATTTACAAGCAATATCATCGTACTCATCAATTCAAGTGATCCCAGTATTTATGAACAACTGATGGCAACGGGCATCAACCATTGTTTAAGCAAACCTATCAATCATAAAAACTTAGCCAACACACTTATTTCAGATAAATCAATGCTTACTGAGCTTGGACTGCCAAAAGCACTTGCGCTTGAGGTACGAAAAGATATTAATGTGATGGCCGTCGATGATAATCCAGCCAACCTTAAACTAATTTCGGCGATGCTCGCTGACCGAGTTCATCATGTCATCACCTGCATTGATGGCCAGCAGGCCGTTGAGCAAGCAAAAAATCAGGAATTTGATCTTATTTTTATGGATATACAGATGCCAGTACTTGATGGTATCAGTGCTTGCTTAGAGATAAAAAAGGGTAAAACCAACGCCAATACGCCGATAATTGCGGTCACTGCACATGTATTACCCAGTGAAAAAGAGCAGTTTTTACAGCAAGGGATGGATGATTGCTTAGCGAAACCGATTGATGAAATAGCGCTGCAACATATTATTAATAAATGGGCGCAAGATAAACCCGTACTGGAAAGTATAGCAGCGCAAATTGTCTCCGCTCAAACCTCGCTAGACAGCCATAACGGTATAACGAATAGCTCCTTTGATTGGTCACTGGCATTGCAACAATCTGCGGGCAAAGAAGATCTTGCCAAAGAGATGTTGCTTATGTTGATTGATGATTTTGCAACAATCAAAATGGAAACGAATAAAGCAATTGTGGGAAAAATAGATACTGCTGATTTTGTACAAATTATTCATAAATTCCACGGTGGCTGCAGTTACAGTGGCGTACCTAAATTAAAAAAGATTGCCGGCTTGATTGAGGAGGAGTTAAAACAAGGGATCAAACCAGCGTTACTCGAGCCTGAGTTATTAGAGCTGCTCGATGAACTCGATAATGTACAACACGCCGCACAGGTTTATTTAACCTAAAGCGGCTATTTAAACTAAAAAACGGCCTTGTTAACCCAACAGCAAGACAACTATCCTACCTCTTTAATGGGTGGCGTGATATGCAGTTGCCGAGTTGGGAAAGCAAATTGTGCTTGATGAGACTCAACAATATTAGCAACCTTAAGTAATACATCTTGTTTGATCTTATGATATAAAACCCAGTCAGTCGTTTTGGTGAAAGTATAAATAAAGAAGTCCAGCGAACTATTATTAAATAAATCAAAGTTAACAATTAACGTCTGCCCCTGATCAATATCAGGGTGTGACACTAGCATCTGCCTAACCGCTTCAATAATATCTTCTACTTGATGCATGTCGCTATAACGTAAAGCAAATGTTTCTTTAATACGGCGATTACTCATGCGTGATGCATTTTCAACAACAATCTGTGTAAATAAACTATTGGGCACATATAACGGCCGTTTATCAAAGGTGCGAATACGTGTAATACGCCAACCGATAGCTTCAACGGTGCCCTCGATGGATTTGTCTGGACTCCGAATCCAGTCGCCAACCTTAAAAGGTTTATCCATATAAACCATTAATGCACCAAAAAGATTAGACAGCAGATCCTTGGCTGCCATACCGACAACCAAGCCCCCCATACCACCAAAAGCAAGTACCCCAGAGATGCTAACGCCCAATGTTTGGATAATAGAAAGTGAAATGATAACCAGTATTGATAATTTTGCTAATTTAGCAAAGGCAGTGACTGTCGTTGTGTCTTTATCATCATGACCGATAAATACCAGCTCAGCTTTATTCACTAGACGTAAAAAAATCCAACCGATTAGCAATAAAATAGATATCTTTTGCACTACGGGCAGGTAATCTGAGATTAGTAACTGTTCACTTTCAGCGATAACACGCAACCCCATAGATCCGCCCATCAATAGAATCAACCAATTCATAGGGCGAGAGAGTGCATACCAAACAATGTCATCCCAGTGGTTATCGGTATGGTCGATAATACGTTGTGTTCTTTTAGTAAACCCACGCCACATTAACTGTAGTAGCAGCGTAATAGCCAATACCAAACTAAAATTCAACGCCCAATTACCTATATTTAAGGAAACTAATAATCCCTGTAAATACAGCTCAACTTTGTCCATCACCCTATTCCTCTTAAATACAAATAAGCCATCTATTAATACCAATCCTACTAATTAGATAATTTATTCAGGCGCAGGAAAAACCCATAAAAGCAAGGGTTTTATTTCCGTAACTAGTTGTTTTAATTGTAAAATCAATAACAAATGCAAATATTATTTGCGTCTAGCTAAGATCCTTTTTAACAAGCATCAGTGAATATAAAATTAGTAGATTCGCTATAAGCATATCAAATCATGGCTTTTAAATAGAAAAAATCTTAAATTAAAGACTGTTATTCAACAGCTGATCACTTTTCTGCTGATAAACAAGTGAGTGTAGTAATAAAAAAACAGTCGCGGGAGATAGAGCTCCGCTCTTTAATTTAGCTTTCAATAAGTCAAAAAAAATACCCTTTAGATTGCTCTAAACGGTATTTTCAATAGGTTTGAATAATTAACTATAAATTACATTTGCAGCAACTATTCGTTCACGTAGATAACTTCCATCATCTCTTCTTCGTCATCATCTTCATCATAGTCTTCTGCAACATCATCCATTGCTGACTCGTGATAATCATCCCACTGGAATTCGACTTGCTGACGCTCTTCTTCTGGGGTGTACTCTTTTGGCATCTCTTCTAAATGATCAGCTACATCTTGACATACTTGTTGTGTACCGGTTTTTGAGATAGCAGCCACTTTATAAATCGGGCCATCCCATTTAAGCGCATCAATAACACTTTGTATCACCACTTCAGCGTCTTCAGGCAACATAAGATCAATTTTATTAAATATTAACCAGCGTTGCTTTGAAGCTAATTTGGGACTGTGCTTGGCTAACTCATTAATGATAACAAGCGCATTCTCAGCAGGGTCACTACCATCAGCAGGTAACAGATCAACCATATGTAACAAAACTCGACAGCGCTCTAAATGCCGTAAGAAACGTGTTCCTAAGCCCGCGCCTTCTGATGCTCCTTCAATCAATCCCGGAATATCGGCGATAACAAAACTGCGACCATGGCCCATACTCACCACGCCTAGATTTGGAATTAAGGTGGTAAAGGGGTAATCCGCTACTTTTGGTTTTGCAGCAGAAACACTACGGATAAAAGTAGACTTACCGGCATTAGGTAGCCCCAGCATGCCCACGTCGGCCAGCAATAATAATTCCAGAAGCAAGTTTCGAACTTCTCCTGGTGTGCCATCCGTCTTTTGGCGAGGTGCGCGGTTAGTACTGCTTTTAAAACGCGCATTACCTAAACCATGGAAACCGCCTTTAGCGACCATTAGTTTTTGTCCCGCTTTAGTTAAATCACCGAGGATTTCTCCGGTATCATCATCACGACAGCGAGTACCAACAGGGACTTTAATTATTTTATCTTTACCGCGAGAACCAGTACAGTCACAAGTCTGACCATTTTCTCCACGGTCTGCATTGTAAAAGCGCACAAAACGGAAATCGACCAGAGTATTGAGGTTTTCATCAGCTTCAAGATATACATCTCCGCCATCTCCGCCATCACCACCATTTGGACCGCCACGGGGAATATATTTTTCTGTACGGAAGCCGATAACGCCGTTGCCACCATCTCCAGCATCAACCTTTATTTTTGCTTCATCAACAAACTTCATTACAACCTCCAAGAAAAACTATAGACCTATCGAACAGCCACGAATTACCGCTCGATTATACGCATTTCTATTGAATATAGATCACATTTTTTATATGCATCTTATTTAAGATAAAAAAAAACCTCGCATCAGCGAGGCTTTAAAACTTTTTAGTCGACGCTGAAGTTATTCAGCAACGATGCTAATGAAGCTACGCATCTTAGGACCTTTCTTTTCAAACTTAACTACACCAGTAGCTTTAGCAAAAAGAGTATGGTCTTTACCAACACCAACATTAGAACCAGCGTGGAATTGAGTACCACGTTGACGTACAAGAATATTACCAGCTAGCACTGATTCGCCACCGAAACGTTTAACACCTAAGCGTTTACTTTCCGAATCGCGACCGTTATTAGTACTACCACCAGCTTTTTTATGTGCCATTTTTAATAACTCCTAATTAAGCGTTAATTGCAGTAATTTTAACTTCAGTAAACCACTGACGATGACCCGCTTTGGTACGCGAATGCTTGCGACGGCGGAACTTAACGATTGTAACTTTCTTGCCACGACCATGAGCAACTACTTCAGCAGTAACTTTACTTCCTTCAACGTATGGAACACCAACTTTAACGTCTTCAGCACTTGCTACTAAAAGAACTTTATCAAATTCTATAGTCGCGCCAGCTTCAACGTCTAGTTTTTCCAAACGAAGAGTTTGTTCAACAGCTACACGGTGTTGCTTGCCACCACTCTGGATAACAGCGTACATGTTTCTTACTCCGTTCAGGCATCTCGTGCTATTTTATTTAAAATTTGCATCGAGAGCACACTTATTAATTTCAATGAGGCGGAGTCTACGGCAAATGATAGTAATTGGCAATAATATTTAGTAAAAACATGGCGATTTTATTAAAGATTAAATTAAGGCCACTAATAGCAAACATAAAAATCAGATATTTATCATAAATATCATAAAGTTACCCACAATAATCAAGCTTCAACCATGAACAATATCAAGACTAAATTAGTTACACTTTTAACCACCAACGGAGTTGAGATAAAGCCAATAAACGGCAATAATACCACTACTTATTTAAGTGCTAAAATTCGGAACTTTAAGATTATGAATATAAAAGAAATTCAGCAAATATCGACAACTGAAATGCAGCATGTGAATGAACTGATCACTGCACAATTAAGTTCAGATGTAGCTTTAATCAACCAACTGGGTTTTTATATTATCAATAGTGGCGGCAAGCGTATTCGTCCATTAATTACCGTTCTAGCAGCTAAAGCACTTAATATCTATGATCTTAAAATAACCAAACTCGCGACAATTATTGAATTTATTCATACCGCCACCCTACTTCACGATGATGTTGTAGATGAATCTGATCTGCGCCGTGGTAAAAAAACAGCAAATGCACTCTTTGGTAATGCCGCCAGTGTATTAGTCGGTGACTTTCTACATACACGCTCATTTCAGATGATGACTGAATTACAAAATTTAAAAGTACTCGACGTACTCTCTTCTGCAACCAATGTTATTGCCGAAGGTGAAGTTTTACAACTGATGAACTGCAACGATCCCGATACCACAGAAAAAAGTTACATGGATGTTATCTACTTTAAAACAGCCAAGCTCTTTGAAGCAACAAGTCAACTAGTTGCTGTATTGGGCGAGCAGTCAGCCGACGTGGAAAACGCATTACTGAATTACGGAAAATATTTAGGTACCGCATTCCAATTGACTGATGATGTGATGGACTACAGCTCAGACGCCTTAGTAATGGGTAAAAATACCGGCGATGATTTAGCTGAAGGCAAGCCAACTCTGCCTCTGATTTATGCAATGCAACATGGAAGTGAGCAGCAACGAGCACTTATTCGAGAAGCGATAGAGAAAGCCAATGGCATGGCGAACTTTGACAAGATAATGCAGGCCCTACATGAGACAAAAGCGCTGGAATATACAAAAGAACGGGCTCTTGAAGAAGCCCAAAAAGCAATTAATGCACTGTCAATCATCCCTAACAATCAATACAAACAAGCATTGATCAGCTTGGCGCACCTAGCTGCTAATCGAAAATATTAGGTTTTACTCTAGATAAAAAAGCCTTTAACACGACAGAGAAGTCAAAGGCTTTTCCTTACTGCCGATCACGGCTCACATCAATGATGTTCGATGAGTAAAACTCGGCTCTCATAAGGTTCGAGTTTTAGCAGATGCTGCGGTTTACCTAACATCAGCTCAGGGTAATTTCCGAGGATGTATTTGCCTTGTTGGATCTGCAAATTACTCGGTAATTCACATTCTACCGATTCACCATAATAGTTATTAATGCAGATAAGCGTTTGTTGCTCGCTACGGCGTTGATAACAAAATAGCTGCGGATGTTCAGGCATTAAATCGCTATAATCACCCGTGGTGATCACATCAACCTCTTTGCGTATCTCTATCAGCTTTCTGTAATAATGAAAAACTGAATTTTTATCTGCAAGCGCCTGCTGTACATTTATCTTTTTGTAATTTTCAGCCACACCTAACCAAGGAACTCCTTTTGTAAAACCACCGTTTTCCGTGTTATCCCATTGAATAGGTGTACGAGAATTGTCTCGCGATTTCTGGGCTAGAATAGCGAGTACGTCTTGTTTATTTTTACCTAGCTTATTAATCATGATTTCATACATATTGGTACTTTCAAGATCACGGTACTGCTCGATTGAAGAATAGCCTGGATTAGTCATAGCAATCTCTTCACCTTGATAAATATAAGGCGTTCCTTGCATCATATGTAGTGAAGTCGCTAGCATTTTTGCCGACTCAACACGATACTGTTGATCATCTCCTAAACGGCTAACGATGCGCGGCTGATCATGATTACACCAGAATAGGGCTGACCATCCTTTAGCAAACATGCCTTGCTGCCAATGATTAAAAATGCTTTTTAGTTGTAAGAAATCAAATGGCGCATTAGTCCATTTTTCACCCTTTGCATAATCGACTTTGAGATGGTGAAAATTAAACACCATCGATAATTCTTTTCCATCGAGCGATGAATATTTTTGACACTCTTGGAGTGTGGTGGAAGACATCTCACCCACGGTAACAGCGCCATATTTATTAAACACCGACTCACTGAGATCCCGTAAGTATTCATGCACACGCGGTCCATCGGTATAGAAGCGGCGCCCATCACCTTGTTCATCATTTAAATAATCTTGCTGCTTAGAGATCAAGTTAATGACATCTAGACGAAAACCATCAACGCCTTTTTCAGCCCAGAAGCTGATTATATTTTTCACTTGATCACGAACGTTGGGGTTTTCCCAATTCAAATCGGCTTGCTCTTTCGCAAAAAGGTGCAGGTAATATTGATCCGTTTTCTTATCTAATTCCCATGCATTGCCGCCAAATTTAGACACCCAGTTAGTCGGAGCCTGACCATTAATAGGATCCTTCCAAATATAATAATCTCGATATTCACTTTCTTTATTACCCAGTGCTGATTTAAACCAGTGATGCTCTGTTGAAGTATGATTAACCACAATATCAAGAATAATACGGATGCCTCTTTGATGAGCATTTTCCAGCAACAGATCAAAATCGCCCATACAACCAAAATCAGGGTTAATAGTATAATAATCGGAGATATCATAACCATTATCAATCATCGGTGATAAGTAAATTGGGGTAAGCCAAATTGCATCAATACCTAAGGTTTTAAGATAATCTAGTTTAGAGATAATACCGTTAATATCTCCGGTGCCTTTATCACTACTGTCACAAAAACTTTTAGGATAAATCTGATAAATAGTCGCGCTACGCCACCATTCCCTTTCTACTTTATTCATATATATTAGCTCTTAGATTTCTTTAATTAATAAAACCGTTGAGTCGCACTTAATACTCAACGGTTGAGATCTTTTTCAAGATCATGGGTTAACTAACCGCAGTTTCTAGCTCCTCATCAATTAAATCAACTTCCTTAAGATCACCTTTCTTTTCAGCTCGTTTATAAAAAATCATGGTTAAAGCAATTGGTACAACGATAGCAGCAAGCATCGCCACAGCGTAAACACCCCAGTATTGTGGCTGAATAGATAAAATACCTGGTAGTCCACCTACGCCAATCCCATTAGCCATTACTCCGGCAAGACCACAAATACCCGCAGCAACTGCAGAACCTACCATTGCACTTAGCATTGGGAATTTATATTTTAGATTGATACCGTACATAGCTGGCTCGGTGACACCTAGAAATGCTGAGATTGCCGCAGGTATCGAAATTTCACGCTCATTATGTTTTTTACTGATCCAGATAATACCGGCAACAGCAGAACCTTGGGCGATATTCGATAATGCAATTAACGGCCAGATGGGTGTTCCGCCCATATCCTGCATTAACTGTAAGTCAACCGCATTAGTTGTATGGTGAATGCCCGTTATAACCAATGGAGCATAAAAGAAACCAAAAATCATCGACCCAAATACAGCAAAATCACCGGTCATGGCCACCTTGGCTGCATAGCCGACAGCATTGCCAATTTCACGTCCGATTGGGCCAATAATCGCATGCGCCAAAAAGACCGCTGCTAATAAAGAGATAAAAGGCACAACCACTAAATACAAATAGGCAGGAATAATACGCTTCAGGTTTGTTTCAATCAGAGCTAATACAACACCGGCTAAGATAGCTGGAATAACCTGCGCTTGATAACCTACTTTCTCCATAACGAAAAAGCCGAAATCCCAAACATCTGGCGTTCCCGAGCCGATACCGTAAGCATTCATCAATTGTGGCGACACCAATGTAATGCCCAATACAATACCGAGAACAGGAGTTCCCCCGAGTTTCTTCACCGTCGACCAACAAACAGCAACGGGTAAGAAGTGGAATATAGCTTCACCGAGTAACCAAAGAAAAGAGTGAACCGCTGCCCAAAACTGGCTAATTTCAACCAAGGTTTTACCATCGAACATACGAATATCGCCGATGACATTTCTAAAACCGAGAATTAGACCACCCGTAATAATCGCCGGTAAAAGAGGTACAAAAATTTCCGCCATATGAGAGATACCGCGCTCAAGCAGGTTCATATTTTTTCGTGCAGCCAATTTTGTGGCTTCTTTATCCGCTTCTTTACTGCCGGTTATCTCAGTTAATATTTTATAAACTTCATCAACTTCAGTTCCGATCACGATTTGAAACTGCCCCGCAGTCGTAAAGGCACCCTTTACCATCGGAATTTTTTCAATTTCTTTGACTTTTGCTACGTCAGGATTGTTTAAGGCAAAGCGCAAGCGCGTTAAGCAATGGCTGACACTTGCTATATTGCTCTGCCCCCCAATAAGCTCAATCAAGCGTTCAACTTGTTGCGGATCAATTTTTTTACTCATTTCAATTCCCTTCTGTTGTGAGAGTTAATAAAATGGGACCGCTCCCATATACCCTTATGGTAACGCAAGCGACTTCCAACTTAAATGGGAGCGGTCCCATTTTGGGTTGTAAATCACATAATAGGGGTAACCAGCACAGATAAAGCGTAGGAAAAAAGTACCAATTATGTGCAGCCTGAGGAGCTTTAATATGACCAAACTGATCACGATTCTAATCATCGTACTGTTTTGCGTACTTCAAGACGATTGTTAGCAGGGGTAGCTCAGAAAAAAGATAGAAATAGCGGCACTGTATCAATTGGCTTATCCTGGGTGGAGATGATCTAGATGGCTCGATCTACCCCGCCATTTTTGCGAAGCATACTATCTCCATGTTACCTCGAGATGATATTCAAGCTAATTACCGTGGGGCAAGTTAAGTTGCACATATCTTCGCAGTTATAAAACATCAAGGTAAAGTGACTATGTTGCAATTTTATGCCGAGAAGCTAAGCACAATTTAGTTTCTGATTTTGCATCTTGAAGTATCATGGGTATAAAGGTTACTACCCCTTTACTTCAAACGTTTTGATTTATAGGTATTTTTTGCGTTAAATGTGTTACTTCTTGATCTCCCCCTAACTGTTTGATTAGCAAGTTAGCGGATGCCTCTCCAGCGGCATAGTAACCAGGATCGACACTAAATGTATTGGGGAAAATAAATGCTAACAACTCCGTCGCGCCAACCCCCGAAACCAATATATCAGCACGATCAAGTTCTTGTAAACGCTTGGCAACCCCGATAGCCAAGGTATCACTAGCACAAACAATTGCTTGAGTTTCCGACGTAAGGACTAAATCAGTCAATTCATAGGCACTTTTATAACTAAGCTGTCCGGTCTGAAAGCACGCCTTAATATTTGCTGCTTTACAATAATCCAAATAAGCATTAAGGCGCATTAGCCCCGTCGTTTTATCCTTAACATCAACACCAATAAAGCTAATATGTTGCTTTTTCTGCTTTGTAATATAAGCGATCACCTGATTAATAATGCCGTAATTATCATAACCAACAGAAGAAACATTATCACTATCCACTGCAATTACGACCGCTTTATGCGCTAATTTTTCAAGCGTAGATAGATCGTACCCAGTAAAACCAAATAGAATCACGCCATCAACATTTCTTTTTTGTAGGACAGCTAAGTGCTCATTTGTTTTAGCGCTGCTAAATTGTCCTTCCATAATAAGGGCATCATAGCCTGCAGCATAAACAGTATCTAGAATGCCACTCACCGCTTTATTTTCAGAGACGGAATCAAGGCGAGAAACAATAATCCCCACCACTTTGCTACGTCCGCCTCCCATAGCCTGAGCCGACTTAGACGGTACAAAACCAGACTCTTGAATAAGCCGTTCAACTTTTTCTCTGGTGCTCGCCTTTACCTTAGGATGATTGGTTAACACACGAGAAACGGTCGATTTTCCAACCCCAGCTAACTTTGCAATGTCGACGATGGTAAGTTTTTTTGTCATAAATTTATTCGACCTAAAAGATACTGTTTGGATATCGCCGTAAGGCGATTCTTTAATTATTGTGATTAGAATTGTTCAATAGTGTAGAGCAAAAAAAACCGTATCACTTTTCAGTAGTACGGTTTTTTATTAGGCTTTTAAATTAACGATTCAGCTAAATGGGTTAACCCTAATCATAGTTTCATTACGATCTGGCCCAGTAGAAATAATATCCATTGGCACACCGGTCACTTCTTCTAATCGTTTGATATATGCTTTGGCATTTTCTGGCAGCTGAGCAAATGATGTCACACCAAATGAGCTCTCAGTCCAACCTGGCATAGTTTCATAAATCGGCACCGCGAGATCGTAACCATCGGCAGACATTGGGGGAACATCCACGAGCTTACCACTAGGCATTTTGTAGGCGGTACAGATTTTTATCTCTTTCAAACCATCTAAAACATCAAGTTTAGTAAGGCAAAAACCAGTAATACTGTTTAACTGTACTGCACGTTTAATAGCAACCGCATCAAACCAACCGGTACGACGCAAACGCCCCGTCGTAGCACCAAACTCATGTCCTACTGTACCCAGATGTTTACCAGCAGGATCGAGCTTATCCAGACCATCGTATAGTTCAGTTGGGAAAGGACCTGCACCAACACGTGTGGTATAAGCTTTAACAATACCTAGCACGTAATTAATGTGTGTTGGGCCAAACCCACTCCCCGTAGCAACACCACCAGCAGTGGTATTGGAAGAGGTCACATAAGGATATGTACCGTGGTCAATATCAAGTAATGTGCCTTGCGCACCTTCAAATAATATATTTTCACCACGCAAACGCGCTTTATCAAGCTCATCGGTAACATCAATAACCATACTGATCAGCAGATCAGCTACATCAGTCATCTGTTTCAACACGTCATCAAAGTTAACAGCTTCAACTTTGTAGTAGTTAACCAGCTGGAAGTTGTGATATTCAATCACTTCTTTTAATTTTGTAGCAAATGTATCCATATTAAAGAGGTCATCAACACGTAAACCACGACGAGCGACTTTATCTTCATATGCAGGACCAATACCGCGCCCCGTAGTGCCAATTGCTTTATTGCCACGCGCTTTTTCTCGCGCTATATCAAGTGCAACGTGGTAAGGAAGTATTAATGGACAACCTTCACTGATGGAAAGACGCTCTTTCGCCGGCACACCACGATCTTCAAGCATTTTAATCTCTTGCAGTAAGGCTTCTGGTGATAAAACCACACCATTACCAATAACGCATTTTACGTTATCGCGCAAAATGCCCGATGGAATGAGATGAAGAACTGTTTTCTCCCCATCAATTACAAGTGTATGACCCGCATTGTGCCCGCCTTGATAACGAACAACCCATTGCGCTTTGTCTGTAAGTAGGTCTACAACCTTACCTTTACCTTCGTCACCCCATTGAGTGCCAAGAATTACTACGTTATTTCCCATCAGAATCACATATCTCTAGCGAATTGAGAAAAGATTTTAGCAAACATTAATCGTCCATTTCAATCTCTTTATGATTAAATCCGAAGGGAAACGAATCTAAATCAACTAGTTGTAATATCCTTCGCTTTCATTAAAACTGTAACCCATTATTTTTTATAACTATTTCAATTATCGTCGGGTATTTTTTAGGGAAAGTATTAATACCTTAACTGGCAATTTCGACGCGCGTAACGGTCAGATGACAGAGGGCTTTTAGTCAATAACCTCAGCTCGGGGTAAGCAAATCGATACAGTACCGCTATTTCCGAGGATTTCTACGTAAACTCAGCGACCAATAGCCCGCTATTGCCACACAGAGTTACCTCGATCTACACAAAACCATCAATAATAGATGGTGTGAGTTTTTAACTTTATGATCTTGATGTAAATTTCGCATTCATTCTCCCGAGTTGAGGTTAAATATAATTACTTAACCACCTTCCAAGTTGAACAGAAATAAATAACAGAGGGTTGCGCTGTAACAAGCAAACAGAATAGAGAGCGATATCTACTCCATCTAGCTTCGCTGGGCAAACAAAAAAGCCCCGCTTATTTTCATAAGCGGGGCTTTTTTCAAAAGTCAGCTAAAAGAGTTTATTTCTTAGCAGCTGCTTTGTCGGCTTTAACTTTTTCAATAACAGCTTCTGAAACACTGCCAGGACAAGGCATGTAGTTCTTAAACTGCATTGAGTACTGGCCACGGCCTGAAGTCATTGTACGTAGTGAACCGATGTAACCAAACATTTCTGAAAGTGGAACATCCGCTTTAATACGTACGCCAGAAGCACCAGCTTCTTGACCAGCGATCATGCCACGACGACGACTAAGGTCACCGATAACATCACCAACATGGTCATCTGGCGTGAACACGTCTACAGCCATAATAGGCTCCAGAAGTTGTGCACCCGCTTTAGGGATTGACTGACGGAATGCGCCACGAGCTGCTAATTCAAATGCGACTGCAGATGAATCCACGGCGTGGAAACCACCATCGAAAAGCTCGATTTCAACGTCAAGTACAGGGAAACCAGCAAGTACACCCGTATTCATCATGCTCTTGAAGCCTTTCTCAATCGCAGGGAAGAACTCTTTAGGAACATTACCACCAACAACTTTCGAGGTGAATACAAAACCACTTCCAGCTTCACCAGGCTTGATACGGTAATCGATTTTACCGAACTGACCAGAACCACCAGACTGTTTCTTGTGCGTGTAAGAATCTTCAATTTCTTGAGTGATTGTTTCACGGTAAGCAACTTGAGGTTCACCTACTATTAAGTCAACACCGTAAGTACGTTTAAGGATATCTACTTTGATATCTAAGTGAAGCTCACCCATACCAGACAGGATTGTTTCACCTGAATCGATATCAGTTTCAACTTTAAACGTTGGATCTTCAGCAACCATTTTACCGATAGCAATACCCATTTTCTCAGTTGAACCTTTATCTTTAGGTGTAACTGAGATAGAGATTACTGGGTTAGGGAATACCATCGCTTCAAGGATGATTGGATCTTTTGGATCACATAATGTGTGACCCGTTTGCACGTTAGTCTTCATACCAACGATAGCGATGATATCACCCGCTTGTGCTGAAGTAAGTTCGTTACGGTCATCTGCCTGCATTTCACACATACGGCCAACACGCTCAGTTTTACCTGTTGCGGCATTCATGATCGTATCGCCTTTCTTAAGTGTACCTGAGTAGATACGTACGAAAGTAAGCGAACCAAAACGGTCATCTGTGATTTTGAATGCTAACGCTTTAAATGATTCATCTGCAGAAACCAATGCAAATTTACCATTAGGCTCACCTTCTTCGTCTGTAAGCGGTTGCGGATCAACTTCATGTGGAGCAGGTAGATAATCAACAACAGCATCAAGAATGTTTTGCACACCCTTGTTTTTAAACGCAGAACCACAGTAAGTTGGGAAGAAGTCCATTGTACGTGTACCTTTACGGATACAACGCTTGATTTCTTCTAGAGAAGGCTCAACACCCTCTTCTAAATACGCTTCCATTAGATCATCATCTTGCTCAACCGCTGTTTCGATCAGTTTTTCACGGTATTCTTCAACAAGATCAACCATGTCTGCAGGAATATCAGTAATTTCGTAGTTTTCTGGAAGACCAGTATCATCCCAGATGTATGCTTTACGTGTAAGCAAGTCAACAACGCCACAAAATTCATCTTCAATACCGATTGGTAGAACCATTACTAGTGGGTTCGCACCTAATACGGTTTCAGTTTGCTTAACAACGCGGTAAAAATCAGCACCCATACGGTCTAATTTATTAACGAAGATAATACGTGCAACTTTTGAGTCATTCGCATAACGCCAGTTGGTTTCTGATTGCGGTTCAACACCACCACTACCACAGAATACACCGATACCACCATCCAATACTTTAAGAGAACGGTATACTTCAACAGTGAAGTCAACGTGTCCAGGAGTATCGATAACATTTAAACGGTGATCTTTCCAGAAACAAGTTACAGCAGCAGACTGGATAGTAATACCGCGCTCAGCTTCCTGTTCCATAAAGTCAGTTGTAGATTCGCCGTCATGTACTTCACCAGTTTTGTGGATCTGACCGGTAAGCTTTAGGATACGCTCGGTTGTGGTAGTTTTACCCGCATCAACGTGCGCGAAAATACCAATATTTCTGTATTTTGTTAAATCTTTCATTTTTTATACTCAGTCAGTTAATAAAAATCGAATCAATATTCCGAGGCATTATACAATCTTTACCGTTAAACAGAACACGGAATTTAAAAAAAACAGAAAATATGTTGATTTTTTCGCCATTATTTTGCTTGATTTTAAAAAAACAGGCTAAATAGTGAGAAAACGAGCCTCTCCTATAAATTACAGCAGCTATTTTAAATCGTCATTCTAATTAATAGGAATGAAAATCAGGGCAAACAGTGCAGAAAAAGCAAATGTACTTAAAGCCGTATTTTTTAATTCTTTATTAAACGTATCTCCGTCACGAAGATCCTTGCTAATAGCATGATGTAAAGACAAGCAACTTTTGCCTAGCGGACCTAAAGAAAGCAGGAAACAAAATTGCCAGTAGTACAACGTTCCACTATTCATTAAATACACGGCGGCGAGTAAAGGCGCTGTTAAAACTAAAAAAAGGTGGTATATAAATGCCGATTTACGTCCCCATAAGACCACCAGTGTAATTTTATGAGCCGCTTGATCGCTGTACATGTCGCGGATATTATTAATATTCAATACTGCAACAGACAACATGCCGACGCTGCATGCCGGTAGCAACAACCACCAGTTAAAGGTGTGCGCGTACAGGTAGTAGCTACCAACAACGCCTAATAAACCAAAAAAAATAAATACAGCTAAATCACCCAGTGCATAATAGCCATAAGGTACTTTTCCCATTGTATAAGAGATAGCGGCGGCAATCGCGAGCAAGCCAAAGAGTAAAAATAGTAACCAACTTTTGAGATCACTGCCTAATGCGACCACCAGCAAACACAACCCAGAGATAAAACACAACGCAGTGGTTAGCATAATCGCTTTTTTCATACCGCTTTGGCTAATCAAACCAGTTTGCATTGCCCGCGTGGGGCCAACTCGCGTTTCATTATCAGTGCCAGAGACCGCATCACCATAATCGTTGGCGAGATTAGATAATATTTGTAGTAGCAGCGCAGTGAGCAGCGCAAAGCTAAAAATAAGCACATTGAAGATACCCGCTTGTGCGGCGAGACCAGCGGCTAACAGAATCGATGCGGCAGCAAGAGGTAGAGTACGTAACCGTAAGGCGCTTATCCAAACCGAAACCTTGTTCATCTAAATTTTCCTAAGTATGATATGCACTCTTCCAATTAGGAATAAAGCGTAATTCGCGCTACATTAGCAAACTTGAATCTACAATACCAATAGCTACCTAAGGTTGCACCAAGCAAAACGTTAACTCCATGATTAATTTAATTAACAAACAGCTACAGCAATTTGCACAAACAGCAGGCGACAAACCCCGTACCAATTTAGTTATTCATCTGGCGGCGGTTAATCTATTGGCTTTATTAAAAGGGCAATCACTCGGCAAAGATCCTATTTATCCTGCAATTTATTGGCAAGACAAAGAGCAGCAACAGACCATCGCTTGTCTAGGACAGATTGAAGAGTGCACAAATATACCTCAACCCACAGCTCAAGCTTGCTATTTTGGCGGATTAGCTTTCCAGCAACAAGGCGAGCAGTGGCTAGATTTTCCTGCTATACGCTTTATTCGCCCCGCCTTAGAATTTAAGTTACAACAACAAAAATTGACGCTAACCTGCCATTTCAATGGTTTACACCGCATTGACAAAACCATCGCACTAGTCAATATGTTGCAGCCACCGCAAGCGTTAACCGCAGTGGAGACTACCATTCTCTCGCGCAGCGATTTACCCAATCAAGCGCAGTGGGCAGATTTAGTGGATCTGGCTATTGAATATAAAGCATTACTACCCAAAGTTGTCTTATCCCGTGAAACACAACTGCTATGTAAAAACAGGGTTAACCACTTAGATCTGCTTGCACAATGGCAACAGGCAAATCCCAATAGTTTTCATTTCAGCGTGCAGTTTTCGCAAAAACATGCTTTTATTAGCTGCTCTCCCGAGCGTCTTTTCTGTCGCAAAAAGTCACAGCTAAAAACAGAAGCATTAGCAGGCACGATTAACCGTGGGCGCACTGAACGAGAAGATGCCTTTTTATCGCAAAGTCTGTTAACAGATAAGAAAATAGATCGTGAAAACTACCTTGTACAGGAGTTTATTATCGCCAATCTTAAGCAACTAAAAGCAAAAATATCTTGTGAGGATGCATATGTCATGCAGTTACAGAATGTACAACATTTATGCGTACCGATTAACGCCACATTAAATGCACAGACAACAGATGCTAACCTATTATACAAACTCCACCCAACGCCTGCTGTTGGCGGCTCACCTAAACTCCCTGCGCTGCAATTCATTAATGATAAAGAGCCTTACCTGCGGGGCTGGTATGCGGGTGCGGTGGGTTATTTAAGTAGTGAAAAAAGTGATTTCAGTGTTGCCATTCGCAGTGCATTAATGACAGATCATAGTATAAAGCTGTTTGCCGGGGCGGGCATAGTAACCGGCTCCATTGCGGCGCAGGAATGGCAAGAGTTGGATAATAAAATAGGCACTGTTTTAGATATTTTATCAGCACAAAAAGGTGTTCGTTAATATGAGTGAAGTAGCAGCAAGCAATTCAACCTTTATGCACACCTCTGCAAATATTAATTTGTTGTGGGCTTCACTTCTTATCGAGGAGTTAGTGCGTCATAATATTTGTGATTTTTGCATCGCGCCGGGGTCTCGATCTACTCCGTTAACATTAGCAGCAGCTAGTCATAAAGCGGTTAACACACATGTTCATTTTGATGAACGTGGCCTCGGTTTTTTTGCACTCGGGCTGAGTCTATCCAGTCAGAAACCGGTGGTAGTTATCACCACCTCAGGAACGGCAGTGGCCAACCTTTACCCCGCAGTAATTGAAGCGAGGCAAAGTGCTATCCCGCTGATTATATTATCGGCTGACAGACCTCCTGAACTGCTTCACTGCGGCGCAAATCAAGCGATTGATCAATACGCTATTTTTAGCCATTATCCAGTTTTTTTCAGGCAAATCCCAAGCCCTACTTTACAAATAAAACCTAATTACCTATTAACTACCATTAATCAGGGTCTCGTTAAACAGCAGAACAGCCCTGCGCCAATCCATTTTAATGTCGCTTTTGCAGAGCCTTTATATCCGCAAGAAACACAGCTTAACTATCAACAATATCTATCTCCTTTAAAAAAATGGCTCACGAATCGGCATCCTTTCAGCCACTATCTTCAAGGGCAAAAGCGTTATGAAGGTAGATCAACGTTTTCTCTGCTAGGTAAAAAAGTTGTCGTCATTGCAGGACGCTTAGACAAAAAAGAGCAAGTCTTACAGATAGCCGAATTTGCTAAAAAAAATCACTACCCTCTGCTCGCAGATATTCAATCATCACTAACGGGCGCGATCAACAATCTTTGTTATTATGATCTTCTGCTGCTCAATAAAACGTTCCAACGGGCATTAGCGGAAGCGGATATTATTATCCAATTTGGCGACAAACTTATTTCTACAAGGTTGGCACAATTTATTGCTGAGTTTGCTGGTGACTATTGGTTAATCAAAAAGGGCGAACAAAGCATTGATCCTAACCTGCAGCTGACAACGCGTTTTGATAGCGATGCCAATGGATGGATTCAATCACAACATCTATTACAGCCAATAGATGAAAAGTGGCTAGTTAAGCTTACGCAGTATAATCAGAAAATTGCGCAGCAAATCATCGCCCCCTTTATGGCCAATACCCCCCTTTGTGAAATAAATTTAGTTGCTAGTTTGGATAACCTACTGAGTAATGATAGCCCGTTATTTATCGCTAATAGTATGCCCATTAGAATCACCGATATGTTTATGAAAAACAACCTCTCGCGGGTGTTTACTAATCGTGGTGCCAGTGGTATTGATGGCTTACTTGCCACCGCTGTCGGCATCGCTAAAAATGCGCGACAAACGACGACTTTATTGATAGGCGATACCGCTTTTCTTTATGATTTAAACTCCCTAACCTTATTAAAACAGCTTAGCCACCCTTTTATCATTATTCTGATTAATAATGACGGTGGTGCGATCTTTAACTTACTGCCCGTACCCGCACAACAAAAGCAAAAATTTTACCAACTCCCCCATGGTTTAACTTTTGCCGAGAGTTGCAAACAGTTCGCTATCGATTATTACAAACCGAGTCGACTTGATGAATTTAAAGCTGATTATAAAAAAGCATTAAAAAACAGGGGAGCACTGATTGAAGTTTGCGTGGAAAACAACCAAACTAGTGATCAACTTGAACAACTTAAAAAGCAGATAACAAATGCCACTTTTTAGTCAGACGCAAGGCGATCCCACCCACCCCACATTGGTTTTTTTACATGGTTTTTTAGGCAGTGTTAATGATTGGTCCGAGACCATTAACCATCTTAAAGGAAGTTACTATTGTGTTTGTTTAGATTTACCGGGTCATGGACATTCAGCCTCAATCACAGCACCATTAGAAGCAGGTTTTACGTACTGCCACCGTTTAATTCGATGTGCCTTAGATGACCTAAAAATTAACCAGTACACCCTAGTCGGCTACTCTTTGGGTGGCAGAATAGCGCTTGATTACGCGCGTACACAAAACGATCCGGACTTAAAAAATCTTATTTTAGAATCAGCACATATCGGTTTAGCTAGCGCAGAAGAGAAAGCACAACGTTATAGCCATGATCTTAATTGGGCGAAACGTTTTGCGACTGAAAATATAATGCAAAGCATCTATGAGTGGTACGAACAAACTGTTTTTAGTGATCTTTCTTGCAGCGAAAAAGATCGTCTAATTAATAGCCGAAGTTGTAACTATGGGGTCTGTTTAGCCAATATGTTATTGGCAACAAGCCTTGCTCGGCAAACAGATATGCACCCTTTTCTGGAAAGTAACCATTTGCGCATCACGGCGTTGCCTATTTATTATTGTTTTGGCGAGAAAGATCAGAAATTTAAAAATTTGGCGAAGCAATTATCCATACAACACAAGCTTAATGTTACTCAATTTGATGCTGTAGGGCATAATATTCATCAGCAAGCACCACTGCAATATGCACAATTTATAGCAAAGCAGATAACAACATAACTTTACACTAGGGTGAATAAACCCGAACAACTAATATGAGAAGAAAATGGCTGAACAAGATTCTTACACACCTATTTTTTGGGAAAAGAGCGAGCTGCAATTCACCGATATTATTTATAATAAAGCTGATGGAATAGCAAAAATCACCATAAACCGCCCACAACTACGCAATGCCTTTCGGCCACAAACAGTCAACGAGATGATGCAGGCACTTAATGATGCGCGTTATGATAATAAAATTGGCGTGGTCATTTTGACCGGTCAAGGGGATTTGGCTTTCTGTTCAGGTGGCGATCAAGGGGTGCGTGGTGATTCTGGTTATAAAGATGAAGTCGGTGGGCACCATCTTAACGTGCTAGATTTTCAACGCCAAATCCGCACTTGCCCCAAGCCTATTATTGCAATGGTAGCGGGGTATGCCGTAGGTGGCGGTCATGTTTTACATATGATGTGTGATTTAACCATCGCCGCTGACAATGCGCAATTTGGTCAAACTGGGCCTAAAGTGGGATCTTTTGATGGTGGCTGGGGGGCGAGCTATATGGCACGTATCGTTGGCCAGAAAAAAGCCCGAGAAATCTGGTTTCTATGTCGGATGTACAGTGCGCAAGATGCTGTGGATATGGGCTTAGTCAATACCGTTGTGCCACTTGCCGATTTAGAAAAAGAAACCGTTAAATGGTGTCGTGAAATATTACAAAACAGTCCAATGGCGCTACGTTGCTTAAAGGCCGCACTTAATGCGGATTGCGACGGGCAGGCTGGTCTGCAAGAATTAGCAGGTAATGCCACCATGTTATTTTATATGAGTGAAGAAGGCCAAGAAGGACGTAATGCCTTTAACGAAAAACGTAAACCGGACTTTTCGAAGTATGGCCGTAATCCTTAAATAACTTCAACACAGAGAATGAAGGAGAGGCTCTGTTTAACCTCATAAAGTAACAAACTCAGACCATACCGTGTTGATAGTTTTATGTAACTCGAGGCAATTCAACATAGCGGTATTGGTAGCTGAGTCAACGCAAAAACACAAGGAAACAGCGGCACTGTTTCAATTTATTTATCCCTCGCTGAGGCTAAATAAGCAACAGATCAAAATCTGCCTCTCAAACCTATATCTAGTAATTTTTTTTTTGATAGAGATAAACTATCAACTTGATTGGTATAAACAGTTCGATTCTGACTATACTTTCACGCATGCTAGGCAACGATATAGCAAGCACAATATGATTAACTGATTATTAAAAGGAAAACATCATGGTATTAGTAGGAAAGCAAGCACCTGACTTTACAGCCGCAGCAGTGCTCGGTAATGGCGACATTGTCGATAGCTTTAATCTTAAAGACTTTACCCAAGGTAAAGAAGTGGTTATATTCTTCTACCCTCTTGATTTTACTTTTGTATGTCCCTCTGAGCTAATTGCATTCGATAAACGTTTTGGTGAATTCCAAGCACGCGGTGTTGAAGTGATTGGTATTTCAATTGACTCTCAATTTACTCATAATGCATGGCGTAATACGGCTATCAATGATGGTGGTATTGGTGCGGTTCAGTATCCGCTGGTTGCAGATGTGAAACATGAAATTTGTAAAGCCTACGATGTTGAGTTAGCAGAGGCTGGTGTTGCATTACGCGGTTCATTCTTAATCGACAAAAATGGCTTAGTTCGTCATCAAGTGGTTAACGATCTTCCACTGGGTCGTAATATTGATGAGATGTTACGTATGGTTGATGCGCTGCAATTCCACGAAGAGCATGGCGAAGTTTGTCCTGCACAATGGGCAAAAGATAAAGCGGGTATGGAAGCCACTCCAGAAGGTGTGGCTAAGTACCTAGCAGCTAACAGCGACGATTTATAAGCGATCATCAGTAAGCCCGTGAATTAATAAAGCGGCCTCTTTATAGAGGTCGTTTTATTATCCCTGAGTTTATTTTAATGAGGCGTAGTAAGCCGCTAAGTTGGCCATCTCAATATCCGAGAGTAGATCGGCTTGTGCTTTCATAATGACAGACAGACCACCTTGGCGCTGACCTGATTTGTAAGCTTTTAATGACGCGTATAAATAAGCTTCTTTTTGTCCTCTTAAATTTGGATAGATAGGTACCGCAGAGATACCACCAGCACCATGGCACACCGTACAAGCAGCTGATCTAGCTTGACCTGCGCTAATATTTGCAGCCGATACTAGCGTCGGCAATGCAAACATTAATGAAACAAGTAATATTTTTTTCATTAAGTCTCCTTTTATTCTGGTTAAATGATTCTCCGTCGACAGCATCTACTATTCTAAATAGAGAATGCCTTCCCCCTGATATACCCATCATACCTCAAGGTGCTTTCTCAGGACTTAGCGTAAGCCAAATTGCATATTGAGGTGACATGGGTATCGATTAACCAATATGGTATAAATCATTAATTTTATCTAAGTTATCAAAATTCATATTGAGGTCCTTTAAACGTCCATCTTTCACTGAATAAATAAATCCATGCACCGTTAATGCCTGTCCTCTTGCCCACGCTTGCTGAACACAAGTGGTATGACAGACATTTTTCGCTTGTTCAATTACATTAAGTTCTGTCAAATAGTTTAAACGTTGCTCATCGGTCATCTGCTCATCAAAACTATCGCTATATTTTACATAGGTATCTTTAATGTTGCGCAGCCACCCATCAATTAAATCATAGGACTGCTTTTTCATAGCAGCCTTTATGCCACCACAATCATAATGCCCCGTAACAATAATATGTTTTACCTTGAGTACATCCACCGCATATTGAATAACTGACATACAGCTTAAATCGGTATGGATCACCAAATTGGCAATATTACGATGTACGAAAATATCACCCGGCATCATGCCTAAAAGTTGAATCGCAGGTACTCGGCTATCAGAACAGCCAATCCATAAATAATCGGGTGATTGTTGTTCCGCCAGTTGAGAAAAAAAGGTTGGATCTTCTTTATTTATTTTCGCGGCCCACTCTTCATTTCTCTTTAATAACTCATCTAATAAGCTCATACTTCACCTTTTATATATATACCTAAGCGACATTTGGGTATGCCCAAATAGTTTCGATATAATCGACTTTAGCCCTCATTGCCACTGACATTGTAGGAAAGATATGCTTATACCCTATCAAGATCTAGATTTCGACACATTACATAATTTAATCGAGTATTTTATATTGCGAGAAGGAACAGACTACGGTGAGCAAGAAGTCTCTTTGCTGGAAAAAACTGAAAATGTGTTGCAGCAACTCAAAAAAGGAACGGTGGTTATCTTATATTCAGAACTCTCTGAGAGTGTTACGCTGATTCGTAAAAGCCAGCTTAATTCTTAGGTGCTTACTAATTAAGCACTCAATTACGTCTGCTAGCTTTAAAATATATTAAAACAAACGTTTGATTGATAAAACCTTTGTTTTTTTTGACAAAGATCTAAGTTCTTCAACAACATAAAAAGATAAGTGTTATCGACAGCACGTAAAAAGAGATACAATTACTATTATTAATCTCATATTGAAAAACAACTTGAGATAGCAAATTAGCTACTCAATACCGATTAAGGGAAATCTATGATCATCACCAAACCTCAAGCCGATCCAACCTTAGAGTGGTTTTTATCACACTGCCATACACATAAATACCCGGCCAAAAGTATGCTTATCCACGCAGGTGAAAAAGCCGATACTCTTTACTTTATCGTGAAAGGATCAGTCGCTGTTTTGATCAAAGATGAAGAAGGTAAAGAGATGATCTTATCTTACCTCAATCAAGGAGACTTTCTTGGTGAATTAGGCTTATTTGATAAAGAAGAAGATCCAATTCGCAGTGCATCTGTTAAAGCCAAATCGTCTTGCGAAGTAGCAGAAATCTCGTATAAGAAGTTTACTCAACTGATTACTGTTAATCCTGAAATTTTAATGCGTTTATCACGCCAAATGGCAAATCGCCTACAAATCACCAGTCAGAAAGTCGGTAGTTTAGCCTTCTTAGATGTCACTGGCCGTATTGCGAATACATTACTTGACCTTGCAAAACAACCGGATGCGATGACGCATCCTGATGGTATGCAGATCAAAATTACTCGTCAAGAAATTGGGCAAATTGTAGGCTGCTCGCGCGAAACTGTTGGGCGAATCCTGAAAATGCTTGAAGAGCAAGGTTTAATCTCTGCTCACGGTAAAACCATTGTTGTATTTGGCACCCGTTAATGAAATAGAGTAGGGTGAGGTGCCTGCCTCATCCCTCTCATTGCCCCATAAATCTAGCTTTTCTCACCACTAACAGCCCATCAAGCAGCAGCACCTCGCAGCGACAATAGAATTAGAGTTTCCTTTGCAGTTTATAACTTGAGAAAACGCCAGATTCCCTCCGCTATTGTAGCAACTCCCAGTTAAGACAGCCCTGCCATCATGCACTGTATTGGCCAGTCGGAGTATCAGGGTTAACGCTATTTTAGAAACTTACTCGCCAGCGGAACAGTTTTTGTACCTTCAACTTCTCCAGTGGCTTCTTTCCTCCCCCTGTTAACTAGAGACGCACTTGCCAGTCAAATTATTCACCCGTAATAATACTTTCTTATAAGCAGTTAAGGGAACAGGTTGCGCCGATTAAACAAAAAAAAACAGCCCCCGAAGGAGCTGTTTGCAAAACTGAATAACGACTAGCCGTTAGCCTTTGTTACCACCTGCAGTTAAACCACCCACTAACCATCTCTGTGCAAGCATAAACACGATAGTGATAGGCATTGCAGAAAGTACTGCTGCGGCTGCGAAATCACCCCACAGGTAGTTTTGCGGCTGCAAGTACTGTTGCATACCTACTGCAAGGGTATATTTATCAACGGGAACATCCACTAGCAGCAATGATGCCACAGGCACTTCAGTTACCGCCCCCACAAATGAGAGAATAAATACTACAGCTAAAATTGGCACAGAAAGGGGTAATAGAACCAATCTAAATGCTTGCCAAGGCGTTGCACCATCTAATGATGCGGCCTCTTCTAGCGAGATATCAATGGTCTCAAAATAGCCTTTGATAGTCCAAACGTGTAGTGCAATCCCCCCTAAATAAGCGAAGATTAGACCACCGTGCGTATTTAAACCAAGGAAGGGGATGTATTCACCAACTTTATCAAACAACGCATATAATGCAACCAATGCAAGTACTGCAGGAAACATTTGAAATATCAACATTCCTTCTAACAATACTTTTTTACCCGCAAATTTCATTCGCGCAAAAGCATATGCAGAGGTCGTTGATAATGCAACCACCAAAATAGAGGTGATCCCTGCAACCTTCACTGAGTTCCACAGCCAAGACAACACTGGAAATGGTGGATTTGTAATCGAACCATCCGCATTATCAACCGCAAAACCGAGTGCAAGTTTCCAATGCTCTAAAGTTGGGTGCTCTGGAATCAAAGATCCTGCGGCAAAGTTACCTTCTCGAAATGAGATAGCAATAACCATTAATAATGGAAATAAGATTGTTGCACAAAATAACAGTAAAAACAGATGGGCGAACCAAACGCGTTTTTTTTCATTTTTAGATTTTACAATTGGCATAACATTATTCCTTAAGCTTGCTGTCTTTTTGAAACACGTAGGTTAATAAACGCGAGTGCACCAACCATCAAGAAGATTAATGTTGCGATTGCACTTGCCAAGCCAAAGTCTTGACCGCCACCACCTTCGAAAGCGATTCGGTAAGTATAACTCACTAATAAATCCGTATGTCCAGCAGGCGTCGATGAGCCAAGGATATCGGGTGTACCGTTAGTTAAGAGTTGAATCAATACAAAGTTATTAAAGTTAAACGCAAAACTGGCGATTAACAATGGTGCTAATGGCTTAATGATTAATGGAAAAGTAATCTTGAAAAAGTTATCAAGCGGGCCTGCACCATCAATTGCTGATGCTTCGTAAAGATCGCTTGGAATTGATTTTAACAGCCCCATACATAAGATCATCACGTAGGGATAGCCCAACCAGGTATTAACGATTAAGATCATTGTTTTAGCCAGGTAAGGTTCAGTAAACCACTGCAGCTTGACATGAAATAAGGCGTTTAATAGTTCGTTAATTTCACCAAAACTTTGATTAAATAAACCTTTAAAGATCAAGATTGAAATAAACGCAGGAACAGCATAAGGTAAAATAAGTAACATACGGTAAACCGCTTTACCTTTTAACTCATCCCATTGCACAACTGTTGCTAATACCAAACCAAATATCAATGTCAGCCCTACCGAGCCAGCCGAGAAAACCACTGTCCAGATAAATATTTGTAGAAACGGTCCTCTAATACCTTTATCTATAAAGATGCGTTTGAAGTTTGTCCAACCGGTATTAACCACAAATCCAGGGGACAGAATTTTTCCTGTAAAGGCTCCGTTTTCATCTACAACTTGGTAATTCCCAATTTCAAAATTTGGTTTCATCGCAGTATTGTCAATGCGATTAACTAACGTAATTTGATCGTCTTGTAGTTGATAGCGAGGTACAGTTTCTGAGAATTTACGCAACCCCCCCATACTCAAAATCTGACCCGTTTCTGTATTAAGTGATAGTTCGCTTAGTGCTTCACGATTTTTAACAAGAAAACGTATTTGAGCACGCTTTCCTTGCTTCTCACCCATTAATGCCGTCAGCGCAATATTCTTATTTTTTTGCCCTAACATTAGCGGCTCAGAAACGAATTCTTGATCACCTTTGCTCAGATGAAGTTGAATTTTATTACCCTCTAACAGGTAAACTTCAAAAGCATAACTTGTTCCCGGCTGCTCATATTCTTGCTCTAGAAATTGAGATTGTACACGTTCAAATGTTAATTGATTCGAACCACTGTAATTAGTAAAGGCAATACCCACGGTGTACACAAGTGGAAAAATAATAAACAAAAACATGGCTGCGATGCCAGGGTAAATATACCGATGAGAATAGGTATCTTTACGGCCAAAAATAACCACACCCGAGGAGACCAAAATTAAGGTTACCAGCGCAAACGCAATTTCACCTTGCGCGTACATTAGAACAACTGCATAACCTGCTACTAATGATATAAGTGTTAATAAAATCCACTTTATCCAATTCGCACGAGAAGATTGTGCATTTTCCGATTTAATAGATAGTTCCATAAATTCCTCAGAGGTAAAACCAGCTCAATAAAGGCCCTTAGGTAAATTACCCTAAGAGCCCCTTTTAACTTACTTTTTAATTATTTAACGATACGTGCAGCTGCAGCATCAAGTGCTTCAGATACTGTTTGACGGCCTTGTACAGCATTGTTGATTGCCGCGCCTTCAGCGTACCAGAACTTAGACATTTCAGGAATGTTCGGCATTAATTCACCTGTTTGTGCATTCTGCATTGTTGCAGCAATACGCGGATCGGTGTCTAATTTAGCTTGGAAAGAGTTCAATGCAACAGCGCCAAGAGGTTTGTCGTTATTTACCATCTCTAAGCCAGCATCTGTTAGTAGGTAGTTTTCAATAAACTCTTTTGCAAGTTCTTGATTTGGGCTTGAAATATTAACACCAGCCGTTAACACACCAACAAATGGTTTAGCTGATTTGCCTTTGAATGTTGGTAATACAGCAACACCGTAATTGATACCACTTTTATCGATATTACCCCAGCTCCAAGGACCATTAATAGTCATTGCAGTTTCACCTTTAGTGAATGCAGCTTCAGCAACCGAGTAATCAACATCAGCACTGATTTCTTTACGCGCAATCATATCAAGAAGGAACTGTAATGCCCCTTTAGAACCTGCATTATTTACGCCTGTATCTTTAACGTCGTAAGCACCATTTGAGAATTTAAATGCATAACCGCCATCCGCAGCAATAAGAGGCCATGTGAAGAACGGTTCTTTTAAGTTCCACATAATTGCAGATTTACCGTCTTTTTTAAGTTTTGCATCAATCGCGCTAATTTCTTCCCACGATTTTGGTGGTGTTGGCAATAAATCTTTATTGTAGATAAGAGAAAGTGCTTCAACCGCGATAGGGTAACCAATGTATTTACCATTGTAAGTAACCGCATCCCATGTGAAATCAGCCATTTTAGCTTTTAATGCTTTGCTTGGTTTGATTTCTGTTAATAGTCCAGCTTTAGCCCATCCACCAAAACGGTCATGTGCCCAAAAAACGATATCTGGACCCGCTCCTGTTGCTGCTACTTGTCCATATTTTTCTTCTAATTTATCAGGATGAGCAACGATGACTTGCACACCAGTATCAGCTTCGAACTTTTTACCAACTTCAGCTAAGCCGTCATAGCCTTTATCACCATTAATCCAGATGGTGATTTTGCCTTCGTCCATTTTTGCATGCGCAATGTTTACACTGCCTAATGCAACAAGTACTGAAACAGCTAATGTACCTAATACTTTTTTCATAAATATTCCTTTAAAATAAATAGTAGTGTGTTGTTCTGTTCAACTTAAGCAACTTTATAGTCGTTTAACGTTTCTTTTACTTCTAATATCGTTTCTCAAGTGGTTTATTTAACCTTAAAAACGATGCAGACAATAGTATGCTCACCTAGCATCGTCACCCTCCTTTTTTCTACGCCCCCCTTGACAAGGGTTGTTTATTGCCAAGAATGTTACCTACCGCACTAATTTACCTCCTCTATCCCCATATACGGTTGCAATGCCCCTCTTTTTGTTGCACTTTAGACGCACGGAGTGGGCTATCCCCCCCCCATAAAATGTTGACAGCCGTAGTTTATTTTTACTTTGTAACTAGATTACCGCTCAATTAAAAGTTTAAATGCTTTTATTTCCCCATAATTACTTTCAAATTCATGTAGTTAGTCTGGTCTGGTTGTGTTTAATACCGCACCTACTTAAGGGGGCGGAGATGAAGCGACAATCAACCGTGAAAATAACCCAGGTATGACAGGGAAAGTAAGAAACAAGTAGCCATGTAAAATGCCAAACGGCGATGGTTACTTCTTTTATTTAAGGTTTAGTATGATTATCAGATCAAAGTTATCAGCGCCAGCAGCACTCAAAAATGGTATCCTCCGCGAACGTTTAATGCACAATTTGGCAGACGCCAGATTAGGGTTAATTTGTGCACCCGCAGGATATGGAAAAAGCACGGCCATTGCTGACTGGACCAAAAACAAAAAGAATTTGGCTTGGTTTACGATTGATCGTTTTGACGATAATACCAGTCAGTTTTGCAATTATTTTATTCATGCAATTAAACAAATTCAAGCTATCTCTTGTCCCGCGTCTTTAGAGGCGGTAAAACAAAGCCAGTACCCTGACTTAATAAACCTGTTTACACTCTTTATTAGTGAGTTGGCCGAATTTAACGTGCCAATTTGCATTGTATTGGATGATTACCACCACATCAAAAACCCAGTGATCCATCAAGGTTTAGCTTTTTTTATTAAAAATATGCCTGCAAAATGGCAACTACTGATAGCCAGTAGAACTTCGCCACCGTTACCTGTATCAACTTTACGTATTAAACAGCAACTCTTTGAGATAAATGAAACAGATTTAGCTTTTACCGATTTAGAGACTGATAATTTTTTCTCAAAATGCACAACTTTTTTCCGTGACCCCGTCAAGCAACAAGCTTTAAGAGAAAATGTAGATGGTTGGCCAACTGCATTGCAACTTGTCTCTATTTTAAGTAAAGACACCGCAAGCTTTAATGCGTGTGCTGAACAGATAGGCAAAAGTAACCATGCTTACCTGTGGGACTATCTTGAAGAAGAGGTATTTTCCCCCTTAAATGCAACATTACAAGCATTACTATTAACCATTGCGCCACTTAATAAAGTGGATGCCAATATTGTCAATAAACTGTGTAATATTGACGATGGTCAAGTTCAGCTAGAGCGACTGCAAGAGCAAGGTGCGTTTATTGTTGCGGTTGATAACCAACAAGATTGGTTTACTTTTCACTCCTTTTTTAAAGCTTTTCTGCTACACAAATGTAAGCATACACCGAACTTTAAATGTGATCATAAAAAAATAGCCAGTCTGTGGCTAGAAAGAGGGAATATTGAAGAGGCATTGCCGCACGCTTTAAAAAGTCAAAATGAACAGCTCATTATTGATTTATTAAAAGAAGCCGGTTGGCAGTTATTTGATGCGGGTCAGTTAAACAGCTTAGAAGAGTGCTTTTCATTAATCAGGGACGCGGTGTGGGACAACCCAGACTTAATATTGTTAGAGCTATGGATGCTTCAAAGCCGACATCAAGGTTATAAAGTAGTACCTTTGATCAAAAAAGCAGAGCTAATCTTCGCTGAACAAAATATCGTTTTATCGGAACAACTGAAAAATGAATTTGCTGTTATCCATGCACAGATAGCTATCAATCACGGGAAAATAGATAGTGCATTAAAGCAAGCTGAGAAAACGCTATTATCCGTAGAAAGTAACAGCACCAGAGTCAACATTGTCGCACAAGCGATTGTTGGGGAAGCATACCATTGCCTAGGTAAACTGCCTTTAGCTTATCAATATTTTCAAGAAGTGAAGAAACTCGCTAGCCTGCAAAATATGCACCAAAATGTGATTTGGGCTTTATATCAACAAGGGGAAATACTACATGCACAAAGTAACCATGTTGAAGCCGATAGGCATATAGACGCTGCGATTAGCTCAATTAACAGATATCGTCTACAAAAGCTCCCATTGTATGCATTTCCGCTACATTTTAAAGCGCAACAAGCTTATCAAGAAGGTGATTTTGACCTCGCAGAGCGTTTATGCGCGCAAGCGCTCAAGGTTATCTCGCCTTACGGCGAACAGTGGCGAGTGTACACTTACACTCTACAAGCTAAAATTGCTCTTGAAAAAAACGACCTTCAACAAGGAGGATTATTAGTTGAAGAGATCGAAAGATTATTGCGCAATCAGCATTTTCACAGTGACTGGATTGCCGCTGCTAATTACACGCGTATTAAATATTGGCGAGCAACTAAAGACATTACAGCCATCGAGCGTTGGTTAGCGAGTGGACCGCGTCCCAAAAATGCATTTAACCATTTTGATCAATGTCATAACCGAAATCGGGCGCGTGCTTTCATCCAGCTAGGTGAGTTACAGACCGCGCACAATATATTGGAAAAAAATATCAATGATGCGCAACAATATCAGCTGCAAATGGAAATCAACCGTAATCTCATTCTTTTAACCAGTGTTGAGAGTCTGTTAAAACAATTTACTAATGCAAAGATTCATTTGACGCAAGCATTAGAGTTATCACTACAGACTGGTTTAAATACTTGCTTTGTGCGCGAAGCGGTTAATCTAAAACCTGTTTATCAAGAGTTAGCCAACGATTCTTCATTAATCAATTCAGTCAAAGAAAAATTGGCTTACTTGCTCTTGTTATCAGGTATCAATTTAAATGAAACACCTAAGAACCCATTTGATCCGGCCTCTGTGAGTAAAATCCAAGCGCATCCGCGCACCCCAAGGTTAGTTAAAAATATTCAACTAACACCAAGGGAATGGCAGGTACTCGGCTTTATTCACTCTGGATATCGCAATCACCAGATAGCAAAAGCGATGGCTGTTGCCCCGACCACCGTCAAATCGCATATACGTAATGTTTATCAGAAATTAGGATTAGAAGATCGCAATGAAGCCTTACTATTAAGTTCCGAACTCGTGGGCTTAATCGAGTGAAGAAAGACAAACAGGGGGCATGATTTTTTATACTCTAAGTAACATAAAGATAAACATCAACTGCATATAAAAACTAAAGCGAAACGGTTCAGAAACTACTCGAGACAACAAAAATGAGAAATTAAAGTGTTAATGGTGAATAACGGGATCTGCTTCGCAAAAGCTTCGACTAAGCCCCCCTAAAAATACCTCTACGCCCCCCGGGGGAGGATGTTTCGCCGCTACCCATAGCACAAGATAAGTAAAGGAAAAATACAGATTCAGATTATTCTCTTAGTCATATGCTAGATGATGATGGTTGTCTTGTGCATGTGGGCTAAAAAATCTGGCAAACATCAAGAATTAAGAAGGTAAAATTAATGGCAGGCGTCGTATTAAAAAAAATAACCAAAGCATTTGGTGATGTTATTGTACAAAAAGATGTTGACCTCGAAGTTATTGATGGTGAGTTTATCGCTTTCGTTGGTCCATCTGGCTGTGGTAAAACAACATTATTGCGCATGATTGCGGGTTTAGAGGATATCACATCGGGAGATCTTTATATCGATGGCGCACGTGTGAATGATACACCTCCATCACAACGCTCTATCAGTATGGTTTTCCAATCTTATGCACTTTATCCGCACTTAAACCTAAAAGATAATATGACTTTTGGTTTACGTTTAGCCAAAACCCCCGAAGCTGAGATTCAGGAGCGTCTAGATTACGCATCTTCAATTTTACAGCTAGGTTCGCAACTGCATAAAAGGCCAAAAGAGTTATCGGGTGGTCAACAGCAACGTGTAGCCATTGGTCGTACATTGGTTAACCGACCAAAAGTACTCCTATTTGATGAACCACTTTCAAATCTTGATGCTTCATTACGCGTACAGATGAGAATTGAAATCACCAAATTACATAAACGCCTTAATTCAACTATGATCTACGTAACACATGATCAGGTAGAAGCGATGACCATGGCCGACCGAATTGTTGTTTTAGAGAATGGCAGAGTTGCACAAGTAGGTACGCCGCTTGAGCTTTACCACAACCCAGAAAACTTATTCGTAGCTGGTTTTATTGGTTCTCCAAAAATGAACTTCGTAAAAGCTAAAGTGCTTGAATTATCAGATGAAGGTGTCATTGTTGAATTGCCAAATAAATCTCCGCTAACAGTACAAGTTGAACATGACACATTAAAAATAGGTGATGCGGTTACGATTGGTATTCGACCTGAACATATTGATGTATCATGTTCAACTCAATGTGGCGACGGAACAGCTAAAGACTGTTTCACTGGTGAAATCTACGTGCTTGAGCAACTAGGTAGTGAAACACAAATTTACTTAGATGCAAAAGAGATCGAAAGTGATTTAATCATCCGTTATTTCGACGTTGCAGAAATTGCTCTTGGACAGAATTTTTCATTCAAATTCCCAGCGCAACGCTGTCATCTCTTTAAAGAAGATGGAATGGCTTGTAAACGTACGTTTAAAGAGATTGGAAGTAAATAGTCTTTTATAAAACAGCAAAGTGATAAATAAGAAAACAGGAGCCTAGTGCTCCTGTTTTTATGTCAAGAAGTAAAAACCCTGCAAAGGCAATAATTTACACTTTTAATAAGCATCGCCTGCAGCGTAGCCATAACTTAGAAAATTTAGCCACCGCCCCAAAAAGTCAAATTATTATGCACTTAAAACCCAAGCAAATCAAACGATAAATCACAAATATATAAAATATAAGCCCACTAAAGAAGTTAAGTAATTTTGTCCTGCGTAGCTCGCCTTACCTCGTCGCGTATAATGATTAGAAAAGCCAACAATCACAATTTAATTTAAGATATTAAATCAATGACTTAAATATTAACATCTCCAATTGGATGCGAGAGCGCAGAAATGCATGGAAATAATTTCGCCGTGTCGATTTGCTTATCCCGATGACACAGATATTAAGTAAAGCTGCAAACAGTGAATAGTTAGATTTACAAGAAAGCGTGGAAAACTATTTTGTCAGTAACGGTTGTCTGACTCCGGTTCAGATCCATCAGTTAGTTAATAAGTTACTAGAAACAATTAACTAATATCTTTTCTAATGCTATACCTGTTTTTACAATCAAATCTGATACTCACTTTCCATCCTAGTGAGTATCAAACTCGATAATAATCTAACGATATAAAACCATAAGTCAAAAAACAGCGCTGTAATGCTACTGATTTTTGAGTTTCACACAAAGTAACAACAGGTTTAGTATAATAAGCGCGGTGTTGATTAGAAACCTCACCTCTACGCTGCTCTCCAAGTAGCTGATGTACTCTATTTGCAATCGCTTTCCCAGAATCGACCAATTGCACCTTATTTTTAAAACAGTTGGCAATCTCATTTTTTAATAGAGGGAAGTGAGTACAGCCCAACACTAAAGTATCCGGTCTTTTCTGTAAGAGTAACCAAGGCGCAAGTATTTTTTGTAAGCATTTTTGATCAAATGGTAAGCCAGCCATTTTTTCTTCTGCTAATTTAACTAACTCTGTCGAGCCGATTTTTAGCACTTCAATATTGGCGGCAAATTTATTAATTAGAAATGTCGTGTAGTTGCGTTTTATCGTGGCAGGTGTTGCCAATAAACCAATGACACCATTTTTGCTCAATTGCGCGGCGGGTTTAATCGCTGGGACGACACCGACCACAGGAATAGACAGATGCTCACGTAGCACCTGCAATACCAATGTACTCGCTGAATTACAAGCAATAACAATTAAATCTATTCTGTGTGTTGCTAGAAAAGAGAGCAGTAACTCGGTAATGCGGGTAATTAGAAAATCATCTTCGAGTTCACCATAAGGAAAATAAGCATTATCAAAGAGATAAAAATAATTTATATAAGGGTTTTGCTGCTGCACGTCTTGGAAAACCGATAACCCACCGACTCCTGAATCAAAGATCAAAACTTGTTTTATTAGCATTAATAGATCGCCGCTGGGTACATAGACAACCTGCATTTTAACCTGTAAAGGAAATAAAAAGAATATCTCTGGTCAAGTTGCAGAGGCTACTTTAAAATTCCTTTCTATTATTACGCTAATGAGGTTAAAAATGAGTCTGCAATTTGTTGATCCCGATAATTATGATAAACAGTTAAATACCAAAAAAGAGCAATTTAACAGACAATTCGCTAGCTTTAATCTTCCCGCATTAGAATGTTTTGAATCACCAAAACTCAATTACCGCATGCGCTCAGAGTTTCGCGTTTGGCATGACGGAGATGATCTTTCTTACATTATGTTTGATAAAGAAAGCAAAGAAAAAATACGTATTGAACAGTTTCCGCCAGCAAGTATGGCGATTAATCAGTTGATGCCACAATTAATCACCTTACTAAAAACAGCCGATATTTTACGGCGCAGGTTATTTCAGGTGGATTTTCTATCCAGTTTAAGTGGCCAAATCGTTGTCAGCTTGCTTTACCATAAACAGCTGGATGATAACTGGGTGGCAGAAGCGAATCGTATTAAACGAGAATTGTCGAAACAATTTAACATCAATTTAATCGGGCGCGCTAAAAAACAGAAAATATTGCTCGATCAAGATTATATTATTGAAGCCTTGGAAGTCGATGGTGAGAAATTATTTTATCAACAAATTGAAAACAGCTTTACTCAGCCCAACGTCGAAGTGTCTATTAAGATGCTTGAATGGGCCATCGACTGCACGCGCAACAGCCATGGGGATTTACTTGAGCTGTACTGTGGTAATGGCAATTTCACACTGGCATTGGCTAAAAACTTTACTAAAGTCCTAGCGACCGAAGTGGCTAAAAGCTCAGTGCACTCTGCACAGTTTAATATAGCTAAAAACAATATTGAGAATGTCACCATTATTCGTATGTCTGCAGAAGAGTTTACTCAAGCGATTAATGGCGAGCGCGAATTTAATCGTTTACAGGGCATTAATTTAAGTGATTATCAATGTAATACTATTTTTGTCGATCCGCCACGCTCAGGTCTTGATGATGAGACCGTCAAGATGGTACAAAGTTACGATAATATTTTATATATTAGCTGTAATCCTGATACTTTATATAATAATCTCAAAGTGTTTAATGATACCCATGAAGTAAAACGTTTCGCTCTGTTCGATCAGTTTCCCTACACACATCACACTGAAGCTGGCCTTTATTTAGTCAGGCGTTAAGCTCAGATTAGGAATCCTCTAGAGGCAATAAAATCTATCTACTGATATCCCCATATTACTTTAATATGCAAAATCAGCAGGCCAAATTACACTTAGATGCGAGGCATAAAATTGAAGTATAGTGATCCTATATTGATATATTATAACGATGCAGATGAGGGCAATTTGGCTTCCCCTGCGAGGACTCAACAGGAAACCAGTATTGCAGCATTACCGTATTCAATAAGAGAACCGGCATCCAAAATGTTAAATACTTGCATTCACACCTAGCGATGTAGTTAATCGCTCGAAAAGCCGTCATGCTGCGCTTTATTCTGCTATCCCTCAGCAGGGGGCAAAAAAACACTTTGAGGTATCATGGGGATAGTAAACTGTTTTATTGAAGCGCTTTAGTATATGAGCCGATCACTGTTACCTGATACTGATCTTTTATTTGCTGTAAGGCTTGCTTCACATTATCATCGAGCTGGTGCCCATCCACATCAATAAAAAAATGATATTTACCAAATTGAGACTTCGTTGGCCGTGACATGATTGAAGTTAGATTCACTTTTTGTAGAGCAAATGCAGTCACTATATTACTTAAAACACCCGGGCAATCTTTTTCATTTTTGACGACCACGGTAGTTTTGTAACTGTTTCCTGCAATACGTGGCTGTTGTTGCGTCCCGATCACAAGAAAACGGGTTTGATTATTATCATAATTAGTAACGTTAACATTGATCAGAATATTTTTTTCAACCCGATCCAATGCATGCTGAGGAATAATAGCCCCAGCTCCCCTGCCCTGTTTTTTGGCAAGTACTAACGATTCCATATTGCTCTGCGTATTGTGTATGGTGATATTTTGTAATTTACCGATGAATTCAGAACATTGACCATAGGCAACAAACTGTACATAAAGATCCGTTAATTGCGACAAATGATCGCAGTAAGCAACGAACGAGAACTGAATGGGCAAAAGCAATTCAGAAACCACCACTAAATCGGTATCAAACAGATGGTCGAGTACCACCTGAACATAACCTTCCGACAAGTTCTCTATGGGCAGGACAGCTATTTCACAACCTTTACCAATCGCGTTAAATGTATCAGAAAGGCTGCTGAAATACTGGACATCAAATTGGCTATCTTGGCTTTTTAAATATTGCTGGGTTGCCAAATCGGAGAATGTGTCTTTAGGACCAAGCGTTGCAATTTTAGGCATGAACCACCGAGCAGTAATGAAAAATTAAAGAGGGAAAAAGGTGAGCTTACTGCTCACCCTTTTATTTATGCTAAATCCATATTCGATTGTAATTTTTTCATGGCATTCGCTTCTAATTGGCGAACACGTTCCGCTGAAATACTATATCGAGCAGCAAGATCTTGCAAAGTTGCCTTGGGCTCACTTAACCAACGGGCGCTTACAATATCTTGGCTTCTTTCATCAAGCAGGGATAATGCCGAATAGAGTTTATTTTTCAAATGTGATTGCGAATTTTCAGCTTCCACAGCAATAGCAATATCTGCACTTTTGTCTTCAAGATATTGAACAGGAGCAAAATTTGCTTCATCATCATCGTTAGCACCTAAATCAAAAGACAAATCCTGGCCATTTAACCGAGATTCCATTTCTAATACATCGGTGGTGCTAACATTCAAGTGTTCAGCAACCGTTGCAACTTCATCGTGACTAAACCAACCCAAACGTTTCTTTGCTTTGCGCAGATTAAAAAACAATTTGCGTTGTGCTTTAGTTGTTGCGACCTTAACCATACGCCAGTTACGAATAACATATTCATGAATTTCCGCTTTTATCCAATGCACAGCGAAGGAAACCAGGCGCACCCCAACAGAAGGATCAAAACGTTTAACAGCCTTCATTAGGCCAACATTACCTTCTTGGATTAAATCAGCTTGCGGCAAACCATAACCCGCATAACCTTTAGCGACATAAACAACAAAACGTAAATGTGACATCACCAACTTTTTGGCAGCGTCTAGATCACCTTCATTGAATAAACGTTCCGCAAGTTCATTTTCCTCTTCCGCGCTAAGCATAGAGAACTGATTGACAGATTGAACATAGGCTCCAATACTTCCTTGAGGAACTAAACTCATTGAATTTATTGTTTTACTCATGTTTCACCTTATTGATTTCCGATGGATGATAAAAATGTAAAATGGGCACTTAATATATTGTGTTTTTTATTTAACAACAAACATCCATATACAAATACCAAGTGATAAAAATAACACTAAAAGTATTAACTGGCGAGTAAAAATTTGAGCTACACATTAATACTCAGATAACAATTTTAGACGACTCAGGCAAATCGTGGTCTCTATGATACCCGAAGATTGAGCGAGAGAAAATTAACAGTCATTACATTCAAAGTAGCATTATCAATGGCAATAACAATAACATCTAAGCAACCAATAAGTAACTCAGTCTATAATATTCAGATTATAATTTTTTTTGTGCTCATTCTCACAAATCAGAGTTTAGCACATAGGGAAAATAGAGATTAATTCAATGTTAATTAATTTTTGTTTTTTATAATTCAAAATACAGATAAGTAAATTCTATTTGCCAAACAAAAAAAGAGATCAAGTAAGATCTCTTCTTTAAATGCTATGACAATATTAACTTATTTAGGCTCTATCTTAACCAGGTATTGTTTAACTGAGATATAAGATGCAATAAAGCCAAGGAAAGTCGCGGTAGCGATTAGAATAGCGACCTCTTCTATGCTCATCGCCGAAATTTGAAATTGAGTCTGATATAAACCCATTAAATTATTCACCCCCGAGCGCAGCGATAGTACTAATCCAAAAGTTAGCAACCAGGCGATAACGCCACCTAAAAAACCATACCAAGCACCTGCATACAAGAATGGACGTTGAATAAAACTATTCGTTGCCCCCACTAATTTAAACACCTCTATTTCAGCGCGTTGATTTAATATATTTAAGCGAATGGTGTTACTGACAATTAATAATACTGATAGCAATAATAGAATAACAATCGCAATAACGATATCAACAACAACTGATAAAATAGCTTGTAGTTTTTCAATCCAGTCAATATCCACTCGAACCAACTCGACCCCTTGTTCACGTTTAAGTTTAGCAACAAGCAGTTTACTACCCGCTGCATTCATCGCTTGTTCAACGGGCACTACAATTAAAACGTCAGGTAAAGGATTTTCATCCAGATAATTCAATGCCTTAGAGAAACCAGACATCTCTTTAAATTCCTCTAGCGCTTGATGAGATGAAATATAACTAACACTATCAATATCACTATATAACTCTAATTTGTTTATCAGTACCTGTATACGCGGTTCCGAAATATCCTTATTCAAAAACAAGCTAATTTCAGACGCTTTGTCCCACTGGTCAGTGACATGCACAGTATTCTTATAGAGTACATGAAAAACACTGGGTAATGACAACGCCACACCTAATACTAAAATAGTCATAAATGTTGCAAAAGGCGTTTTCCATAATTCAGAAAAACTACTAAAAACCTGTTGAAAATGCTGCTGAAAAACCGATGCAACACGCCCCAAAAAGGAAACTTTAGTAATACGTGGTGAGCCAGATAATAGATTTTTATTTTGCTTAGCCATTGCGTTCTCTCATTAGTCCATCGTTAATCATTTCACCATTTTTAAGGGTTAATGTGCGATAGCGCATTTTGGCTATCAACCCCAAGTCATGTGTTGCAATTAAGACAGACATGCCAAATTCATTTAATGATTCAAATAAACTTAAAATCTCTAACGATAATTTAGGATCAAGATTCCCTGTTGGCTCATCAGCCAGCAGCAGAGGGGGTTGATTAATAATCGCCCGAGCAATACCAACACGCTGTTGTTCGCCACCGGAAAGGTGGATAGGTTCGTAATCTTCTTTACCAGACAAGCCTACCTTATCAAGCGCCACTAAACTACGACGTTTGATCTCATATTGATTGTAACCTTCAATTAATAGAGGCAACCCTACATTTTCTAATACCGTGCGGTTCATAAATAAGCGATGATCTTGGAATATCATACCAATATGGCGACGCATATAAGGGATATCATTACCTTTAATATGACTGATATCATTCCCATTTATAACAATACGCCCCGTTGTTGGACGTTCCATTAAGCTGATTAATTTTAATAATGTACTCTTGCCGGAGCCAGAATGGCCCGTTAAAAAAGCCATTTCACCCTGTTTCAAGTGAAAATCCACCTCTTTCAATGCACAAAAATCACCAGCATAAATCTTATTGACCTCTTCAAATAAAATCATTGTTCATTCTCACCTTGTTCTAAATTTTCCTCTTTCGAGAAAAGTGCATCAATAAACTCCTTGGCATTAAACTCCCGCAAATCATCAATGCCTTCACCTGTACCAATATAACGAATTGGTAATTTAAATCGGTCAGCAATCGAGAATATTATCCCTCCTTTTGCTGTTCCATCTAATTTAGTCAGCGTAATCCCCGTTAAACCAACCGATTGATCAAATAACTGTACTTGGCTAATCGCATTTTGCCCGGTACTCGCATCAATAGTAAGCATTATCTCATGGGGTGCGGTTACATCTTTTTTACGCATAATGCGCACCACTTTACTTAACTCATTCATTAAATGATCTTTGTTCTGTAAACGTCCAGCCGTATCTGCAATCAGAACGTCAATACCGCGAGCCTTCGCTGCATCCATCGCGTCAAATAAAACCGAGGCGCTATCTGAGCCTGTTTGTTGTGCAATAACAGGGATATTATTACGCTCTCCCCATACCTGTAACTGCTCGACAGCCGCTGCACGGAAAGTATCACCAGCAGCGAGCATGACCGATTTTCCTTGCTGCTGATATTTTTTAGCTAATTTACCTATGGTCGTTGTTTTACCAACACCATTGACTCCAACCATTAAAATAACAAAGGGTGATTGAGTTGCATCAATGATTAAAGGCTGCTCAACCTCATCTAATATTTCCAGAAGATCGGCTTTTAGTAGTCCGTATAAAGCCTCTGCATCTTTAAGCTGCTTGCGATCCGCATGAACCGTCAGTTTATTAATTATTTTTGACGTGGTCTCTACGCCAATATCGGCAATAATTAACTGTTCTTCTAACTCTTCGAAGAGCTCATCATCAATTTTTTTCCCTTTAAATAGCGAGAATAAACCACTGCCAATGCTTAAACGGGTTTTAGTTAAGCTTTGTCTGAAACGAGCAAAGAAACCCAATGTTTTTTCTTCTTTTTTAGACTCTCGCTTTTCTACAGCTCGCTTTTCTGCGGCTAGCTTTTCTGCGGCTAACTTTTCTGCAGCTTGCTTTTCTGCAGCTAACTTTTCTGCAGCTAGCTTTTCTGCGGCTAACTTTTCTGCAGCTTGCTTTTCTGCAGCTAACTTTTCTGCAGCTAGTTTTTCTGCAGCTAGTTTTTCTACAGCTAGCTTTTCTGCAGCTAGTTTTTCTGCGGCTAGTTCTTCTGCAACTCGCTTTTCTGCAGCTAGTTTTTCTGCAGCTCGCTTTTCTGCGGCTAGTTTTTCTGCAACTCGCTTTTCTGCGGCTAGCTTCTCTGCAACTAACTTCTTAGCTTCAATATTTTCATCTTGCGCTGATTTTTTACCAAACCAAGAAAATAGACCTTTCTTTTTTTCCATTAATTAAAAACCTTACTCACAATCAATTTGAACTGCTAAAATAGCAATATCCTTTACAACAGTATATTACCACCATATCGCCGGACTAAAAATTATATGGGTAGAAATCTGCATATTAAATCTCAAGAAAAAAGCAAAAAACCGATCAAAAACGGGTTTATTCGTTTAATCTCTGGAAAATGGCGCGGTAAAAAGTTACCCGTTAAGGATAAAGAGGGTTTACGACCGACAACGGATCGTACCAAAGAGACACTCTTTAATTGGTTAATGCACGATATTCGTGATGCAAATTGCTTAGATTGTTTTAGTGGAAGTGGTAGTTTGGCTTTTGAAGCTTTATCTCGTTTTGCCAAACAGGCAATATTATTAGAACGCGATAAACAGGTTGCTCAACAATTACGTAACAACTTAAAATCCTTGGACGTGGATAATGCAAGCGTAATTGAGATTGATTCACTGAACTATTTACAACAAATTGCAGGAGAGCAATTCGATATTGTATTTATCGATCCTCCTTTTAGTAAAGGTCTTGTACAACCTTGTTGTTCGGCTCTAGAAAAAAACGGCTATTTAGCACCGAAAGCATTAATCTATATCGAAAGGGAAGTGCAATTGTCAGATCTTGAATTACCAATCAATTGGCAACTTTTAAAAGAGAAAACGACGGGACAAGTTTCCTATCAGCTTTATTTAAGAGATGAGTAATGGGCTTAGATTTGCTAAGTTTACGATGATCATTATTGGAGATATTGCTGGGCAATCTATTTTCCCTTTGCAAGTCACATTACCACTTTTTTTAATCTGTTGTTAGGATTTGCACCTTAGCTAATGATTGCTTATTTACAGCGCATTTTCTGAAAACTTAAACTTACTCTATCAGAAGCCTTACCAATTTTTGTCTGGTGTATATTTAAACTTTGGCAGATAAAAGCACTTATAATTGATACTTTCATATTGCATACCATCACGAAAAGCCAGCAGAAAGGCTACGACTTGATTCGCTTCTTAGACAACAACCGGCACTGCTGAGATGTCAATTATCTAAGTAGCTTGCTAAGCAGCAATAAATATCAAAAACAGCGCGAGATTGTGCTGTTTTTGATAATCTATGCTTTGGTTTGCACTTATTATCCGTTGTATGGCTTGTTTGAAGTGATTTTAGCTAACCCCTTAATTATTCTGTAGACAGACCAAATCCATACGCCTAACAAGATAAAATAGCCAACGATAACAAAAGCTAAAATAAAACCTAGGATTGATAAACCCAGAACCCACCAGAAGGTATTCACAATATTTGCGTAATGATCTTCAAACAGAGTACCTACAGCTTCATCTCTTTTAACCATCGCCCAAATTGCACCAATGACCCAAAAGACACCTGTAAAGATGCCGACGATCATCAGCCCGTAAGCTATCAGTGCGTTTGTTTTTGCTGCATCATCTTGAATAGACAAGCTCGTCATCTGGCGCTCATTTTGTTGTAATTCTGACATTATTATATCCTCTAGATTATCTGTTGATTGAAATTAATAATCGCCTACTCAGTGGCTTTTTTATTGGAACACCAGAACGCGAAAGTTTATTTATTTTGCAGGGATCTTTCGTTTCCCGATAGGCTTTCATAGCAAGTGAATTAGCCCCCTAATAGACGCCCCCTGTTTGTCAAAAAACATTTCTCAGTACGAGGATGCAGGTTGCCAACGCATTTACAGCATCCGCTAACTTTTCCTTACTTATATAATCAACGTAACAACAGAGCCTGACCTAGCCATTACTTTGATCTTCACAATATCGAGTCTTTCTATTTATATCAATGGCTTTTAAAAAGTCTAAATGAAAAAGCAACAGACAAGTTATAAAGAGGTAAAAAAACCCAATGGATTAATTCACTGGGTTTTTAATATTGGATCGTTTTTTAATACACATTATTCTACTAAAGAATTCACTGGTTGAATACGAATAGCTGCAATATCAAACTTATTTACTGCACCTTCTGTACCACCACTACCTATAAAGCTGGTATTGCTAGACAGGTAACTCATATTATAAAAGTCTGTGACTTCCAATGAATAAGTGCCTGCAGCAAGATTTGCTGCAAGGGGAGTTGAGTAAACTAGTGGTTTTTTAGCATTTTTAACAGCAGCATGGGGCATCTGAATGACACCTTCAGCCAGTATATCTCCAGCAGCGTTTTTAACCTGCAACCATTTCACCCCATTGGTAATACCCAGGTTGATGGCATTAAAGCTATTATGATACTGCAACTGAATATCGTAGTCCCCTGCTGTTGCTAGTGTGATATTACTGACAGTTAAAATATCGTTTAAATCACCCCAGTTTTTTAGATAAGTACTTTCAATCTTACCATCAGCAGGAGTAACGGTGAGGTTAGAAACGACCCGAACATCAGAGACTGAGATATTTTGCGTTGTCCCAAAACAGACCGGCGCACTATGATGAGAGTAATTTTTTGTCTCAGCATAGACCGCTTCTACAGCATAACAACTACCTTCTCCGTTTGCTGGAGTAATAGTGTCAGCCACAATACCTTTGTCTACATTGGCTTTTACAAGCACACCATTACGGTACAGGTTGTAGCTAATATTACCCGTTTGCGTATCACTAAACTCCACAGCAAGATGTGTATCATCAGCAAATACACGCTGAATCAGCGGCTCTTTTGGTGCAAATACTGCTGCATCATTTGTACTGAGCGGATCAGCCGTCACTTTAGTAATATCAGTACTGCCGGCAACGAGATCACCTAAGGTAATGAGAATGTTATTAGTATCAGTAAGATCTGTCCAAGCAATCGCTTGAGTGGCTGCATTGCCATTGACTGTAACGCCTTGTATTGCATAATAACCAGTATCTTCAGACGCTTCCGGTAATACAATTTCCAGATTAATCACTTTACCTTGAAGAGTCAGCCCTTGTAATTTAAGGTTGCCACTATCTGCAAATTGTTCTTTGCGTAAGTTGCTGGTAATAAATGGTTTAAGGTTGATCCCTTGATCGTCAGTGCTAACACCAAACACATCTTCGATTACCATACCTATATAAGCACCAACAGACCAAAGTTGACGTTGCGAGTTGATTACAGGTCCAGATAGCGATGGATTATCAAAATCTAACAGATTAGGCTTAAGTGATAGCCACTCAAGGTTTTCCATATTAGACAGGTTAAGTGCAGCAGCACGGAACAATGTCTGGTAAGCAGCATTCGCGACGGCAGTGTTGCCTGTTTGTGCGGCCGCTTTTAGACCATAAGCGGTAACAAATGGCCAGATAGCACGGTTATGATAGATCGCAACATCAGGTTGTTGCGGGAAAATAACCGGTGCACCCATTGCGCTGTGCGGGTAACTTGCTAATACTTTATTGGCACGTGTTGTATCTGCGATACCGGTAATGATAGTAAGAGATTGACCTAACCAATCAAACTTATGCAGCGGTGCTAAATCTTGATGTCCGGCCGTTAAGCTGCTGTACATGCCAGCATCTTCTAACCAAAAACGTTTATTGATTGCAATTTTAAGCGCATCAGCCCAGCCTTGATATTTAGTCGCCACTGTAGGTGCGCCTTGCTCTGTTGCTAATTTAGCGATTAATGTTAATGCCTGGTAATGTGCTGCATTAGTCGAAAGTGCTTTTGCACTGCCCATGCTGGCGATATCACCAACGATCCAGCTTGCATAAGTTTGCTCTCGCCAATCAAGGAATGACTGCTCACCATTGTATAAACCGTCAACATTATCATAAGCTGCTTTACGATCATTTTCGACAGTATTAATCAATGCCTTATAAGCTTTTAATGCAAATGCATCACGTGTTTCACCGCTTAGATTTTGCAGTGCTTTTTCTGCGCCAAATGCCCAAGTTACACGGTCGGTACTGATTGGCCAGCTACCGCCTGAACCCGTATCTTGTACGATTTGCAGACCACTATCGTCACCAGATGCTTGCGTTGGTTTGCTTACTCCATCACGATAACCAGAAAGTTTAAACTCCAATGATGTTTTTACACGTTCAGGATCAAGCAGCGCTAACCCTAGGTTTGCTGCATAAGAAAGATCGCGAGTCCATACATAATGCCATTTAGCACCTGTTTCGAAACAGTTACAATCAATAGCTTGACCGCCATTGTAACCGCCATCTTTAATCTCAGAAACACTGTTTTGCTCGGTTTCATTCACTGCTAATGAAAAAAGCGCATCAAAGGCAAGGTTGCCAGAACGGATTGTTGGTTGCCCCGCTTTTTCTTGATAAATAACATAACCATCGCCAGGGTCGCGCAGATCCTGAGTGGTTGACTGTGCATAGCTGCGATATTGAGCTGTTACATCATCTGCCGAGAAGGTGGCTGCTTCTTCTTTGTCATCATAAGTGGTGAACGTCAGTTTTTGTATATTTTCACGCCCTGCATGCGGATTCACTTCCACTCCCTCACTGCCATCTGTGGCAACTATATGCAGTACAGGCGCAGCTGCGTCTGATGCATCGACTGTAAATTTATAGTAACCCGTCTCGGTAACAAAGAAGCTGGCATTAGCGCCGCCACCAATCATTGTGTAGTCATTCTCTAACTCAGCTGTTACAGCCTCTTCACCTAATACCCATTCGCTTGACCAGTCATCTGCTGCTAGTTTAAATTCATGGTTACCGGGTGCAACTTTCATGATCACTTGGTAAATGTTATCCCCAAGGTATTTCAGTTGGTTGTCAGTACTCCAGCCGTTGAACCCACCACGAATATAGAGATCGTAATCTAAAGGTGCAACATCTTGCGCATAGCTGAATGTTGGATGAAGCAGGTCATCACCCACTTCTAGTTTAAAATCATATAAACCCGCGTTTGTAATTAAAAGCGCCATATTAGAAGCGCCGTCGCCTGTTTGCAGAGTATAAACTGTATCAGGCTCTACTTGTGTAAGGTTTTCTATATCTACAGTGAAACTCGTATCGACAGCCCATGCATCATCAGCCACCTTGAACTCTGGAATACCAGCAACAAATTCTACATTCTCAAGGTAATAACCATCATCTTTGAAAATCAATTTGAAGGTATCTTCAGCACCCCAACCACTGAATCCACCTTTAAGGTAAAGATCTACTGCGTAAGGCGCTGTGGGTTCAGGAATGATACAAGCTGTTTGTGTTTCATCTAAAATTTGCGGCAGATCACAAGTTAATATTGTGTTGTTTTCGTCATTTGCACACCCTGTCAACACGGTGCCAACGGCAAGTAAAATAGCTGTAGCAAGGTATTTTTTTGTAAATTTAAAATTTTTCATAGGGTAATAAAATCCTTTTATATTTCATGGTCAGAAATGGCAGCGGGTCTGCTTTGAGCACCACCTGAATGAATATCTATTTATCTATTAAGTATGCTTTTCAGACACACATAAAATTGATTTAAAAGGAGGAATCTAGCGCAGCAAAGTATTTTTTAAAATATAAACCAATAAAAGCAACACTTTATAGCACCTCTTTGTAGATCACTTTAAAGTCAGGATAGTGAAATTAAAGTAACAATGATATCGCTTGTTAATTTCATTGTTTTTTTTGAGGCGTTGCGCTTCTTTTTGGAAAAGTAAGATAGATGGATGCAAAAAGTTGAACCGGCAAAGGCTTAAATATTAAAACGTGGAGTTACTGTCATTGAATAGTATATGTTACCTTCAATATGTGATGCCCATAATACGACTATCTGATCTACGTTATCAGTGAGGGTATATGCGTATTTTTTATCTCACCTGTTTTTTACTGGCGCCCCCCTAGACTAACAACTCGCCTTTTCTGAATTAGGCTGCAACATTATGCCATTAGGTGTTGAGCAATAAATCCTTTAACCACTGGCGCTCATTCTTTTTCTGGCGGTGTTCATTAAGCTGATGGCGAATTGCCTTAAGCGCATCCGCTTCTGTTTGCTCCCCGGCAGGAAAAATTTCATGACAAAGCAGTACATGTAAGCCCATTTCACTTTCAATGATGGCGCTAAGAGTACCAACTTGTAGCGTAAACAGCGCGTTATCTAATTGCGGGTAAAGTTGGCCGCGCGTTACATTGCCAATTAAGCCTTTGTTTAATGCGCTCGGACATTCAGAGTGTTGCAGGGCTAACGCTGGGAAATTGTCGATATTAGCGCATAATTGAGCATGCAATTTGGTCAATCGTCGAGTAGCTTCTTTTTTGCTGTTTTCAGGATATTTATCGTTAATGGTGATCAAGATATGGCTTACTTTGCGCTGCTCTGGGTGCTTAAATCTGGCGCGATTTTTTTGATAATAATCAAATGCCTCCAGCTCGGTCACTGCACGGTAATTTTGGCTTTGCGCAGCAATGATTTTTTCACAAAGCAGATCCTGATAGATAGCTTGTTGCAATTGCACCTCGCTTAATCCCTGCTCTTTCAGTGACAGAATAAAACTTTGGTGATTTCCAAACTGCTGCTGCAATTGTTTAATCACAAAATCAACCTCTTCTTCCCGCACCAGATGATCTTTTGCGGTGCTGCTCTGCAATACCGCCGTTATTAATTTCCCAGCCACTTCAGCCTGTTTCTGGAGGTTTTCTTGGGTACAAATATCCAAGGATTCTGGACCGCTTTGAGCGTGATTCCATGCAAGCTTAATTAGTTGATAAGAGAGGCTGACTGGGGTGCTGCTTTGCACTTTACTTAACATAGCATCCTTCCTGATTCATTTTTTACAGACACGCTTACTCCGGATTCATCCAATTTCAATACCGTCTCAGGTATCAACCACGAATTGCTATCTAGGCTATTTTCACGCATAAATGACACTCGGTAGTAGAGCGGTTTTTGATTGCTTTCTAGGCCTAAAATGGTGCCGCTGTCACCCACACTAACAACAACCACCCCAGCACTGGTTAGTGATTTTTGCACAATGACACTATCACCGCGCTCGAACAATCTATCCACCCAAGGCGTTGTTAAATCGCCAAGCTCTGACTCGCGGCAACCTACCGTGCACCCCTGCTCAAGAAAATGGACCTGGTAGATGACCTGATCTTGGAGAAATTTACCAACCCCTTTAATATAACCGACACTGCCTCTTCGGATAATGAGATCACCACGATTTGTGCCCATAAATGTGCCATCATTCCTAATATTTTTAATCACTCTGACTTTATCGCCATAATCAAAACAAGCATTCATTATCAATATCCTTAAATTAGTGTTCTGAGCCAAAAATCAGGCTGCTGATCCCCAGTAACTCGGTGTCGGATGGGTTACGTTTACGACAAATTGCAAACGCCTGCACCGCAGATAATAACTTGCTACTCTGGGGCTTATTTAATCTAATGCCAATCCGCGCAAATACGGCTCTGACCGCAGCTTGACCTGAATGTTTGCCTAACACGAAGGTATGATTGCGCCCTAATAACTGCGGATCTAATCCTTGATAATTGCGCACATCTTTAATTAAACCATCAACATGGATACCCGATTCATGAGTAAAAACCCGTTCACCCACTAAACTTTTTTGTGTCGGTATGGGCCGGCCAGCAGCTAACGAAACCGCTTCACAAAGCGCGGGAAAACCGAGCAGATCGATTCCAGTATCTATCTGGTAACACTGTGCTAACGCAGCAACCACTTCTTCTAATGCGGCATTGCCAGCGCGCTCGCCTAGCCCCACTACGGTTGTATTGGCATAACACGCGCCCGCTTTAATAGCAGCAAGCGTATTGGCTGTTGCCAACCCTAAATCATCATGACAATGAATTTCAATCGCTAGCGGCTGAGCACTACTGAGCAGTTTGATTTGCTCATAAGTTGTAAAAGGGTCGAGCAAACCGAGCGTATCGGCGTAACGCAAGCGTGCTGCACCCGCGCGGCTGGCAACAATGCCAATTTCAATTAAAAAATGTAGCGAAGCGCGTGATGCATCTTCACAACCGACACATACCTGCAAACCCAGCGATACCGCGTAGCAAATGGCTCTTTGCAGCTCCGCTAAAATAACCTCTTTGGTGCACCTTAATTTATGCCTGAGCATCTGATCTGAACTGGGAATGGAGATATCAACCCAGTCAAGTTGCAGTTCTGCAGATCGTTTTATCTCTTTCAATTTAGGGCGACACCATCCCATTAATATCGCTTTAGGCAGCTCAGCGCGAATAGCGGCGATGGTCAAGCATTCCTCATTGCCCATCGCCGGAATGCCCACTTCTAAATGCGTCACTCCCGCCGCCACCAGCATGCTCGCTAAGGACACTTTTTCTTGGCGCGTAAAGGAAACACCGGGCGTTTGCTCCCCATCTCTTAGCGTTGTATCGTTAATAATGACCATAAGTACAACCTATTAGGCAAATGTGGGCGCAAAACGTTCCATCTCAACGGGCTTACCATTCTGCCAATAAGGCGATAACAAGCGCAGCTTATCAATGATTGCAGCAATCACATCGATCACTTTGTCTATCTCTTTTTCTGTTGTATAACGCGACAACGAAAAGCGAATAGTGCCGTGCGCTGCGGTGAATGGAATCGACATCGCCTGCATAACATGGGAAGGCTCAAGTGAGCCGGAGGTACATGCACTGCCACTTGATGCGGCAATTCCCTGTTGATTAAGGAGCATCAAAATGGCTTCACCTTCCACATATTCAAAGGCGATATTACAAGTATTAGCGGTACGATTACTCGGATCACCAGTAACAAAAGCATGTTCGACCTGCGCCAAGATCCCTTTTTCAAGTTTATCGCGCAGTGTTTTGATTCTCCCATTCATAGTTTCCAGATGCAGCTCTGCCTGCTCAGCGGCCACGCCGAAGGCAACAATACTGGCACAGTTTTCAGTCCCTGCTCGGCGACCGCGTTCCTGATGACCGCCACGTAATAGCGGGCGATAACGGATACCTCGACGTACATATAAAGCACCAATTCCTTTCGGTGCATGCAATTTATGGCCAGAAAATGAGAGCATATCGATGCCCGAATCTTGTACTTCAATAGGGATTTTACCCGCCGCCTGCACCGCATCGGTGTGAAATAATATTCCTTTTTGACGGGCTAACTGCGCCATTTCAAGAATAGGAAATAACGTTCCCGTTTCATTATTAGCCCACATAACACTGACCAGCGCGACATTATCTGAAAGCACCTTTTGGTACTCATTTAAATCGACTCGCCCCCGCTTATCAACCTTTAACCAATGGATTTTGTAGCCTTCAAGCTCAAGCTGCTCACAGACCTCCAACGTAGCAGGATGTTCAACCACAGTGGTAATGATCTCTTTTCTATGCGGATGTACTTTTAATGCAGAATAGATGGCGGTAGTGGTCGACTCTGTTGCGCAGGAAGTGAAAATAATCTCAGTTTCATGTAATGCACCAATCAGATCGGCCACACGTCTGCGCGCTATTTTAAGCTGCGCGCCAACTTTATCAGCAAAACTATGAATAGAAGAGGGGTTACCGAACTGCTCGGTAAACAGCGGCAACATAGCCTCTAGTGCCATCGCATCGAGCTTAGTGGTGGCATTGTTATCTAAGTAAATCGCTTTCATAATAAGCTCCTTCGGTTAAGGGTGCGCTAAATGGGAGAGTTCCTGTAATTCCTGCGGTTCATGGCTCTCTGGTATTTGATTGACCACGGGTATCGGAAAGCCTAATTTTTCTGCAATTTGATCCTGCAACCAACCCATCGTGATATCTGTCATCATGCATCCCGTACAGGCTCCCGATAAACTCACTGTTATCAGATGTTCGCTCGCTTGCACTAAGCTCACATCACCGCCATCAACCTGCAGATAGGGTCTTAAATTACTGATAATTTCGCGCACATTCTGAGTCAGCTGATCGCCTAATGAAACTGCTGAAGCAAACGAGCCAGCTGCGGCCTCTACAGGATAATTAACAAAGTTACTAGATGATGAACAGGCCGCTTTTTTCTTGGCCAGCACAGCATCAATTACTCGCTCTATTTTTTCATGGCAACCGGTACAAGCACCGCCCGCCTTAGTGTAATTAATCACATCGTCAATACTGCTGAGCGAATGTTTTTCAACCGCGCGACTGATTTTCCCCTCATCAACGGCAAAACAACGACAGATAAGTTTGCCCTCTTCATGGTCGTCTGCTTTTAACTCAATTCCGCGATAGTTGGCGATAGCGGCTTCCAACGCTTCCTGTCCCATCACTGAACAATGCATTTTTTCTGGCGGCAAGCCGCCCAGATAATCAACAATCTCCTGATTACTTACCTTCTCCGCATCGGTGATTGTTTTGCCAATAATTAATTCTGTTAAAGCGGATGATGAAGCGATCGCGCTACCGCAACCAAACGTCTGAAAACCAGCATCTTCGATAATATCGGTGTGCTTATTCACTTTCAGCGTTAAACGTAAAGCATCACCACAACTAATAGAGCCGACATCACCAATCGCATTCGCATCCTCTAGCGCTTTGGCATTTCTTGGATTAAAAAAATGATCTTTTACCGTTTCTGAATAATCCCACATAATCACTACCTCATAACCGATTTCATTTTGTAAATTGATATTTGCAAAACATAGACCAAATAGAATTACATTTATATTCAATAGCTTACAAAATCAATGTGAGAGAATAAGAGGGTAATGTCACAGTCCAATGTACGCTTTGTCGGATATGGCACATAAGTTAGCGAAATAGCTTTTAACCACAAAAAAACGTTACGAATAGGATGTACATTTTCCTACAATTGTCTTCTATACCACCAATCGTGCGCTCCTCCCTCCCTTTTTAAATTCAGGTTTTTATCTTAATAGGCATATTTATCAATTGGTTAACAACATATATTTGTCTGGTATAAAGATTGCACTTAAATCAGTAATCATTCCTTTTTAGGTAGACAATTATGGATAGTCACGATAATAAACACCATACAGAGACAGATACTGATTCGCGTCCAAGTTGTAAAACGAAGTGCGTCAGCGAATCGCTCACTTCTGATATTAATCTCAGCAAACAAGCCGACAGCACTGCTGATATTGGCCTATCACAGCTGCAGAAAGTATCGCAACATCCCTGCTATTCCAATAATGCGCATCATAAATATGCGCGTATGCATTTAGCGGTAGCGCCAGCCTGCAATATTCAATGTAATTACTGTAATCGTAAATATGACTGCGCTAATGAATCACGACCCGGTGTTGTCTCTGAGCTACTAACACCAGTGCAGGCACTGCAAAAAGCACAAGCCGTTGCCAAAGCAATTCCGCAATTGTCAGTAATAGGTATTGCAGGTCCTGGCGATCCTTTGGCTAACCCTGTGCGCACCTTAACTACTTTGGCATTAATACGTGAGGCAATGCCTGATATCAAACTGTGTCTGTCAACCAACGGCCTGACTTTAATCGATCATGTTGATGAGTTGCTGCAGTTAGGGGTGGATCATGTCACTGTCACTATTAATGCGTTGGATGAGGTGATTGCCGCGCAGATATATAAATGGATCTATCTCGATGGCAAACGCTATACTGGCGTTGAGGCAGGCAGAATATTAATTCAGCGGCAGATGGCAGGTCTGCAGGCGCTGGCTAGAGCGGGTATATTAACAAAGGTAAACTCGGTGCTAATACCGGGTATTAATGAACATAACCTGCCAGAGCTAAGTCGTGAACTTCGACGTAATAATGTTTTTTTACATAATATTATGCCACTTATCAGTCAACCTGAGCATGGCACCTTTTTTGGACTTAACGGACAGCGGGAACCATCAGAGGCGGAGCTTGAACAGGTGCGCGAAGAATCGGGCGGCAATGTCAGCCAGATGAAACATTGCCAGCAATGTCGCGCGGACGCGGTAGGGATGCTCGGCGAAGACAGAAGCAGTGAGTTTAATATTAAGGATATTAATTTACAGTCAGTCGATTATGCGCACACGATGCTTGCCCGCAGCCGTTTTCAATCGGCGCTTGCCAGTCGAGGCGCTTCAGAGCAACAAGCCTCTTTAATCGTTGCTATCACCAGCGATAATAACGAACAGATCAATCTCCACTTTGGCCATGCCAATTGCTTTAAACTCTATCTGCTTATTAAAAATGAACATTATTATATCGGCGAACGGCGCATCAAACGTTACTGCAGCGGCTCTGATGAGTGCCCTGATACAGATGATCATCAGAGTAACCATAACCGCAATTTACAACAGGCTATAAAGGCGCTGCATGGGGTTGATCTATTGCTGTGTAGTCGTATTGGCAACGAGCCGCAACAGGCGTTAGAGGCGGCCGGTATTAAGGTAGATGTTGACTATGGTTACCATAGCGTGAAAACAGTATTACCTGAGCTGTTTGGCAAATATCAACAACAAGCAAAGTTGAAATGGCGACAACAAAATACGCTGGAGGCAAGTTAATGGCATTGCAAATAGGAGAGGATTGTTTTGCTTGTTACGCCTGTGAGACAGTTTGTCCAGCAGGCGCAATAAGCATTAAAGGCAGTATTTTTGTTATTAACCCAGCGTTGTGCAGCGAGTGTAAAGATATTGATATTGCTCGCTGCTTGGCTATCTGCCCGGAGCCTAGTGTGATTAACCATCGAGCTTAACAGGTCACATCAGATAAACAGCGGGGATTGATGACCTCACAAAGCAAATAAAAAAGGCCGCCTAGGCGACCTTTAAAGCAATAAGGCTGTCTTTATTTAGGCGCATCTTCTTTCGTTGCAGCTTTAATATCTAATAGTTCCACTTCAAAAATCAGTGTAGAACTAGGCGGAATAGAGCCCGCACCCGCTTCGCCATATGCGAGGTCAGCTGGAATAACGAATTTGTATTTTTCACCAACACTCATTAACTGCACACCTTCCGTCCAACCAGGTATTACGCGGTTAAGTGGGAATGTAGCAGGTTGGCCACGTTTAACTGAACTATCAAATTCAGTACCATCGAGTAGTGTACCTACATAATGCACTGTCACTGTATCTTCAGCTTTTGGTTTAGGGCCTTCTGCTTTGGTAAGAACAGAATACTGTAAACCAGATTCGGTCACCGTCACACCTTCTACTTTTGCATTTTCATCCAAGAAACTTTTCGCTTCTTCTGCTGCTTTTTCGGATTTTTCTTTCATCTGTTTTTCAGCAGCGGTTTTGACCTCTTCACCATAAGCCTTGAGTGTTGTCATTATATCGTCGTCAGTTAATTTAGAGCTGCCGCGTAATGTATCTGTGATACCTTGAAGTACAACCTCTTTATCTAATTCCATTCCCAATTCAGCTTGTTTAGCAAGCATCGTATTAAACTGCTGAGAAAATGAAGTGCCAATTGCATAAGCCACTTTATCTTGGTTATTTGCAAAAGTAGCCGGAGCTTCTATTGCGACAGCGGCTGCTACTGGTTCTTTCTTTTCATTACAGCCAACAGTTAATACAACCGCAGCGGCTAATAAAGAGATTTTAAATACATTTTTCATTGTTACTCCAAAATTGTTCTTGTTTATTAAATAAAATATCCAACGATACTATTTTCCATCCCAAAATGGGGGAAAGCAGGTATCAAAATTGATAAGCTTATACTAACCTTAAAGCTAATTTAAACCAAAAGTTAATTCTAAAATGTCATTAAACATCTATTTTAAATCACTTTTTTCATTACTAATCCTCACTCTAGTAATCTCTTGCAGCGAATCAGATCAGCCATTAAAACGATATGAGCATGCTGTAGAGGGCGCCTTTGCGGCTGAAATTTCTCAAAATGGCGATTACTCAATTATCTCCTCAATTCATCATGGTTTGAGCCTTTGGGATAACCGTAATAACAAATTGTTATTCCAATGGCGACACCACAATGTGCAAGACAATGATATTTATATAGTACGTATCTCCGCAAGCAACAGTCATGCATTGTCAGCAAGCCGTCATGAGTTTGCCATTTGGGATATCAAATCAGGACAATCATTGGGCTTTTATAAAGTGAGTGATTCGCCTATTCGTGATATCCGCATATCTGCAAATGGCCGATATGTTTTGTATGGACAAGTAAATGGTAAAGTAGTTCACATTGATTTACAAACAGGCCGACGTTTAGAGATGCCTATTCACACTGAAAAAATAAATAGTATCGATTTATCGGCCAATGGTCTATACGCACTATCGGGCGGCAATGATCACCGCGCTTTCTTATGGAATACAAAAACAGCACAAATTATCCAAGAGTTTAACTTTGAGCATCGCGTTTCTATGGTCAAATTTGAAGCCCAAGGACGTTATGCTTTTATTGCCGATACTCAAAAAGCATCGCAAATATGGAACTTAGAAACAGGAAAATTACAAAGTACACTAAACTATACTGCGCGCCAATCTATCTTCTCTTCTGTGCGTTTTATTAATGATGGTAAACAGCTGCTGACAGGCAACGGTACAAAAACGATAACTTTATGGGATGTAAAAACAGGTTTAAGCCGACAAAGCTGGACGGTTACCCCAAGAAAAGAAACACGTCCGAAAACAGCTGTAGTATACTCCGCCACATTATGGGATGGTGATAAAATTGCCAGTGAAAGCTCAGCCGGATTTTTAGAAATATGGCCGCTAGATCCGCTTACAAAATAACAGATAGAGAAAATAATGAAGCAAGAAAATCGTATTGAACAGCTGGAAATGAAAGTGGCATTTCATGAAGATAATATCGAAACGTTAAATAATGAACTATTCGAACAACAACGTAAATTACAATTACTTACTGAGCAGGTATCTTTGCTTGTAGCGAAATTAAAGGAGGCAGAACCGAATCAACTTGCCTCTGAAAAGGAAGAAATGCGCCCTCCACATTATTAAATTGAAACAGATCGTTTAGATTGCTTGGGTGCAATGTTAAATAATTTACTTTATCTGGCTTGCCGTTTTTATATGATAAAAATCGGACAGCTAATCTGCAAATAATGTTGTCAGATTGACATTAGTAGCCAACGCCGGATTATTAATGGGGCCATAATTTTTCCATCCCGAGTTAGCATTGGGATCGATCACATCATGTGGACGCCCCTTACCGATTGAATGAAACGCAGTGGCTTCATATAATTCACTATTATAGATAACAAAGGCTCCTTTTTTATAATCTATTTTCGGCTCAAAATAGATTATGTCATTACTTTCGAGGAGTGAAATAATAATATCTACTGGATAAGATAGTTCCCCTTCTATGAGCTGTGTATTTAAATGAACCAGCTCAGAATAAGTGAAAGTTTGCTTTTCTCCTTTTGCATCTCTCCATGTTATCTTTAACTGTACTTCGCGTATCCCTTCACCAACCTCACTGCCCAGGTCAGCACTGACCTTCCACACAGACGTAAACTGGGTTTGCTGAAGACCGAGAATATCCGATTCACTTTTTGCATTCAACGCATCTACAGTGTCAATATCCACCGATTTTAGCAGCGCTTCCATCTTACTTATTGCTAGCTCTATCACCGCGCTATGTGCAACATTATTACGATTTTGATCTATCACCATTTTTTGCAATCCGCTGACATTTACCGCTGCTAAACTGACCACGAATAATGAAACTAAAATCTCAACCAATGAAAATCCACTAAATCTACTTACAGGTATCATCAGAAGTCTCTCCAAGTTCCAGGTTTAATACTGTAATTACTGCTCAGCGCTGCACCACCCGCATCTTGATAGAGATCATTAAGCACAGCAATGTCATAACGTGTAGAAAAATGCTGCTTAATACTCGTATTCTCTGTTTTATCGTAACCGTCATATGAGCATTTATATTCAGTCAGTAATGCACCGTTTACGCGGATCCCCCCCATATCAACACTTAAATCTTCCACGGTGATAACATGATCATCACTGTCGACAACATAGTGCTGACTTGGAAGGAAATACAGCAAGCCGACAACAGAAGCCCCTGTATTGGGCTGGTTAACAAAGGTGCCTCCTTCAATAAAGACCATTTTAGGGTGTTCAACTGAGCCAATCGTAAAACGTCTGTTTTCTGACATGTTATTTTTTAATGCGTCATTCTGCTCAATATCACAATCTCCTTTAATATAAATAACGACATCTTCGTCAGTCACTTTTTTTAATTGCTCAGAGCAACTTACCGCCCCAGCAATAGTCATATCAACCAAAAAAGAAAAATCTGCAAGCGCCAACATATTACTATCATTTTTTTCAATACCAAATGTAGCCTCAAATAAAGAACTAGGCTCTAAAGTTGAATCGGAAGTAAGACCAAAAAACAGCGACCCTTCCGGTGCGAGGACATTTCCCCAATCGCCCTGATTATCGACCACACGATCACCTAAGTAGTCACCAGAATAAGCCTCCGAATCGATACTGTTTGCATCAAGTGAAGCGCCTGCAAAACAAAGAGCATCCCCTTCATTCTGTTGATTCAGTGTAACGCTGCCATCAGGATTACTGACTATCATGTGCTCTGAAATATTCGAGTCTGAAATACACCCGGCTGCAGTAAAACCATCACAACCATCATTAATATTGGCAGTAAAGTTTAGATTTAATTTCCCATTGCTAGAAACCGGAGCGGAGGGAGGATTGCGATTAAGCAGATAATTAACTTCTAATTGAATAGTACGCTGAGCGGTCTCATCCGCGGATCGACCCGAAGAGATAAACTGCAATGTATTACCGTTAATTTGCTTAGCTTGTACTGTATAGTGACGATCTTTAGAGGTATATTGACGCGGTAGTGAGGAGATCAATTCTGTCGCTAGTTTGCTGTCTGTGAGTTTACTAAGCAGTAGATTGATACCCGATTGCGCATTAACAAATGCTTCATTATTACGGTAGTAGTTAGCAATGACTTGATTATCAATTAATTGGGTCGATGCCATATTGGCCGTGAAGGCGATGGCTGCAATACTTAACAGAAGCGCAGATGTTAATACGGCAAAACCTTTATTTTGCTTAATAGAATACATACTATCTCCTATACGCTCATAAGAGAGGAACTCCCCCTCCCTAATGGAAATTGACCTAGACGGAGTTAAGTCTAGAAAAGATCACGTAAAAGTAAACCGCATTGACCAATATTTAACCTAAATAAAGATCCCTTGATTATAGGCCTCTGCTTTTATTAGTATTTAATCTAAAATAATTTTTTAATAGCGATTGATTTAAACCGCTTTTCCCCTATCCTAAATTATAAAAATATTGAAATCAGTTCACTTTTGACTATTTAAAAAAGAGAAGAGTAGCCAGTTTGTAAAAGAGCAGATAAACTCCCAAAGTAACTGTTTATAGGAGTTTTTTATGTCACCAAAAATAAAAGTGCTAATTTTAAATGGCCCAAATTTAAATTTACTCGGTCAACGTGAGCCTGATGTTTACGGCAGACAAACGCTCGACGATATAATTCAAGCACTAGGCGATGAAGCGCTGCAATTAAACCTAGAACTCTCCCACCTACAATCAAACAGAGAATATGAACTCATTGAAAAAATTCATCAGTCATTGAATAAAATAGATTTCATTATCATTAATCCGGCCGCATTCACGCATACCAGTGTCGCCATCCGTGATGCGTTGTTAGGAGTCAACATTCCTTTTATTGAAGTCCACCTTTCCAATGTGCATGCGCGTGAAACGTTTCGCCACCACTCCTATTTATCCGATATTGCGCAAGGGGTTATTTGCGGCTTAGGTGCAAAGGGATATTCATTCGCCCTACAATGCGCCGCTCAGTATAAAAAAAATGATGAATGAATTTGATTTATCGTGTGATAAAAAATGGCTGATGAACGCACAAATTTAATCAAACCCTCTGCGCAATAGGGATTTGCAAATTACTTTACGTTTTTTCACTTCCCTCTTTATTAATGCACTTGTTCAAGTTGCGAGGTCGCACAGCTTTAACACCAACAAAAATAAACAGAGAAGATCAAGACAGCATCATAAGATGAACCCTCAAGCAAAACTATATTATTACCCGCTTCCCCTGTATTCTTGCCCTATTACAATAATGACTATGAGTAAAAATAATGCCTTGGATACAACTGAAACTTAATGCAACGTCTATAAATGCGGAAGATATTGGTGAATTACTGATGCAAACGGGCGCACTCTCAGCGACCTTTACCGACTCACATGATGTGCCTATTTTTGAGCCAGCACCCGGCGAAACACGTCTTTGGGGTGACACCGACATTACAGGCCTTTATGACGCTAGCACTGATATGACACCTGTACTTGCACAATTACAAAAGAGCCCACTGTTAAGTGACCACTTTGCTCTAAAAATTGAGCCACTAGAAGATAAAGATTGGGAACGCGAATGGATGGATAATTTTCATCCAATGAAGTTTGGTGAACGTTTATGGATCTGCCCAAGCTGGAAACCCGTACCGGATCCGACGGCTGTCAATGTAATGCTCGATCCTGGCCTCGCTTTTGGCACGGGTACACATCCAACAACCGCGTTATGCTTAGCTTGGCTAGATGGGCAAGAATTACAAGACAAAGTAGTTATCGACTTTGGCTGTGGCTCAGGAATTCTAGCGATTGCAGCGCTTAAGTTAGGTGCAAAACGTGTCATCGGAATCGATATTGATCCGCAAGCTATCACGGCTAGTCGTGACAATGCTCAGCGCAACAATGTCTCTGAACAACTTGAATTGTACTTACCAGATGATCTACCTAAAGGTATTTTAGCCGATGTCCTGGTGGCCAATATTTTAGCCGGCCCATTACGTGAGTTATCTACTCATATTGAAGCGCTAATCAAAGACAATGGTGTATTAGCATTATCCGGCATTTTAGAACAGCAAGCAGAGGAGTTAATTGCTGTTTATAGCCAGTGGTTCACAATGGATAAAGCAAAAATTAAAGAAGAGTGGGCGCGCCTTTCTGGTATTAAACATCTATAAATAAAGCAAGAACTCAAAATCAGCTCATTTGCAAGCGAAATAATTTCAAAATGGTTACTTATTAACCTTTATTCTGACGGCAAAAATGCGTACACTACGCCGCCTTGGGTTAGAGAGATTGTATATTTTATATGCGTATTGGGCAGTATCAATTAGATAACAACATCATTCTAGCGCCGATGGCGGGGGTAACTGATCGCCCCTTCCGTGAGCTTTGCCGTTCACTCGGTGCTGGACTGGCAGTTTCTGAGATGCTGTCATCTAATCCCCGTGTATGGAATAGTAAAAAATCTAAGCTAAGAATGGACTACCGTAATGAATCTGGCATTAGATCTGTGCAGATATCAGGCTCCGAGCCGATTGAAATGGCAAAAGTTGCACAGTTAAGTATGCAGCAAGGTGCCCAGATTATTGATATTAATATGGGTTGTCCGGCCAAAAAAGTGAATAAGAAGAGAGCAGGCTCTGCTTTATTACCTCACCCTAAACTTGTGCAAGCAATTTTAGAGAGTGTTGTTGATGCCGTAGATGTCCCTGTCACCTTGAAGATTCGCACTGGCTGGGATCCTGAAAGTATAAACGGTGTTGAAATTGCACAACTTGCACAACAATCGGGCATCCAAGCACTTGCTGTGCATGGTCGTACAAGGCAGTGCTTTTACAATGGTTTTGCTGAATATGACACAATAAAAAAAATCAAAGAAAATGTAACTATCCCTGTAATTGCCAATGGCGATATAACTTCAGTGGAAAAAGCGAAATTTGTGCTTGATTACACGGGAGCTGACGCCATTATGATTGGACGAGGGGCACAGGGTGCGCCTTGGATATTCAATGAAATTAACCACTACCTGAAAACAGGTGAGCAACTTGCTCCTCTGGGACCGATGGAAGTAAGCACCATTCTTCTTGGCCATGTGCAAGCATTACATGACTTCTATGGTGAGGTAATGGGACCCAGAATTGCTAGGAAGCATGTTGGGTGGTATTTAAAAGAGCAAGATCAGTTAGGTTACTTTAAACGACAATTTAATGTCATCAATTGCGCTTTTGAGCAGTTAAATGCATTAGAAAATTTTTTAAATCATTAGTAATTAAAGAGTTAATAGCCATGTTTGAACAAAATATTTCTTCAGAAACACTTACAACAACAACCAGTATTCCTGCTACAGGGCAAATAACTCAACGACCACTTCGCGATTCAGTACGTCAAGCTGTTTCTGGTTACGTAGCGCAACTTAATGGTCAAGATACAACTGAGCTATATGAACTTGTTTTATCTGAGGTTGAAGCACCATTATTAGATATTATTATGCAGTACACGCGTGGTAACCAAACGCGTGCAGCAACAATGCTTGGTATTAATCGCGGTACACTACGCAAAAAATTAAAAAAATATGGTATGGGTTAATTATTCAGCCGTCTTAATAAAAAAAGCGACATAATAGTCGCTTTTTTTATGCTCGTAACAAAAATAGCAGACCTTTTATCTCGCTTACGATAAGATCTAAACCAACCTTTATGAACGTATTAGGAATATATGCTTTTATTACCAATAAATGACCAGTTAAAGCGCTTAGCATCATGGCAGCAAAGTGTTTTTTGCATAGCTCTTACGCAACACACTATCCTACATTTCCACCTTTTTTGTGAAGCGGTTGAAAGTGAAAATGGGAAAATAATTGATAATATCAATCAGCTATTTTGGGAAAAAATGACAGTAAAAGGAGCAAAAATCAATTTTACTATTCAGCAAGAACATTTCGAAGCGATTATTCCTGATGCCTGCGATTTCCAGTTCTATGGTGTCTATCCCGCGATTGATCACTGCGTCATTATGAGTTGTGCTTTTAACTCTTTATTAAGCAAATCGGCCGATGAAGCGTTCAATGCAAGCCAAACAGCATTTTCTACTATCGCTAGCTTTATGGAATTACAAAGCGGCAAAGAAGTCGATAAAAATGAGTTACAAGAGACTTCTCTTTTCCAAGAACAGCTGATATTTCAAGAAGCTTTATTAGCAAAATTGAGCAATCAACGCAGCCCCGAATTAATAAAATCTATCCGTCAGTACGTTTTAGACTTTGGTGTGACTAATCTGGGTATCGCATTAAGCGATTAAATTGATAATTTTTTTGTGACTTTTAACACAGTAAGGACAATTAAAAGTAATATATTCTGTTTTTATAGCCATTAGTCTTTACTTGAGCCAGCGACTTGCAATACATTCATTGTTGTCAGGTAAAGGCCAATTCTAACTAACTATAAAAATGGAAATACTAAGATGAACAAAACTCAACTTGTTGCTGCAATTGCTGAAAAAGCAGATTTAACAAAAGTTCAGGCTAAAGCCGCTTTAGAACAAATGCTTGCTAGCGTTACAGACAGTTTAACAGATGGTGAACCAGTGCAATTAATCGGTTTTGGTACTTTTAAAGTAAGCCACCGAGCAGCACGCACAGGACGTAACCCACAAACCGGTGCAGACATCCAAATTAAAGCAGCTAACGTACCTGCTTTCGTAGCCGGTAAAGCACTTAAAGAATCGGTTAATAAATAATCCTGCTTTATTTTGCTTAAAAAAAAGCACCCTCAGGTGCTTTTTTTTCTTGTCTGATATTAACTTTTATTTTTTCTCTCGAGCAATCGCTCTATAAGCTATATCACTGCGATAGAACATTCCTTCCCAACTGATCTGTTTCGCCAATTGATACGCCTTTTGTTGCGCCTCAGTAACGGTATTACCCAGTGCTGTAGCACAAAGCACACGCCCACCATTGGTCACGACTTTTCCGTCAACTCCAGAAGTGCCACCATGGAACACTTTCAGACCTTCCGTTTCTACTTTTGGTAGACCTGATATTTGCAATCCTTTTTTATAATCTGCGGGGTAACCACCAGCAGCGAGAACAACACCAATCGCCGCGCGCGGATCAAACTCAGCAGTCATATCTGCAAGTTCACCATTAACACCTGCCAAGCAAAGGGTTACCAGATCTGACTTCATACGCAGCATAATTGGCTGCGTTTCCGGATCGCCAAAACGACAGTTATATTCGATCACTTTAGGTGTACCATCAGCCATAATCATCAGGCCTGCATAGAGAAAGCCAGTGTAGGTATTGCCCTCTGCAGCCATCCCTTTAACTGTCGGGTTAATCACTAACTCCATAACACGTTGATGCATTTCAGGCGTGACCACTGGCGCTGGCGAGTAAGCCCCCATACCGCCCGTATTTGGTCCTGTATCACCATCACCAACACGTTTATGATCTTGACTGGTTGCCATCGGCACGACATTCTCACCATCAACCATAACGATAAATGATGCTTCTTCACCATCTAAGAACTCTTCAATGACAACACGGTGTCCTGCAGAGCCAAATGCGTTACCAGCAAGCATATCTTGAATCGCATCTTCAGCTTCTTGTAATGTCATTGCGACAATGACACCTTTGCCCGCGGCAAGGCCGTCCGCTTTAATCACAATGGGCGCACCTTTTTCACGGACATAAGCGAGCGCAGGCTCAATTTCAGTGAAGTTTTGGTACCAAGCCGTTGGAATATTATGGCGCGCTAAAAAGTCTTTAGTGAACGCTTTAGACCCTTCTAATTGAGCAGCTGCTTTGGTTGGGCCAAAACAAGCAAGTCCAGCATCTTGGAAGGCATCAACCACACCAATGACAAGTGGTGCTTCTGGGCCAACAATGGTGAGTTCAATATGATTTTCTTTAGCAAAAGCAACCAGCGCATCAATGTCATCAACCGCGATATTGACATTGCTTACTTTAGCTTCAAGTGCACTACCTGCATTACCTGGTGCAACAAAAATATTTTTCACCAATGCATTTTGTGCCACTTTCCATGCCAGAGCATGTTCACGACCACCACTACCAATAATTAAAACGTTCATTGTTTAACCTTATTTATTCAATAATTTGGGTATAAATTAATCTTAATACTTGCAAAGTGATTTAATTCGCAATCAAGGAGAAAGCGCGCTGCTTGCTACTGCAAGTGACCACTTTCAACGCAGAGTGCGAATAAAAGTACAAAGCAAAATAGGATTAATGGCGGAAGTGACGCATGCCGGTGAACACCATTGCCATACCGTGCTCATCTGCAGCAGCGATAACTTCATCATCGCGCATAGAACCACCCGGTTGGATAACACAACTTATGCCCGCTTCAGCAGCCGCATCAATACCATCACGGAAGGGGAAAAAAGCATCCGATGCCATCACCGATCCTTCAACCACTAAGTTTTCATCCGCCGCTTTAATACTCGCTACTTTAGCACTGTAGACTCGACTCATTTGACCTGCACCAACGCCGATTGTTGAGCAATTTTTCACATAAACAATCGCATTTGATTTGACAAATTTAGCAACTTTCCAACTAAAGAGTAGATCTTTTAATTCTGCAGCCGTTGGTTTGCGTTTAGAGACCACTTTCAGATCCGCTAAATCAACCATCCCTTGATCACGATCTTGCACCAGCAAACCACCATTGACTCGTTTAAGATCAAATTCCGGTGTTTTGCTTGCCCATTCTCCACATTCAAGTAGACGAAGGTTTTTCTTAGCGGCAATAATTTGCGCCGCTTCTGAACTGACTTTGGGCGCAATAATGACTTCAACAAACTGGCGAGAAACAATTGCCTCAGCTGTATCGGCATCAAGCTCGCGGTTAAAGGCAATAATGCCACCAAAGGCAGATGTAGGATCAGTTTTGTAAGCTCCTTCATAAGCATCAAGAATATTGCCACCGATTGCAACACCACAAGGATTAGAGTGTTTCACAATCACACAAGCAGGTTCAGCGAACTCTTTAACACATTCAAGTGCTGCATCTGTATCGGCAATATTGTTATAAGAAAGAGCTTTGCCTTGAAGTTGTGTTGCCGTTGCAACTGAGGCTTCTTTTATCTCCGCTTCAACATAAAAAGCAGCGGCTTGATGGCTGTTTTCACCGTAGCGCATATCTTGCTTTTTTTCGAATTGCATATTGATTGTACGCGGGAATTTAGACTCAATATCACCGTCTTTATTTTCACCGTAACTTGGCACCATCGTACCGAAATAGTTAGCAATCATGCCATCATATTTGGCGGTGTGCTCATAAGCGGCAATAGCCAGATCAAAACGCGTTTTATAAACGAGTCCGCCATCGTTTTCTTTCATTTCATCAAGAATGCGCTTGTAATCACTTGCGTTGACGACAATAGCAACATCTTTATGATTTTTAGCCGCCGCGCGCACCATCGTAGGGCCTCCAATATCAATATTTTCGATAGCATCTTGTAACGAACAATTTGGCCGAGCAACCGTTTCAGCAAAGGGGTAAAGGTTAACCACTACCATATCGATAGCTTCAATACCGTTATCTGCCATAATCGCTTCATCAATACCGCGACGAGCAAGGATACCGCCATGAATTTTAGGGTGCAAAGTTTTTACACGCCCATCCATCATTTCAGGAAAACCAGTGTAATCAGAAACTTCCGTTACCTTAATGCCATTATCAGCAAGTAGTTTACAGGTGCCACCAGTAGAAAGGATCTCAATACCTTTTTCCGCTAATTCTCTTGCAAATTCAACAATGCCAGCTTTATCTGAAACACTTAGTAACGCTCGTTTAATTGGTCGGCTATTTTCCATTTTCTTACATATTCCTCGGTTAATGAATCAATAAACACAATTGTTTTTAATTCAAAAAATAAAAGTTATTTGTACTAGGCGGTATTCTACCCGAAAATGATGCGAATTTGAGCTGTTTTATCGAATAAAATAATAGACCAACCAGCAAAGTGACTGAATAGATTGTATATAAAGAGGTTTTACGCCAAATAAGCATAAGAGAGTGCATTTACCAGAGGGGTTCTGGATTAGATAAAGGATATTTTGGGGAATGATTTGGCCTGTAATTAATAACTAACCTCAGCTCAGGATAAGCAAATCGATGCAGCGCAGCTATCTCCGTGTTTTCAGCGACTAACAGCCAGCTATCGCTACGCGGAGTTGCCTTGAACTGCACAAAACTATCAACACTGTATGATATTAAATAGAATTTCCCTTGCATCATCCCGATTTGAGGTTAACTAGAAAAGCACGCCAAAACATAGTCTTCTAGTTAGCTTATAAGTGGTACTGCGCACTTAATTCATGAACCGCATCCACAAAAACTTTTGCATTTTCGGGTGGCACATCCAGATGAATGCCATGGCCTAAATTAAAAACATGGCCGGGGCCTTGTCCAAAACTTTGCAAAATAGTGGCGACCTCTTCGCTTATCCTTTGCGGGGATGCGTATAACATAGAAGGATCCATATTTCCCTGCAACGCAACACGCGAGCCAACTCGTGCTTTGGCGCTAGCCATATCGATCGTCCAATCAAGTCCAATTGCATCACAGCCAGTATCAGCAATCGATTCCAACCACTGCCCCCCATTTTTAGTAAACAGGGTAACCGGAATTTTTTTACCTTCATAGGTGCGCTTCAACCCAGCAACAATTTTAGCCATATACTGCAGCGAGAAATCCTGATAATCGCGTGGCGATAATACTCCGCCCCAGGTATCAAAAAGCATCACTGACTGAACGCCTGCTGAAATTTGTGCATTTAAATAATCAATAACCGAATCACTCAACTTATCCAGCAAGGCATGTAATATTTGTGGCTCAGAAAAGGCCATTTTTTTTATTTTAGTAAATGCCTTTGAACTCCCGCCTTCAATCATATAAGTTGCTAATGTCCATGGACTACCCGAAAAACCAATCAAGGGGACTTCGCCTTTTAACTCTCGACGAATAGTGCGTACTGCATTCATCACATACTGCAGTTCACCTTCAGGATCCGGCATTATTAAATTATCAACATCTCTTTTAGAGCGGATTGGGCGGGCAAATTTAGGCCCTTCTCCCTCTTCGAAATAGAGCCCCAACCCCATTGCATCTGGCACAGTTAAAATATCAGAAAATAAAATGGCAGCATCAAGATCAAATCGACGCAGTGGCTGCAAAGTCACTTCACAAGCAAGATCTGCATTACGACATAATGACATAAAATCACCTGCTTGTTTGCGTACTGCTTTATATTCAGGTAAATATCGACCAGCTTGGCGCATCATCCATACGGGCGTTTTATCGACCGGTTGCTTTAATAATGCACGAATATAACGATCATTTTTTAATTCAGTCATGCTTCTTTTATTCCACCATTAATTTTTTGTAGTTAACATTTACGAATATGTTGCAACTATGCTAGCATTTTTAACATCTTTTTTTACATTTAAATTTTTCAGCTAACCTCAGATCGGTGTAATAAAAGCGTAACTATTTTTTAATATCATGCAGTGTTGAGAGTTTGTGTCGTTCAAGGCGAACTGGCTAGCAATAGCGGACTATTGCTAGCCGAGTGAACCCAGAACAGAAGTTAGCCTAACGGCACTCGATGATCAGCTGATCAATGAGTTTCCTTGCCAACGTGCCGGGGTTAGGTAAAACAGGTAGATCATCTATCTCATACCAAGCGGCACTGCATAGCTCTTTCGGATCGATATTAATTTTCCCAGATTGATATTCTGCTGTATAGCCCATCATTAACGAATGCGGAAAAGGCCAGGGCTGACTGGTGACATATTGAATATTTTTTATCTTAATGCCCGCTTCTTCATAAACTTCTCGTTCAACACAATTTTCGACAGTCTCCCCCGCCTCAGTAAAGCCAGCCAAAATAGTAAATACAGGTCGATTATCTTGTTGGTGACGACGATGTAGCGCCAATAATATTTGTTTATCTTTACGTATACCAACAATAGCGCAAGGCGAAACTCGCGGGTAACAGCGGTGCTGGCAGTGATAACATTTCATAGCGATTTCCCAATCAATTGCACGCATCTTTTCACCACATTGTCCGCAATATTGGTGTGTTTGAAAAAACAGCGAAATCTGAAAAGCACGGCCAGCCATATCAAATAACGAATCCTCCACCCGCCCTAATAAAAAACGCAAACTAGAATATTCACCTAAACCCACGTCAATTTTCTCAGCCAATTGCACCAGATAACAAGGACTGGAATGATATTCACCAATTTTAATTTTATTACCAATTAACGACGCAGAAAAAGGTAAATCATCCAGGTTACCATAAGGAATAAAATCACCTTGGGGTTGCAATACTATTTCTCCTTGAGCAACAATAAACCACCAAGCATCCTCTTGGTTGTTAATATTCTGAGCGGCTAACGTCATCTTTATTCCTTACTTAAAAAATTACTTTAGAAATCAATTGCACATCAAATTTAACCTAATTAAATATGATAACATCGCTGGTTTAAGGCTATTTAGCCATAAATGGCAGGGATGAGTATTAGTTCACAGTTATACAGGAAGATTATCTCTATCTTCAAATTCAAGTTGACGATAAGTACAATATTCTTTAGCTTTGATGTTAATAAAAATTATAATCTACTTAAAAAGGAAGTGTTATGCTAACCAAATTAGAACAAGCCAAGAATGAATGGGGTGGCACGCTTTCAGTTATTGATAACTGGTTAAAAGATCGCCAAGAATTAGTGGTTTTATATTGTAAGATAGCGGCTTTACCGCCTTACCAACAAACAATACGCAGCTTACCCACTCAAGAAAACATAACCAAATTCTGCCAAATATTACTCGATTATACTTCGAAAGGACATTTCGAAGTATATGAGCAGATTATTTTGCAATGTAAATTAGATGGCGAAAATAACTTGAAAATTGCACAAGAACTTTATTCTCGCATCACAACGACAACAGATACTGCATTAAGTTTTAACGATAAATATGCTTATTCTGCCAGTGATAGCGCATTACTGGACTTTGATGAGGATTTATCTGAATTGGGTCAAGTGATGGAAAGCCGTTTCGAACGCGAAGATCAGCTACTTGAGGTCGTACACCTGCACCACACCTTGTCATAGAATAAAAAACCAATGCGTACTGTATTGGTTTTCCACTTGAAGAAGTAGTTAAAGATTTATTGGTACTTGCGAATCTAAACTGTTTTTAAGTAGCAAAAAGTACTCTTCGATAAATTCAACTTGTGACGGTGTTGCAGGCTTCTCCCATAAGCGTCCTAAAATTTGCTCTATATCATCAACCAATTTATCCCCTTCTGCAATCACAACCAGTCGTGTTTCATTACTCAACTGCGGTTGTTGCTGACAGAAACAGATCAACATATCAGCAACCTGATCAGAGACAATATCTGAAATTAAATCTCCCCGGTCCGAGCTGTTTTGTCCTTCAAAAATATCTAAGTTATCAGAAAAATAACCGATACAAGCTTCGTAAGCATCACTTTTTAATAACATATAACGACCCCAATTGAGTAAAGAGCCAACCCCTTAATTATAATATAACGCTATTTACATAATTAACAATACGTAACTTGATGTAATTATGTGAAATTTTTGTATCTTGTTTGCTATTTAAATGGAGGTTTCCCCCATCTCTTTCAAGAAAAGATCTCGTCGTTGCATAAACGTTTTTATCTGCTTACGAGGCACTTCTTTAGAAAGAGGTAATCTCGCTTTCATAGCATCAACAGGGCGATCGTAAACGTGCAACTCATAATGCAAATGCGCTCCCGTGGAACGGCCTGTATTGCCTGTTTTAGCTATCAAAGTATCCATCGTGACACGTTGTCCTTTATGAACATAAATTTTGCTAAGATGTAAATAACGGCTAGTGTATTTTCGCCCATGCTTGATCACGATATAGTTACCTGCTGCGGGATGATAACCAGCACGAACGACTATACCATCTCCAATAGAGTAGACCTTTGTGCCTGTTGGCGCCGCAAAATCGGTACCATTATGGGGGCTAATTCTTTTAGTAATAGGGTGCAGCCTTCGGAGGTTAAAAGGTGAGCTAATACGGTATCTTTTAATCAGAGGGGAGCGGCGATAGGCTTTATTTAAACCTAAACCGTTTTGATCATAATAACGCCCATCTTCATATAAAAACGCGCTGTAATTTTTCAATCGCGTTTTAATTAAAATTGCTAATACTTCACTATCAAAACTATATTCACCGTCAATATACTGTTTAGAGACTAAAATATGGAAAGTATCACCTAAACGAAACTGACGATTAAAATCAAACTTATCTTGCAACGCACCAGAAATTTGTTGAATTTGCCCCGCAGAGAGACCCGCTTGTTTGGCATCAAGATAGAAACTCCCGGTGACACTGCCCTGGAAAACACTATTACGCCACTCTCCCTTTTTGATTTCCAATAAAGAAATATATTGATCGTCTTTAAGCGTAAAAGTTAAGGTATTGGCCAGATCTATCACCACTTTTAAAACGAGTAGTTTATTTTCAGGGTTAATTAATAACTTAACTTTCTGTCCTGGTAATAAATTACTTAGGCGAAGATACTGCTTATCCTCTTCTAATAACTCTTGTAATAATGCCGCAGATAATCCCTCTTGTTGAAAAATTTCGCTTAATGTATCACCCGTTTTGATCTCAATTTGTACTTCTCTATTTCCTGAAAAATCGGGAAACACTTCGCTATATACCTCTTTAACAGCGGCAATAGGTTCGGCAATGGCATAATTTTCAGCCGTTGTCGACATAGGTGGCAACACTAATTGGCGTTCAATTGTTTTTTTTCTCAACTTTTGACTAGGTATAAATGAAATAATTAATAAAAATACAAATAGAAGGATTAGTGCAAAAAAGTGCTTGCGGGGAAGGTTATTAATAAATAAAACACACGTTTTTAATAACGCTTTTAAACGAATCGCTAATAACATAATAAAACTCAATACAATAATCAGAAAAGGAGCGGCTAAAACCAGAGAACTAAAGAACTGAGTATACCAAAAATATTAAGCTCTTTTACAAAAACTAATACTCATATTTATTAAAATATACTGTTATTTAACTATTTGAATTTACAACAAATAATTATTAAACGATGTTACTGGTTAATAATAAGGTGCCTTCTATCACAAAAATATGTATTATGGACGTCTAGATGTAAAAACATCTAAAACAATTTAAACCCATATTATTTAGGAGTTCACATGTCACGTGACTTATTTACATCTGAATCAGTATCTGAAGGTCATCCAGATAAAATCGCCGATCAAATTTCAGATGCGGTACTTGATGCAATTTTAAAACAAGATAAAAAAGCGCGTGTCGCTTGTGAGACTTATGTAAAAACGGGTATGGTCATGGTGGGTGGCGAAATCACCACTGATGCGTGGGTTGATATTGAAGAAATCACCCGAGAAACAATACGCAATATTGGCTATACCAGTTCTGAAATGGGCTTTGATGCAGATTCATGCGCTGTTCTTAATACTGTAGGCAAACAATCGCCTGATATTAATCAAGGTGTTGATCGTAGTGATCCGCGCGAACAAGGTGCCGGCGATCAGGGCATCATGTTTGGTTATGCAACCAATGAAACTGATGTGTTTATGCCAGCACCGATCACTTATGCACACCGCCTTGTAAAACGTCAAGCCGATGTGCGTAAGAAGAAAATCCTACCGTGGTTACGCCCAGATGCCAAAAGCCAAGTTACTTTTGCTTATGATCAGGGTAAAATTGTTGGCATAGATGCAGTGGTACTTTCAACACAACATTCAGAAGATATTAAGCAAGAAGATTTAATCGAAGCGGTAATGGAAGAGATTATCAAACCTGTATTACCGGCAGAGTTACTGAGCGCACGCACTAAGTATTTTATTAACCCAACAGGTCGTTTTGTGATCGGTGGACCAATGGGTGACTGTGGGTTAACGGGGCGTAAAATTATTGTTGATACCTACGGTGGTTCAGCTCGCCATGGTGGCGGTGCTTTCTCTGGTAAAGATCCATCAAAAGTTGACCGCAGTGCTGCATATGCAGCACGTTACGTAGCGAAAAATATCGTCGCAGCAGGCCTTGCAGATCGTTGTGAGATCCAAGTTTCTTATGCCATAGGCGTGGCAGAGCCAACATCAATCAGCGTGGAAACCTTTGGCACCGAAAAGGTGAAAAAAGATCTGATTATCCAGCTAATACGCAAGCACTTTGATTTGCGCCCTTACGGTTTGATCGAAATGCTCGATCTCATTCAACCGATTTATCAATCTACTGCAGCTTATGGCCACTTTGGCCGAGAAGAATTCCCTTGGGAAGCGTTAGATAAGGTAGCCGATTTGAAAGCGGCAGCGTTTTAATTTTAAATTAATAACAACCATGCCAACTGACGAAGATAAAAAAGTACTCCGAGCTAAAGGTGAAGATTGTTTCATTTTGGCAGAGTGCTTTTTTGATCGCCCTTTCAAACGGCCAGATTACCTTTTTAATCAACGCGGTAGAAGTGCTGCCACCGCCCATCTACAACGCAATATTATCAAATTCAATGCCACCCTCTTTAAACAGAATCGTAGTGAATTTATTAATCAAGTTGTAGCACATGAAGTGGCGCATTTAATTGCTTTTCAACACTATGGAAAAGTTCGCCCACATGGCCGAGAGTGGCAATCTATTATGCGCCATGTTTTCGACTGCCCCGCTAACACGACTCATTCTCTGGATATTAGTGATGTGCGAGGCCAACTGTTTAACTATCAATGTTTATGCAGCGCACATCAGCTGACAATACGCCGTCATAATAAAATATTAAGAGGGGAGAAATATTTGTGTAAAAAATGTAAAGGAGTATTGCAGGCAAGTTCTCAGCACGCAGATGCTAACAAAAGTTAGATCACTTAGCGCTTAAAATTATCCAATATAATGCCCGTAGCCATAGCGACATTTAATGACTCCGCTTTTCCGAAGCTAGGGATAGTTATTTTATCTGTAATAAATTTAGCCACCTCGCTCGATATACCATGCGATTCACTGCCCATCACAATAACTGCACTTTGAGTTAAAGCCGTTTTATGGATGTTATCCCCTTCTAAGAATGCACCATAAATTGGTTTTTTCTGCTGCATCAAATAGGCTGGCAACTCTGTATGGCTAATTTTCACTCGAGCAAATGACCCCATTGTCGCGGCAATCACTTTAGGATTATAAAAATCAGCACAATCAGGGCTACAAACAATATGCTCAATGCCATACCAATCGGCTACTCGAATAATAGTGCCTAAGTTACCGGGATCACCCACCTGATCTAATACCAAAACTAATTCGTTAGCAGCAATTTCCGGCAGCTCGGCGGGCTGGCATTGAACGACAGCAACAACACTGTTATTTGAAACTAATGTCCCTGCTTTTTTAAGTTCCTCTTCTGTTGCTTCAACCGTAACGCTAACCAGCCCCTTTTCACCGAGTAATGAATTATTTTTATTGATATAAGGCGCCGTTGCAAAGAGCTGCTTGATAATGAAGGTCGAATTAAATAACTCCGCCACATTCTTTTCTCCCTGCACTAAAAAAAGCCCCAATTTTTTACGCTGTTTTTTCTGCTCAAGAGCTTGGATAAGCTTTAGTTGATTTTTCGAGATCATCTTTTTATTCCACTGTTAATATATTTTATTTGATAATATCGTTACAGATAACAACACATCACAATCGCGTCTTCACGCCCCTTTGCGCAAGGGTAATAACCTTGGCGTCGCTCAACTTCCATAAAACCGAGTTTATCGTACAGGGCTAATGCCGTAATATTAGAGGCACGTACCTCTAACCAGATCTCTTCTTCTCCTTTTTTCTTACTGTATTCTATTAAAAATTGTAACAATATTCGCCCATATCCCGCGCCTTGTCGCGCAGGTGAAATAACCAGATTCATCAGAGTAACTTCACCGGCAACCGAACTCGCCACAAAATACCCGATCACTTTTTCATCTTCTAGTAACAGATGATTAAAATAGCGCGAGCCAAAGTTGCTTAAGAATATTTTTTCAGACCAAGGGTGGCTATGGCACTGGACTTCAAGCTGATAAACACTATTAATATCAGCAAGTCCCATTGGCACAACTTGTAATAATGGATGATTAGTTAAATGCACAAAACTGCTCCCATAACGCTTTTTTCTGTGGCGGGCTATTTTCAAGTTCAGCGACAGGGGGAGAGGTTAATAATTTGTGACCAACCGGTTCACTAATTTCACCAAAAGTAGACCAGATATATTCAGGTAAAGGCCCCTGCAAATTTTCAAACTCAGCCACTGAGCAATTGTAAACAGCATCAACGGGAAAATTAAATGCTTTTAATATTTTCTTCATTAACGGATGAGAAAAATCAGCTTCTGAACTTAGCACCAGTAATGAGTAATGACTTAAATCAACGGGCACAGTTACAGATAAATGGCTAAATAGTGTTGGTTTACGGACTTGCCAACGGGTTATCCCCATCTCTTGTAAATAAACAGCTTGTTGGTGTTTCATAGCAAGTCCAATGAAAATATAATGCCTCAAATATAACATCTAATGCGGATGAATCGAAGCATTGCCCCTTATTTTCCAGCTTTTTTCCCTGTAACAATATACTCAGCGCCGCTCAAAATACCGATTCAGAGGTAGCTTGGGTATGCATTCAGCTGTTCTAATTAAACAATAAAAAGTAACTTTTATGTGATCATTACGCTAAAAGATGATCGTGAAGCTATACTCTATTCATAGTTGAAGTATCGCAGACTTGTTCTTTATTACATGTAAATCCCATTACACTGCTTCTACTATTGCGCTTTATATATGTAACCTCAATTCTGGATAAGCTAAACGATACAGTACCGTTATTTACGCGTATTTCTGCGTTAAATCATCTAGCAATAACCAGTTATTGCTGCGATGATTCGCCTTGAACTACGCAAAACTAACAGCACTGTATAATATGTTTTTTAACTTTTTGATATTTAATCTAATTTCGCTTCCATTATCCAGAACTGAGGTTATGTACTTAACTGCATCAAAGATGTAATTAGCTAAAAGAGAAAATCATGTACAAAACGTATCCCCATAAAACAGTTAAAAAATCCGATATGACTTTAAACAGTATATTGGATTTAATTGCTGAAGGTATATGGGATTGGGATGGAAATACAGGTCATGTTACCAGGAGCCCTGGCTGGTACCGCATGCTGGGTTACCAATTGGGGAGCTTTAAAGAAGATGTTTTTACATGGGAAAATATTATCCATCCAGAGGATTATGACCATGTTATGGCTCATTTTGACTCCTATTTGACGGCCAAAATAGATAATTACCAAATAGAGTATCGCTGTAAAAAAGCTGACGGCTCATATTTATGGATAGTTGATCACGGTAATATCATTCAATATAACACGGATGGCAGCCCGGCCAGAATGATCGGTGTACATCATGATATCGATGAACAAAAAAAAGCCCAGCTTGCTCTTATTGAACAGAATCTATTGCTTAAAAACGGCAATTTAACACTCGGAAAGATAGTCGATATAAAAACCAAAGAACTAGAAAATAAAAACCGACAATTAGAAAAAAAGATCACTGAAATCGAGATCATTTCAAACAGAGATCCTTTAACTAAAATAGCTAATAGACATAAATTTGAAAATGTACTGTGCAGAGAAATATCACGGGCCAATCGCTATCAACACCCATTATCTTTAGCTATATTTGATATCGATTTATTCAAGCATATTAATGATCAGTACGGTCATAAAACGGGTGATCTTTTACTCTGTGCCATAAGCCAACTTGTATCGGACAATATAAGGAAGCTTGATCTGGTAGCTCGTTGGGGAGGCGATGAATTTGTGCTCATTTTCCCAGAGATAACTCACGAAAAGGCATATCTAATATGTGAAAAACTAAGAATATTAATTAGCCAAAGTAAAGTAAGCGATGATCTATCAGCAACATGTAGTTTCGGTGTCTCTGAATATCGGTACGGTGACACCTTAGATACACTTTTCCAACGGGTAGATAAATTGCTATTCGTTTCCAAAGAGAATGGACGAAATAGGGTTCATTCTGAAAGTGAAGCACTTTAAGTATTGTATCGATTAATATTTGCTTTTAGTTGTAACCGCAAATCAACCTCAACGCACAATAAAGAAAGCAAACGAGTAGCTAGATTAATCAAGGAGATAGATGCACTATATCAATTTACTTATCCCGGACCGAGGTTAAATTAATATGTGATGAAAGCACCGGAATAAAAATATTTCAATGGCCTTTAAACTAGACCGCTATTGTTATTCCAATGTAAATGGGTTGCCCGATGGCATTTATTTATCAATATAGGGGTTGCTGAGCACTGACAAAGTATCGATCATAATATATTATTTTATAATGAATAATTATGCAGTTATTTTGACAATTAAGTTATTGATAATTGTTCAATATTATTTATCATTGCGCGAGCAATTCGCAACGCATCTAATAGAGTAATTTTAATATGAAACAATCAACTGAATTAATGGACGTCTTTAAAGAATTATTGAAAAAAGAGCGATTAAGTTCCCAAGGTGAGATAGTCGAAGCATTGCAAAAGGCTGGCTTTAACAATATTAATCAGTCAAAAGTTTCACGAATGTTAAGTAAATCGGGATCAGTGCGCACTAGAAACACCAAGGGAGAAATGGTTTATTGCCTGCCAGCAGAACTGGGAATTCCAACCACATCCAGTCCATTGAAAAATCTTGTTCTAGATATTGATTACAATGATTACCTGATAGTTATCCGCACCAGTCCTGGTGCGGCACAATTAATAGCTCGTTTGCTAGACTCAATCGGTAAAGCAGAAGGTATTTTAGGCACCATTGCGGGTGATGACACGGTCTTTGTAACACCTAAAAACAGTAAAAAAATAGATGACACATTAAGTGTAATAAAGCAATTGTTCCATTAATCAACAATCATCTCTCTCAGCAAAGATTAAACTTAAAACCTAGCATGGAAAGCAAATAAATACTTTTTCAGCGATGGCTTTGCTAATAAAGATCTACACTATTCTCACTCGCATATTAAAAATTAGATAAGTCAACGGAATAAAGGTGAGATTACGTTATGAAAAAAACGCACGGTTTTACATTAATCGAACTATTGGTTGTTATTGCAATTATAGCCATACTCGCCAGTATTGCTTACCCATCTTACCAGTCGCATATTATTAAAGTGCGGCGCGGAGATGCCAAAGCTGAGTTAATAAAAGCGCAGTTACAGCAAAGCAGTTTGCACATTTTGAATCCCAGCTATGCAGCTATAGCAGCCGATATAGGACTTCCCCAAAACCATGCTTATTATACATTTTCAGTGGTTTCGGCAGGAATAACAACCTATTTAATGAAAGCAGTTGCTAAAACTGGCAGCACACAAGCTCACGATGAAAGTGCCTGCAAAACACTGTTTATAGATCAGAACAGTCACCATAGTAGCGATGGCAACACGAATAATGATGCCTGCTGGTAATCGTCAAGCTTTTACTATTAGCTTACTAATAGAGATTTACAGATTAAAAGCGTGCATCAAGCTCAGTCGGAGTAAGAAGCTCAAGTGGCTTATCTAGAATGTGCTGGTAGATAAGATTATAGGCTAAAACATTTTTAACATAACGGCGCGTTTCTTTATAAGGGATAGTTTCAATCCAACTATCCATTCTTAATCCTTGCTCTGCCCGGCCCTTTTTATTACCTTGCCAACGATCAACGCGATTCGGTCCGGCATTATAAGCTGCCGTTGCCAGAATTCGATTACCGTTATATCGTTTAACTAAAAAATCAAAGTAAGCGGTTCCAAGCTGGACATTAATATACCCCTGATTTAATTGCGTTCTCGCTTTATATTCTGTCAGCCCTATTTTTCGTGCCGTATCAATGGCGGTGCCCGGCATTAATTGCATATACCCACGCGCACCGACGGGGGAATAAGCGAACTCATCAAAAGAGCTTTCTTGGCGAGTAATTGCGTAGATATAGGTTGGTTCGAGTTGATATTTTTTGGCTGCAGATAAAAAAAGATCCGGATCAACTTGTGGAAAGCGAATATTCAATGCATCCCAGCTTTTAGAGTGGATGCTTGCAACGACAGAGAGGTGCGCCCAGCCTTTTTGGAAAGCATAGAGGCCTAATTGTCGCTGAGCATGGTAGCTCTGATTACCCAACAAAGCCTGCCATTCACGCTTTAACAGTCGCTGAAGCTTATTGAAATGTAACTCTTCAATATGGGCAAGTTGAGGCTGTAATGCTTCTAAATTATCCAATGTTGCAGTGACTAGTTGCGCATTAAATTGATATGCTAAACCAAGTTTTTGCGCTGCAAAAAAACCATAAAAAGTACGCTCAGTGGCAATTTGTCGATACAGCTTATTCGCTTGCTCTGGCTGTTGCTTATTCTCCAATACCCGAGCTTGCCAATATAACCATTTATTATCTTGTTGCATTGGCAATGACAGCTGCGTTAGCCAAAATTCAATATCAACCCAGTTGTCTAATTTAATCGCATAGCGAATACGCTGTTCAATTAAGTCTTGATCACCTAAATCCAGCAGCTCTTTATCTGACCAGCTAAGCAAGCTTGTTTCATTACGGATTAAAATACGTGAGATAAAATATTTTTTTAAACTGATTTTTTCAAATAAAGTAAATGGGATTTTTTTATCGTAGGCTAAGTAAGCATTAATCCCTAAGCTAATCTCTTTTTGAGCCAAACGCTTAATACCGATTAACAGAAAAGAGTAACTGGCTTGCTCTTTTTCCTGAAATAATTTACTGCTTAGCAATTTTTCTGGCGATCGTCTTAACTGCAACAATTGTCGCGCTAACAGCTGACTTTTTTTATCCATTAAGGTCAGTAAATAAGCACTTAAGGAGGTTTGATTGTGAATATAAGCAAGTTGAAAACGTTGCCAAATTAACGCGCTAGATATTTTATGGTTGTCCAAATAATAGTCTAAGACACTATCACAGGCATTCGGCAGTGAATATCCAGTTAACCACGTTTCTTGCACTAGAGGCCAAATTTTATCTGCACCTCCTTGCGCCATTTGGGCTTGAAAATGAAAGCATTTCAGATCCAACGAATTGGGCAGATGTGGGTAAAAGCGCAGAAAATCAGGCCAATACTGATTATCGGCTAAGTAATATAAATAATCTCGTTGCAGATCGCTACTGACTTTTCGTCTTGAATAATGATTAATAAAGGACTGTACTGCGGATAAACTATTTCGATCAAAATGCGCTTTAATATATTGATAATCAAGCAGGTAGGTTAACGGGTATTGTGGAATCAAGGCTGCATTTTGAGCCGCCTCTTCCCATAGTTGCCGCTCCTGTAAAGCCGCTGTTTTTGCATATATTTGCCGTTGCTGACTAAGCGGCAAAACGGTCGAAAAGCTGCAACTAGAGAGTAGACATAAACATAAAACAAATATTTTTTTCATAGCCGCTCAAGTTAATCATTATAGTTATAAACACTACAAAGGTAGCATCATATGCTAGCGCATGATAATAATAGTTGAGTATATTTTTGCTGCGGCCGTGCAAATAGTTCCTGTGTTACCCCTTGCTCAATGATTTCCCCCGCGTGCATCACTAAGACACGGTGGCTAATCGATTTCACAACAGAGAGATCGTGGCTAATAAACAGATAACTTAAAGCAAACTCTTTTTGTAACGAAACCAGCAAGGCTAAAATCTGCTTCTGAATACTTCTATCTAATGCCGAGGTAGGCTCATCGAGCACGATCAGCTGCGGCTGCAAAATCAATGCGCGTGCAATCGAGATACGCTGCCTCTGCCCACCAGAAAACTCATGCGGGTAACGTCCGCCACTATCTTTATCCAGCCCAACCCTAGCTAAAACGGTTGCCACTTCATTATCCATCTGCTGCTTAGTTAAGCGCGGGTTATGAATTTCTAAGCCTTCTACAATAATCTCGCGTACCGATAAACGTGGACTTAAACTGGCAAACGGATCTTGAAAAACAATCTGTAACTTGGCGCGCAGTTTTTGCAGCGCATTATGCTTTATCGAATCAATCTGCTGCCCTAGATAAAGCACTTGCCCGCTACTTTTATTAAGTTGCAATAACGCATGTGCCAACGTACTTTTCCCTGAACCACTTTCACCAACGATGGCAAGCGTCTCGCCTTTATAAATTTGTAAACTCACATTTTTAACCGCTTGTAAGCTATTAACTGTTTTCCCCCAAAAGTTCTTTTTCAGCGGATAGCTAACATTGATATTTTTTGCGCACAATATCAGTTGCGGATCAACTATTGCGGGCATATTCCCAGATGGAATAGCATCCAATAATGTTTTTGTGTAGGTATGCTTGGGGTGGTTAAACAAATCATCTGTGCTGTTATATTCAATAATCTCGCCATCACGCATCACTAAAACTGAATCCGCAATCGAGCGCACAATATGCAAATCATGGGTGATTAGCAAAATACTCATATTAAGCCGTTTTTGTAATGATTTAAGCAGATCCAAAATTTGTTTTTGGATAGTAACATCCAGCGCCGTTGTTGGCTCATCGGCTATCAGCAACTCGGGATCGTTGGCCAATGCCATCGCAATCATCACCCGCTGCCGCTGTCCACCTGATAATTCATGAGGGTAGGACTGTAAGCGTGTTTGCGGCGCCTCAATGCCAACTAAATCCAGTAATTCAAGAACCCTATTGCGCGCCTTTTGCCCGCTTAACCCTTTATGAATCAGTAAGCTTTCGGCTATCTGTTTTTGCACTGTATGTAATGGATTAAGGGAAGTCATCGGCTCCTGAAAAATCATACTGACCTTATTCCCTCTAATCGCCTCTAATATGGCTTCTCCTTTACCTATTAGAGCCTGCCCACAAAGCGTGATCTGTCCTGAAGGGTGATGGGCATGCGGATAAGGCAACAATTGCAGAATAGACAATGCAAGCAATGATTTACCCGCGCCACTTTCGCCGACAATGGCCAATGTTTGCCCTTTGTCCAATGTAAAACTGACTTTTTTAACAATCTCTTGCTGCGCAAAACTAATCGATAGATCTTGCACTTTGAGCAATTCATTTGATTCTATTTCAAGGGGCATCATCTTTTCCTTGGGTCAAAAGCATCACGCGTTGCTTCACCGATAAACACCAATAAAACTAAAATAGTGGAAAGTGAAATAAAGGCGGTAATAGCGAGCCAGGGTGCATGTAGGTTATCTTTTCCTTGTGCGACCATTTCCCCTAACGAGGCTGATCCGAGCGGCAAACCAAAACCCAGAAAATCGAGTGACGTTAATGTCGTTAACGCGCCAGTAAAGAGATAAGGCATAAAGGTTAATGTGGCAATCATCGCATTGGGTAAAATATGTTTAAACATAATTTTACTATCGCTAACGCCCAGTGCACTTGCTGCTTTCACATACTCTAAGTGGCGGCCACGCAAAAATTCAGCACGCACGACGCTGACCAGACTCGGCCAGCTAAATAGAATCATCAATCCGAGTAACCATGAGAATGTCGGCTCAACAAAACTGGCTAAAATAATTAACATAAAGAGCATTGGCAGTCCTTCCCAAATCTCTAAAATTCGCTGCCCCCAAAGATCCATGCGTCCACCGTAATATCCCTGAACAGCCCCGACAACAATACCGATAATTGAACTGAAAAAAGTTAAGGTTAGAGCAAATAGAACCGAAATTCTAAAACCATAAACTAAGCGTGCGAGTAGATCTCGTCCCTGGTCATCCGTGCCTAAATAATTAATATTACTCGGCGGTGAAGGTGCCGGTTCGCTTAATTCAAAGTTAATAGTGTCAAAAGAAAAAGGCACTAGAGGCCAAAGGATCCACCCCGCTTTCTCTATTTGCGCAACCATATAAGGATCGCGGTAATCCGTGTTGATATCAAAATCCCCCCCTAATCTATTTTCGGGTATCTCTTCAATAATAGGAAAATACCAATGCTGTTGGTAGGAAACCATAACTGGCTTATCATTTATCCATAATTCAGCCAATAAACTGAGCATAAAAAGAGTCATGAATATCCATAACGACCAGTATCCACGTTTGTTCTTTTTGAACTGTGTCCAACGATTGCCATTGATCGGGTTGTTACGCATATTGTGCCATGTACTAAGCAATGACATATTATCGTCCTTCAAAGCTAATACGGGGATCGATTAAGGTATAGGTGATATCACTAATCAATTTCAACACCAACCCCACGAGGGTAAAAATATACAGCGAAGCAAAGATCACCGGATAATCACGGTTAATAACCGATTCGAAACTAAGTAATCCTAATCCATCCAATGAGAAAATAACTTCAATCAACATTGAACCGGTGAAAAAAATACCGATTAACGCAGCGGGTAGCCCTGCTAACACTAATAACATCGCATTACGAAAAATATGTCCATATAAAACGCGATTTTTCGAACACCCTTTCGCCCGAGCAGTGATCACATATTGTTTATGGATCTCATCGAGAAAGGAATTTTTGGTGAGCATGGTTAATGTCGCAAAGCTGGCTAATACCGAAGCTAAAATAGGCAGCGTTAAATGCCAAAAATAATCTTTAATTTGTCCCCAAAGACTCAGCTGATCGAAATTATCCGATGTTAATCCACGCAAAGGAAACCAGTCGTAATAAGAGCCACCAGCAAATAAAACAATCAGCATAATCGCTAAAATAAACGCTGGGATTGCATAAGCGGTGGTCACGAGAGTACTGCTCCATATATCAAAGCGGCTACCGTGTGAGGTTGCTTTTTTAATACCCAATGGAATCGAAATGAGATAGGTCAGCAGTGTTGTCCATAACCCTAAAGAGATCGATACAGGCATTTTATCCAGAATCAAATCAATGACACTCTGATTACGGTAGAAGCTCTCACCAAAATCAAACTTGGCATAACGCCATAACATAGTTAAATAACGCTCTAAAAGTGGTTTATCAAACCCATATAATTTTTCAAGTGCTTTAATATATTGAGGATCGATCCCTTGCGCGCCGCGATATTGGCTGGTGTTATTATTTTTTTTTATATCGCTGCTCGTACCCGCTGCGATCCGGGTTGAATTACTACCATCGATACCTTGATATTGTGCGATGGCTTGCTCAACCGGTCCGCCGGGGGCGATCTGCACAATAAAGAAATTAATGGTCATAATGCCAAGTAATGTGGGAATGATAAGCAGTAGACGGCGTAAAATATAAGTATTCATGGGGAGACCTCCTGATTGCCATCTATCGAAGGACGACGCCACCAAGTTGCTACCCCTAAATCATAGAGGGGCGCTATTTTCGGGTGATCAAACTTATCCCAGTAAGCGATACGGTAGGCGGGGAGATACCACTGTGGGATCACTAAATGTTGCGCAAGCAGAACTCTGTCTAATGCTTTACTAGTGTTCACTAACTTATCTCGAGTATCAGACATAATTAATTGGGTGATTATTTTATCAATCACTGGTGAGCAGATTCCAGACCAGTTAGCCGTTCCCACCTGCATCGCGCTAGCGCATCCCCAGTAACTCATCTGTTCATTACCAGGGGAAATGGATTGCCCTCGGGGCAGCGAAATAAGATCAAAATCGAAATTGTTCAGACGGTTTATAAACTGAGACACATCCACCAAACGGATCGATGTTTTAATACCAATTCGCTGTAAATTCCGACGAAAGGGGTGAACAATTCGCTCAAAATCTTTGCTGTAAAGTAAAAATTCAAAGCTCAACTGCAGACCATTTTTGTCTTGCATTTTGCTCCCTTCCAATTGATAACCCGCCTGCTCAAGCAATTTGACAGCTTCTCTCATCTGCACACGAACATTACCATCAGCATTGGTTTTCGGAAAGTCGATGGGGTCAAATACTGCAGCAGTCAATTGCGCCTTATAAGGTTCTAAAATAGCGTATTCCTGCGCCGATATTTGTCGTTCTGTAGCCAGTTCCGAGCCCGCATAAAAACTATTAGTGCGTGTATAAGCATCATAAAAGAGCGTTTTGTTTGTCCATTCAAAATCAAACAGTAAACTAATTGCCTTGCGAACGCGCACATCTTTAAATTTATTTTTGCGTAAATTAAACCAAAACCCTTGCATTCCCTGAGGCGTTTTATCTGCTATTTTAGCAGTGATAATTTCACCTGCAGAGAACATGTTCCCCTTATAGCCAGTTGCCCAACGTTTCGATGATGTTTCCTGGCGAAAATCAAAAGCACCCGATTTAAACGCTTCAAAAGCAACACTATCATCGCGATAATAATCAAATACCATCGTATCAAAATTAAACATGCCTTTATTGACTGGCAGATCCTTTGCCCAATAATCCTTCACACGTTGATAAGTGATTCTTTTTGATGCATCAAAGTCACCCACTTGATAGGCGCCCGATCCAAGCGGAATAACCAGACTGCTTTTAGAAAAATCTTTATCCCGCCAGTAATGCGCCGGAAAGATGGGAAGCTGACCAATAATCAAAGGTAATTCGCGATTACCGCCCTCTTTGAAATAGAAAGTGACTTGTAGCGGGCTATCAACAACGACTTTGCTCACTCCCGCATAGTATGAACGGTAAAGCGGAGTACCTTGTTCAATTAGCAGTTCAAAACTAAATTTAACATCGCTTGCTTGAATACTGTTGCCATCATGAAAACGTGCATTTTTATTAATTAAAAAGCTGACCGAAGAAAAATCATCTGCAACTTTTACTTTCTCTGCAATCAAGCCATAACCACTGAAAGGCTCATCGCTTGATTGCTTAAGTAAAGTATCATAAATTAGATTAATCCCTGCCACAGCATTTCCTTTGACAATATAGGGATTTAGCGAATCAAAACTACCAATAGCAGCTTGTTTGAAAACACCACCTTTTGGCGCGTTCGGATTAACATACTGAAACTGCGTGAAAGTAGGTGGATATTTTAAATCACCATAAAGGCTTAAACCGTATAACCAAGGAGAGGCAAATAATAACGAACTCTGGATACATAGGTAGCAAAAAGTGCATAGGTAGCAAAATAAAGAAATGCGTGTAAACTTAAAAGTGAAGGGTAGCAACATGTAATAGTTCAACTGTAATAAAAAAGGAGTCAAAAAGTAAAGATAACAAAATGAGAGAACAGAAAAAAGATATTTCAACAAAAAAGGAGAAGTAAAAGAAGGGAATTTATTCTTTATAATATGCCCTAAGTTTTTACTTGCAACAAGCGCTTTATCTTTTTTTTAAAAAGAAAATAAACATAGGTCAAAGAATGATTTCCTTAATAACAAAAGCAAATTAAATGAGATCTCAGTCTCTTTTAAAATAGTTAGAAAAAGCTTAGTCTATTTAAGAACACAATATGTGTATAACAAAAAGGTGTCTTCTATGAGAATTGAAATTACAAGTAAACAAATCACTATCACTGACACAATGCGCACCAAAGTAGAGGAACGTTTCCAACGATTAGAAAAATTACAAATCCCTCTTATTAGCCCACACTGCATCATCACCAAAGAGCCTAAAGGCGTCAAAATTGAAGCGACTATCAACATACCTAACGGTAAGATATTTGCTCATGCAGAACACGATGATCTCTATATAGCAATTGGGCAGTTATTCCAAAAAATTGAACGACAACTAAACAAATTTATCCATAAGGCTGAAGCGGATCGTGCCAAAAAGAATGGTAAAGATATGTGCCGCACTGGTGAAATATCAGGAGAAACGATTGAAGAGCCAGAAATTGAAATTGAGTCGGATGCAGAAATTAAATTAAATAAAGAGTTTGTCGCATAAAATACTCAAACAAAATAATATAAATAAAAAGGAGGTTAATAACCTCCTTTTTATTGCCGTCAGAAAACCTCACTTTCAGAATTTATTTATCTTCATAGTGACGTTTATCATGAGCATGCTGTAAAAGTGCACGGCTCTCATCCAAAAATAGAGTTGAATAATCTCCCATCCAATCAGTGACTGATTTGAAACGGTTGATAAAGGCATCTCTATCCGCATGCTCTAATAATTCAATCGCATCAGAAAAGTGTTTATGGTAACGCTTAATCATGGCCAAATTATTTTTCTGAGAAAGAATAATATCTGCATATAAAGCCGGTTCCTGAGCAAATAATCGACCAACCATCGCCAACTCCAAGCGATAAATTGGCGAACTTAGATCAAGTAACTGCTTTAGATCTGCGTTTACTTCCTGCAGATGCACCCCATAAACAAAACTGGTGAAATGACGTAATGCTTGAATTAAGGTCATTGACTCATCATGGGTTTCCGCTTTCACAGCATAAAGATGTGCGCCCCAAATTTTCATCTGTTCAATGAGCCACCCATATTTATCCTCTCCACGACCATCACAATAAACAATAACTTGTTTAGCGAAGCTCGAAATATCAGGCCCGAACATAGGATGCAGCCCTACTACAGGGCCTTTATGAGTATCCAGCATCGCCTGCAACGGCCCAACTTTAACACTGGTAATATCGGCGAGAATACAATCATCAGGCAAATAAGAAAGTTGTTTAATAATCGACTCGGTGACATCAATCGGCGAGCCAACAATAACTAATCCAGCTTTACTACAAATTGATTCCGCCTGTTCCCAATTAGCGCGCCCTAAAATATCAACCTGATAACCCGACAGTTCAAACATTTCAACAAAACGTTTACCTAAAAGACCATTACCACCAATAATAACAATGCGTTTCATCTGAGGATTAACTGTTTTAAAACCCGTTTCATTTTCACTTGCATAAGACTCGCGCATAATACGACGTAAAATATCCTCAATTAAATTAGCGGAGACCCCTTTTGACTCGGCTTCGGCTCGGCGTTTAGCAAGCATTTCAGCTTCGCGCTCAGGGACATAAATAGGTAGTCCATGTTCAGTTTTAACTTCACCAACCTCACCGACTAAACGCAAACGCTCAGCGAGCAGATCAATTAGTTGCTGATCAACTGCGTCAATTTGATCTCTTAATTTACTTAAAGGCATAAATTTCTTCTTATCTTGTTTGTAACGTGTCTTTTAACAAACGAGCAGCGTCCGCAAGTAGTTGGCTGGTAGTATCCCAATCAATGCAGGCATCGGTTACTGATACGCCATATTTCAGTTGTTCTTTGGCTAAATCAGCTGATTGATTACCTTCATTAATATTACTTTCAAGCATGATTCCAATAATCGACTTATTACCTTTAACCACCTGGTGGAATACATTATCAGCAACTAATGGCTGTAATGAATAATCTTTGCTTGAATTGGCATGACTACAGTCAACAATCAATATATCTTCAACACCCGCTTTACGAAGTGCTTGCTCTGCTAATGCTACATTGACAGAATCATAATTAGGCTTACCGCCGCCACCACGCAGAATAACATGGCCATCTTTATTACCGCTAGTTTGTAATAACGCGCTTTGCCCTTGCTGATTAATCCCCATAAAGCGGTGTGCAGAAGAGGCAGACTGCATCGCATTAACTGCGGTTGATAAACTGCCATCAGTGCCATTTTTAAAACCGACAGGCATCGACAGACCACTTGCCATTTCTCTGTGTGTTTGTGACTCTGTTGTGCGCGCACCGATAGCGGACCAACTAAAGAGATCACCAATATATTGCGGACTAATTGGATCAAGTGCTTCTGTTGCAATCGGTAAGCCCAAATCAGAGATCCATAAAAGCAATTCTCTCGCTTGCTTTAAGCCGGTTTCAATATCAAACGAATCATCCATATGTGGATCGTTAATTAATCCTTTCCAGCCAACTGTTGTACGTGGCTTTTCAAAATAAACTCGCATCACAATATACAAAGTATCTTTATATTGATCGTGTAATTTTTTCAATTTAACAGCATATTCTTTAGCCGCATCAAGATCGTGAATAGAGCATGGTCCACAAATAACTAAAAAACGCGGATCTTTTTTATGCACGATATTGGCGATAATTTGGCGCGATTCGGCAACGGATTGATAAACACTTTCAGAAGCAGGAAGTAAGTTTTTTAGTTCTAAGGGTGTAATTAGCACAGTTTCTGATTGGATGTAAATGTTTTCATTTTGCAGCGTAGTCATTATATTCTCGTTAACATTTAAAAGTGAAAGGATCCTATCATAGCGAAAAAACAGATAATGTGAATAACAAATTGAAAGTCATTAAATGAATAATTATTCATATCCCATTTAACAAATGGGCTTATATCAAGATAATCCCAAAATTAGCATAAGGTATTTTTGAATTGATCATATCTGATCTGCGACTCCTGCAAATTCATTTCTTCTGCGTATTCCTGCAACCGTGCTAATATACCTTTCTATCAGTAAACTAACTGTAATGCCAATTTAACGCTATTAACCGAGAGCTGACGTTATGCATCGCCCTTTATTAGAACGTGCTATCGATATTTGTAAACACAAAAAAATTCGCTTCACCGCGACAAGGCAGCGTGTTTTTCTATTAATGGCAGAGCAGAAAGGAGCAATCAGTGCTTATGATTTACTCAAATTATTACAAGGCCACGATACCAATGCCAAACCCCCGACGATCTATCGCGCCTTAGATTTTTTGTTAGAAAATCATTTTATTCATCGCATTGAATCATTAAATGCTTACTTGATGTGTAACCATTTCGGTAGTGAACATCCAATGCAATTATTGATTTGCGATAATTGTCATAAAATTATAGGATTAACCGATCCCGTGATAGATGACGCGTTTTCAGAGCGAGCTAAGCAATCAGGCTTCAAAATAACGAATAAAGTCTTAGAAGCTCATGGCGTTTGTTATAACTGTCTCTATAATTAATCGTTTATACTCAGAACGCGAGGGTATATTTTACTAAATTTTATCTACTACTCAATACAAGTGTATAAACTATGAATGCAGAATTTGTGAACCCTTTTTTATCTTCTTTTATCAATGTCCTACAAACAATGGCTCAAATAGAAGTAAAACCTGGGAAACCGTCCCTTAAAAAAGACGCAATTGCACGTGGCGATGTATCAGGTTTAATTGGCATGGTAGGACCGACAGCTAAGGGCTCTTTTTCCATTAGTTTTGAAAAGAAACTGGCTCTCAATGTATTTCGCTTAATGGTTGGCGAAAGTGTTGATGATATTTCTGACGATATCACCGATATGATGGGCGAAATTACTAATATGGTGGCAGGTGGAGCGAAACGTCAATTAGGTGAGAAAGGTTATGAATTTAATATGGCCACCCCAGTCGTTGTTTCTGGACCAAATCACGCTATAAAGCACCAAGTAGATGGTTCGAAAGTGTTGATGCCCTTTATATCAGAACATGGCAACGCCTTTATTGAAATCTGCTTTAATCAATAAAAACAAACCGATATATTAAAAACACAACTGATTGAATTCACTGTGTTTTCACTCCCCAGCCCTTTCTATTCACTTGGCAAAATATCTTTATATCTGCTGCTATAAATTATCTAAAACAAACAGATAGCAAGCGATATAGTGTTAAAATAAAAAAGTTGAAAGCAAAAAAAAAACCTCTTTGCACTATGAATTGCAAAGAGG
>NZ_JAHNZV010000050.1 GCF_022267535.1 Psychromonas antarctica
CTCAAATGCAGTAATAACGCTACTAAGTTGCTCTGGATTTGACATAATTAAGTCCTGATGGATGAGTTACCCGTATTAAATCAGAACAAAAAATGGAAGTTGAGCTACGCTGCCGTAAGCTCACTTCTCGACGGTAGATAGCGCATCTTCAATAGATTGGCGCTGTTGAATTACATTGGTAATTGCAGATTGTAGTCCGTACCAGAAGGGCATCATTTGCGGAATGTTAGGCATTATTTCTCCTGCTCTGGCATTTGTAATGGTAGCAAGCACGCGCTGATCGCCACTTAACTCTTCTAAGAAGCTTTTTAATGCTGGTGCACCGAGAGGGACATGCGCATTCATTAGTCTGAGTCCGATATCCGTAAGAAGATAGTTTTCTAAAAATTCTACAGCCAATGCCGCATTGGGTGAATTGCTATTGATTCCTGCGCTTAATACGCCAACGAAAGGACGGGAAGGGTGCCCATTTAACTTAGGTAAAATAGCCAATTCATAATGAACTCCCGATTTATCCAGATTTGCCCATGACCATGGCCCATTCAGCGTCATCGCCACTTTGCCGTGGATAAATGCAGATTCAGCATTGACATAATCAGAATCGGCAGAGATGATCGCACGGTCGACCAATGTTTTTACAAATGACATTGATCTTCTTGTGCCTTTATTATTCACTCCAATATCTTTAGTATCATAGCCATCAGCGGTTTCTTTAAATGCATATCCGCCGTTTGCGGCAAGAAGTGGCCAAGTATAATATGGCGACTTTAGATCCCACATGATTGCTTTTTTGTTTTCAGCAGATAATGTTTCATCGATAGCAAAAACATCTTCCCAATTTTTCATTGGTTCCGAAATTAACTCTTTATTATAGATAAGTGATAAAGCTTCAGTGGCAATTGGATAGCCGAAATACTTTCCTTTATATTTAAGCGCATCCCAGGTCAGGCTTTCAAACTTAGCTTTAAAATCATTGTTTACTGTGATTTCGCGAATAAGTCTCGCTTGTGCATATTCACCAAAGCGATCATGTGCGAATATGATGATATCCGGCCCTCCGCCAGTTGCCGCTATCTGTAGAAACTTTACTTCGATACTATCGGGATGGCGAACGTTAACTTTTATGCCAGTTTCTCGTTCAAAACGGCTACCCATGGCAATAATCCCATCATAGCCTTTATCGGCGGGAACCCAGACCGTAATAGCGCTGTCACTAAAGGCGTTCACGGTAAGCGAGGCAAGCGGCAAAATAAGAGCGATTGCCAGTGTTAACCTTTTTTGCATAATACATTCCTTTGTACATTTCAGGGCAGCCAAACCTTTTCGACGAGTAGCAAATTGGAACCTACCATATAAGCAGTGTTGTTATACACACTTATAGAAATCGCTGTGATGCAATCACGATCTTCCCTAAATTCGATGTGGATAGGTCCTCTTATTAGCGTGTTTCTCGCTGCATTCGTTTGCCATAATACTTCTCTAAGATTGCACTATTTTTCTGGCTTGCTATGCTCGCTGCAAACTTTAGCTAGGGTGGCTTTGGTGATATTAAGAAGGTGTAGTGAAATGCGTAATTGGGCTATAGGTATATTCTGTTTATTTCTGGTTGCTGCTTGTGGTGGTGATTCATCTTTAAATGGCACCTTGATCGTTGATGACATTCCGATAGTCGTTGGTGGTGATAGTAATATTGAAGTGACTGACTATAGTTTGCTGCGCTGTGAAGATGATTTAACTCGAGTGTTAGCATTGATCAATGGAAAACGCACTCAAGTACAAACTTGTGGGACAGAGAGTATGCCCGCCGTCGCTGCAGTGACCTGGAATGTGGCGCTTACTCTAGCAGCACAAGAGCATGCTGCCAATATGGCTAATTATGATTTTTTTAGTCATACCGGTGTTGATGATAGCACGGTGGGGTCCCGTGTTATTTCTCAAGGTTACCGTTGGTCTTATGTGGCCGAAAATATTGCAGCAGGGCAAACATCAGCACAAGCCGTGGTAGAGGGGTGGATGTTAAGTGAGGGGCATTGTCACAATATTATGAGTAAAAATGTAACCGAAATGGGCTTGGCATGCGTCTCAAATAGTGATGCTGATTATACCCGATACTGGACACAAGTGTTTGCTAAACCTTTTTAGAGCTTGTGGATCACGCTGTGTTACTGTGTTTTTAAAGGCTTTTAATTTTTGAGATTTCGCGGTATTTAAATCGATCAGCGCATACAGGCGAGCATTTGTAATGACTATTTGTGCATTTTTATTACCTCAATCGTATTTTAAAGCACTGCGAACGAAATATCAGTCACTATAACCATCACTTTCTGAGTAACGAAATGCCTACTTTTGATGGTGAAATGGGAGCATAGTATGCTGCAATACTGACGGCTTCCGTCCAAGCTTCCGGCATGTTGAGTGCGCCAACGGCTTTGACCATGCAACGAATTTTCTTACCTGCTTCTGCAGAGGTGATCTCATAAGTATTACTCGCTGTGTAAGTTAACGGGTAGCCATTAGCAAACCAATAATAACGAATATCTGTAATGTCTTGCAGATTGGCCTGACAGGTAATGGTATTAGCAACTATTTTCTCCCCTTTAATAATTGGTCTATTGAGGAAGGGTTTTGGAATCTTCATTACTTCGGACGTTTTTTGCAGCACTTCAATCCAATCAACAGTGAAATTCTCTCGCTCAGAGGTTGGATTACCGTTATATGACTTTAAAGCATAATCAAGTTGCAGATCAAGGCGTTCAAGATAAGTCGGCGGTGTCGGGACACGACCAACTTCAACCCATTTGTCGTTTCCTGCTGCATCTTTAATGGTTATATTTATGAAAGTGATATCATTATTAATTACAAACTCCCAAGTATGGTATTGACCATCCCAAAACTCGACTCCGCCCTCAATTTTACTTTTTGCTTCAGTCAGTTCTCCGCCATATGCCTTATAACGTTTATAACTGCTAGGTTGTTTGGCAAATATATTATTCACTGCTGCATAGTGATAATGTGAAGCGAGTCCGTTTAACCAGCGCCCATTCAGACCATCAAATTCGAACCAGTCGACCTCAATCCTATTGGCTGTGCGCCAAAATAGAAAATCTGGATCATAGGACCAAAATGCGGGAAATAAGCCTCCAGCTAAATTTTCCTGCTGTATTCGCGGGAACATGCTACGAATACGGAATATCTTAGGACCACTCCAGGTATAACCATGACCAAGATCATTCACGCTGTAAAAAGCACTGCCTCTCCAGCGTTCACCTATTTTAATTAACGATAGAGTCTGTTTTTGTTCAGTACTATCATAAGGATACGCATTATATGTTGGGTTTGGCTCAATAAGAGTCGCATCACCACCCACGGCAGTGTTAAACCCCGGAGCAGACCAAAGATCCGCTTCGCCGCTAGAACTTGCTTTGACTCGATTTTTACGGAAGTCATCATAAAATACTCTTTCAAAACCGCTAACGGGGACTCGCTCTCCTCCCCCATTAACGCGTACCTGTGAATAATTAATACCCTCTCCCCACTGGGTCCATTTTTCACTATCATGTATATAGCGGTAAGGAAAATCCTCCTCATCCATTACTGGGCGATTGATTTTATACTGGTGATCATTTGGTAGATTAATTTGATAAGAATGGTTATTAGGTCGGTTGTTATAAAAACCTAAGCGATGAGCCGCCCAGCCGCTCATTTTACGCACCATTGCTTCAGAAGGTTCCGTTAGACCAAAGGCTAACGTATCATAGGCCCAGGCCATATTCCCGGTGCTCTTATCGCCTATAAACGAGGTCCTATCTGTTCCAAGCCCCTTTCCTGAAAATCGATCTGGCTGCGTTACATCCGTTGAAAGTGGTGAGCCATTTACTGAGGCAAACATTTGCCCGTAGCGGATTCCGGTAACAATAACATTCCACGTTTTTCCATCAGCAATAATGTCGTTTTTAGTTGTCATAAGACGAGTATCACGTACACCGTTGTAAAGGCCGACATAGCGAATATTAATACCCGTATCTTTGTTATACCAGATTTTAGGGGATGACTGATTTGAATAATTACCGTGATTAACATCTAACAGGATAGTTTGATTATCTGACCCCGTATTCGCATCGATACGAAAGCTAAAAATACACCACCGATAATTCCATCTTGCATCACGTTGACCAGCCATAGATAGGTACTGTCCTGAGTTTTCTTTAAACTCAATGCCACTATTAATAGCAACTTTTACTGGTTGGAGGGGAAGATTTTCTTGTGTAGCATCTCTTTCAATGTTGCCACGTGAAGGATGAGTCACAACGGCGCCAATCGCAATATCTTCTTGGAAATATGCAGACATAAGCCACTCGGGGAAAAGATTTATTGCCCATGGAATTTTTTGATTACTATTTCGAGCACTTTCCGGAATGCGTAATGATAGGGGAAGACGGCCCTTGGTTTGCTCCAATACTGTTACTTTGCCGTCATTATTACTATCGTAGTCAGCTTTTAGTTCAGGGTATTCTTGCTGTAGGAAATCAAGTAGAATTTTGCGTTCTTGTGCATCATACAAACCGTTATTATCGTAATCAAAATTTGTTTCAACGCTATAAGCATTGCCCGTATTGATCAAGCAAACAGTTAAACATAGGATAACTAATAAATTTATATTCTTTTTCATAGGTGAATTTCCACTAAAAGATAAGCGATGAGAAATATTCATCGCAGTGATCATTAACAGCACAAGATCTCTGATTAAATAACGATAGGTATGTTGTTTGTTGTCGATTTACAGTGAATGTATCAGAAAATATTTTTTATTGACTAAATTGTAGTACACATTGCTTACTCTAGCAGTTTGCTTGGTGTCTGCCACGTTGAAGAAGCTTTTATCCCCGTAACTAACTGTTTTTATAATAAGGGCGTTTAAAATAGTCAAAAAAACTGTATCGAGAACTATTAACTTGCTTGCGCTTTCTGCCAATCTCCAGCGGACAAAACCAGTTTTCTGATTTGGCCAATGTCTTCGTTTAGCCTTATCAGTTGAAAGATAACCATTAAATCGTCGCCATATAAACTCAATGATAAAGCTGCGAGCTTGCCTGAAACTTGTTGATGACTACTATCTCGAAATGTAGATTCTTGCTCACTAAGATACAATACCAATTCAGATAGTTGTTCTGTCAGCTTTTCGCCAATTTCATCTATTAAAGGTAGCACTGCCTCGGAGGTGATTCGCCCACGATGAGAAGCCAAAGCGGATAGATGAGAAAGATAGGCATGTAGCTGCCCGGTTAATAAATACAAGGTTGCGGCTTCGGATCGTTTGGAACTCGGTTCGACTAATAACGCCTGCCAATGCTCCACTAAGTTCGCTTCACTTAAATGTGCTTGGAAACGAGCCGTACGATACGCTTCGTCCTCAATCCGTTGTTGACTTAAATACTGTTTGAAAACAGCCTGTTGGTATTCACTAATGTGGTTAATATTAGTGGCCACCACTGAGCGAGAGCGGGTCCATAACCAATCGGGCCATAGATAACTAAGCGCTAAGAAAGTGATGCCTGCTGCACAAGTGGTCACCAGTATTCGCTTAATAAATAAGGTCTCAGCGTCTAAACCGTAGAATTGTAAAATAATAACCACATAAATAGAAACACATGCAACAGCAAGACTGTATCTTTTCTGTAGGTACCAAAAAAAGAAAAACTTAGCGATAGCTGCAATAGCGATCAATACCAGTACAGGTAAATGCAGTAAATATAATCCTGTTGCCAAGGCGATCCCGAGCACAGTGCCGATAATTCGTTGGCTAAGTCTTAATTTTGTAGCTGAAAAAGAAGGTTTAGTGATAAATAAGATGGTCAGTAAAAACCAATAGTTTTGGCTATCTTCCGGCAACATAAGAATAATCAGGTAGCCAATAAGCATACAAGTGGTTAAGCGCGCTGCATGACGAAATAATGGTGTATTGGGCGTTCTGAATAGCGTCCAATAGTGATGCCACCCTAAGCGTTGTTGCTCAGTAAATAAAAAATGTTGGGATGGGAATGCAGTGTGAGTCTGCGTTAGTTCGCAAACTTTATTTAAGTTTTCTAATAAAAATCCCAGCTGCAGCGCACAAGATTTACTAAACACCTCTCGCTTTGCCAGTCGCTGGGTGCTCTGCTCCAGCTCTTTTACTTCATTTTCAACATTATCATTCATTTCATAATTAGCAATACGGCGAAATCTCGGTTGTCTCAACATGCGTTTAGATAAACCCACCATCACTCTTTGAATACGTTCAGGCAAAGAGGTATCAGCAAGTTCTAGGCGTAATTCTCGGTAAACAATATGGGAAGAGCTTAATCGTTCAAGCAGTACTTGTGCCTTAAAAAATTGATCTAAATATCCGGCACTATGATTTGCATCTTTTTGTTCTTGCTGGCGCAATATTAATTGTTGTTGCATATCCGCTAGTGCATGCGAAGCCTGAGCGCCTAGTTTAGCTAATCTCAACCTGATCTCAGAGGGATCTGAATTGCTATCAAAAAAGCGGGCTTTGAGAAGTTGATACTTTGCTAGGGTAGAAAATAATTGTTGATTATCATGTTCAATGTTGAAGTTGGGGATAAAATATTGGACCAAGGTTGAGAGGATGAAATAACACACTGAACCTCCGACAATCAAACCTGGCAATAACCAAGGTTCTGGATGATGCGGATAACTGAGCATGGAAAAAACTGAGATAGCTAATGCACCAAAGCTCATTTTTCCGAAACGCGGTCCTAAAGCACTTGCCATCATCAGACAAAAAGTTGCAGCACCTAAACCTATCAAAAATAACCACGGCTGGTTATAGAGGGCCACTACAGAGATGGCGGCACAACCAAAACACAGAATTAATGTAACAAAAGCGCTAATCCGACGGTGATATTGGGCGGGATGATCTGTTAATGCTGCAGCACTAACCCCCATTGACATGGCACTCATCTGCACGAGATTATCGTTAACGATACCCAATACCAGAAATGTGGCGGTTAGCAAAGAAGCTTTAATTGCCGTCACAAAGAGAGGCGATCGAGTCGATGGTAACGCAAAAAAATCCAAATATTTCATTGAGTACACCCATAAACAGAAGAGACGGTAGCAAGACCTGAGTGCAGAAAAAGCCTCCTCAAGATGTATATTGCTATGTATTGTGTAACTTGGGTATAAACCATCACTGCGATAATTCTCATTTATCCTAGCAGTTTTCAGTATGTTAAAGCAATTAGAGAAGTCTGCACATCACCACGTTATGCATTATAACTTGTTAATACAAAAATTTTATGTCAGATAATTTAAGACCTTCTGCGAAAAACATTTAAAGAAACTTACTCTCCTAGCTGAAAATCAATGTTGTGATAAAAGGTGGCACCGACCGTCAAGCGCCACTGATTGTAATTGCTTATTGGCTTCAGATCTTTATTTTCTTCGACTTCATTTTTTTAATGCTGGTAGTAGGTTGAGCCTATTATGAATTGCATGATGAATAAACGACAACTTTATGCGTACTGCTTGTGTTAATACAAATGGATAAGCGTCAGACAACCCCATGCTACGATTTAATGAATTGAGGATCACCGAGAAGTCCATCCAAGTATCCAAAATATTGGTAATAGATGTTTGTGCAGAAAAATAAGATGCATCCTGAGGTAAATGTAATTCACCGACCTCTTCTGTATCGACAGAGTTTCCAGAAGTTGAGCCTGTAATAGAGAAGTTCTGCGCGGTCTCTAAGGTGTCAATAATGTGCATATAATGCGCCCACGTTTCAGCCCAATCTTCGTAGGGATGCATAGTGGCATATTCGCTAATAAACGTTTCACGCCAACTTTCTGGTGCGCCTTTTTCATAATGTTGTTTTAACGCTTCTTGGTAATCTAGCTCATCATCGCCAAAATACTGTTTGCATAAAGCATGTTTTTTCGGTGAATTGGCAATTAATTGGTCGAAATAGTAATGACCCAGTTCATGGCGGAAATGCCCAAGCAAAGTCCGATAATGTTCACCCATCGCTAATTTCGTATGAGAACGAGCGACGTCATCGGCTTCGGCTAGATTAATGGTGATATGACCACAATCATGACCGGTAAAAACCGTTTCATGGTCGGCTAATTGGCTAACGAAGTGATCTTTGACGTTACGGTCTGTTGTAAAATCAAAGCTTAATCCACGCTCTGGATCTTGGATAATATTGTGTAATGGAACGGGTAACGCATTTAAGGTATATAAAGAACGGCGTTTCGCTGTTTCCATTTTTTTCCACAAAGGAATATGCTCAACAACGTTTAAATCGGGTACAGTTTCATTAAAGCGGCACGCAAAGCACAGGACTTCATCTTTATCGGCAACCGGTACAAAGGTATTTAAATTGACCATGCCATTACATACTTTGAATTGCGCATTGTTATCACATTTTTGATACCGAATTTCAGGTTGTGCTGCTTTAAAAAACAACCCGGTTTCTTCATCTAATTCAAAAGGTTCGACTTGGTCAAATTGGTCATCAAGCCCAACAGTTCTTCCACAAGAAAGACAATGGCTGCTTTCAAAAAATAAAATGGCTTGATCTTTGCAATTACATTGAAATGTTTTCATATACATACCGGATTAAAAGAGGGGGAGGAAGTGAGTAACTGGAGTCGAGAAGTCTAGATTAATCATCAAAAACCATTATCGACTTAACAAATAGCGCTGCGAAAAAAAAGCTATTATAAGTATTAAACTTAACTCAAAAAGCACATTTGCTGCGGTGCACGCTTTAAGTTGTTGTTATCGATAACGACTTACCCATTTTAATAGTAAGACGATGAATAAGCTGTTATCGGGTTTTATTATATTCTATAGCGCAATTAGATTCGATTTAATAAATCAGTTTTCTTTATATTAAATTCATCATCTGTAAGCGCGCCCAAATCCCTTAATTGCGCTAATTTCTCAATGATTTCAAGCGTTTGCTTTGTCGCATATTGTGGGGTGGAGTTAATGGCTGCAACTTCAATAATATCGGCGGCCGCAGGGACAAATGCAGGCGGGGTGTTTTGTTCTGCAAAGTTAACTTGTACTGCTGGTGGCATTGCTTGTCCCGATATTAAAGGTAAGCTACTCACACTAATCGTTCCCCACTGACTATTGAACGTAAGTGAGTTATTACTTCCCTGCTGCTGGCTCACACCGCCGATATGATGGTCGAGGGTGTCATATACGGATACTTGCCCATTTAATTCAACGGCTAATCGATTAGGGAATATCGCATAGCGGGTATTATTTTGTGCGCCACTGCTGAATGGATTGCCCAAATTACTCGGCCACCATTGGCTGCTGCCAGGGGTGCCGGCAGGAATTATCGGGAAAACTTGATTATTAGCAAGTATGTTGGCTAGTTCATTACATAAATTGTCAACGGTATTTTTTAGGCCGTTGTTAAACATATCACCGACCATGGTCATTCCACCACGCATCCATTGTCCAGATCCACCAAGTTCTGGACAGTTAAATTGAGCCATTGAGCCGCCACCATTATTGACTGCAATTAACATGTGCACCACTGCATCGTGGCTTAAGGCATAACGTGACGCTATATTATTGACGAGATTCTCACCAATATCTGTTAACTTTTGCATAAAAAATGTCCTATTAGGTAAATTGGGTTGATTTTATAAATCCGAAAAACGGATGAGCAAATACACTTCGTTAAACATTGATGATAATGCAAAAAGAAGTCCCGGGTGATCGTACCCAAACAGCTCGTTTTATCTTAACAGGATTGCTAGTTTTGTTATGACGTAAGCGATCAAAAACACTTTATAATAGCATCATTATTAACCATCTTCGCGGCTTTATTGTGAACTATTTTTTTCAGTTAACTTTTTTTTCCATACGCAATTTGGCAAATTAGTTATACTGAGTTATTGGTTAATTCTTTGGGATTTTTCTCGTACTATTTTAGTGCATCTCTTGCACCATTAGTACAGTAATCACCAATTTCACGCACCTTTACTAGGGCTTATATAGGCCTAATAAACGTTTTCAAGCTATTAATCAGGCCCAAATCCTTACTTTATTATGTTTAATTAAAGTGGAATAGATATTGCACAAATAAAATTAACGCCAATAACATTTTCATGTTATTTATATGGCTGTACATTATTTAAAGGGGAATTAGTCGATGACAATTACTGTTGGTATTACACATCATACTCAATATAAATATGACCGTTCAGTTAAGATGGGGCCGCACATATTTCGATTACGCCCTGCACCGCATAGCCGTACTAAAATTAAAAGTTATTCTTTAAAAATAATACCTGAAGATCATTATATCAACTGGCAGCAAGATCCATTCGGTAACTATCAAGCGAGGGTTATTTTTAATAAACCGACCACCGAATTTAGTTTTACGGTCGATTTAGTAGCTGAAATGACCGTTATTAATCCTTTTGATTTCTTTTTAGAAGAGTATGCAGAGAATTTCCCATTTGTTTATGATGCCGTTTCAAAATCAGAATTGACTCCCTACTTAAAAAAACGCAAAGCAAGCAAAATGTTTTTAGCGTTAATTGACTCTTTACAGCCCGAAAAGCCGCTTAGGAGCGTTGATTTTATCGTTGCGGTTAATCAAGCAATTTATGAGCTGGTTGATTATGGTATTCGTTTGGAGCCTGGCGTACAAACGGCTAACGAAACTATTACTAAAAAAACCGGCTCATGTCGTGACTCGGCTTGGTTGTTAGTGCAACTATTTCGTCATTTAGGATTGGCTGCTCGATTTGTTTCTGGGTATCTTATTCAATTAACGTCTGATCAAAAATCATTAGATGGCCCAAGTGGTCCAGAAGAAGATTTTACTGACTTACATGCTTGGACCGAAGTATATATTCCCGGGGCTGGCTGGATTGGACTTGATCCTACTTCTGGTTTATTCGCTGGAGAAGGACATATCCCATTGGCTTGTACACCCGAGCCAAGCTCAGCGGCGCCGGTGACTGGCGGAATAGATAAGTGCGAATCTGAATTTAGTTTTTACAACAAAGTGACTCGTGTACATGAAGATCCGCGTGTTACTAAGCCTTATTCTGAAGCGCAATGGGCTGCGATCAATCGGTTAGGTCAGCAAGTTGATAATGTCTATAACGAAGAAGGCATACACTTAACCATGGGGGGAGAGCCGACCTTTATTTCTATTGATGATATGGAGCATCCGCAATGGAATACTGAGGCAGATGGTAAAGAAAAGAGAATCTTAGCTCAAAATTTATTTGTTGAAATGAACAAAGTCTATACCAAAGGGGGCTTTACACACTATGGGCAAGGCAAATGGTATCCCGGAGAGCCTTTACCGCGTTGGCAATATGCTTGTTATTGGCGGAAAGATGGTGTGGCTTTGTGGAACGATGCAAAGTTATTAGCTGATCCTAATAAAGATTATAAATTAGACCATACGGACACTAAGCAGTTTGCAGAGACGCTTTGTAGTGCGCTAGGTCTAGACACAAAAGCACTCACCACCGCTTATGAAGATATCCTCTATCACCTTTGGCAAGAAGCGTCTTTACCAGTAGAGCTGAATCCTGAACAACCGCAATTACTTGATGCAATGAGCCGCAAAGGTCTATTAGCAAAAATGGAAAAGGGGATAGAAAAACCAGTCGGTTATGCCTTACCTTTGAAATGGAATGATGGTAAGAATTGCTGGCAATCTTGTACTTGGGAATTTAAACGCGGTCATTGTTTTCTCTTACCCGGTGAATCACCATTAGGCTATCGACTTCCTTTGGATAGCCTAGACTGGAGCGATAATATAATTGATCGCGACCCCTTTGATATTCCTGAAAACTTTGCAAAATCTGCAAAAGTAAAAAAGGGATTTATCGGTAAAGAAATGGTTAAAACTGCGCTTGTTTTGGAAGTAAGAGAAGGTCGTTTATATATCTTTATGCCACCAACAAGTCATTTTGAACAGTATATGGGGTTATTAAACGCGATTGAGAGCGTTGCTAAGCAACTTACTATTCCAGTGGTGATTGAAGGTTATAGTCCACCGAAAGATAGTCGTGTTGAAAAATACGCAGTAACCCCCGATCCCGGTGTAATAGAAGTGAATATTCATCCTTCTACTTCATGGAATCAGCTGGTCGAAAGAATAACGACCTTGTATGGATTGGCAAAAGAATGTCGCTTAGGAACAGATAAATTTCTGGCTGATGGCCGTCATACCGGTACCGGTGGTGGTAATCATGTAACGCTAGGCGGTGAAACGCCGGATCAAAGCCCGTTTTTACGCCGACCTGATATTTTAAGAAGCTTTATTACTTATTGGCAGCATCATCCCGGATTATCTTATCTATTTTCGGGTTTGTTTATTGGTCCAACAAGCCAAGCGCCACGTGTAGATGAAGCCCGAGATGAAGTGTTATATGAACTAGAAATCGCTTTTTCACATATGCCAGAAGGAGAAGTGCCCGAGCCTTGGTTAGTTGATCGATTATTGCGTAACTTATTAGTTGATTTAACCGGTAATACACACCGAGCTGAGTTTTGTATTGATAAGTTATATTCTCCAGACTCTGCTACCGGTCGTTTGGGGATTGTTGAATTTAGGGGTTTTGAAATGCCGCCTCATTCACAAATGAGCTTGGTACAAATGTTATTGTTGCGTACCTTACTCGCTTGGTTCTGGAAGAAACCTTATCATAAGCCATTGGTTCGATGGGGCTCTGAATTACATGATAAGTTTTTATTGCCGCAATATGTCGAAAATGATTTAGCTCAGGTAAGTCGAGATCTGCAGCAAGCCGGTTTTCATTTTAATCTAAATTGGCTTAATCCCTTTTTTGAATTTAGATTTCCGGTGTGTGGTACGCGTGAACTTGACAATATTACATTAGAGCTGAGAACCGCGATTGAACCGTGGCATGTATTGGGCGAAGAAGCGAGTGCGTCAGGGACGGCAAGGTATGTGGACTCCTCATTAGAAAGAGTACAAATTAAAGTCCAAGGGATGCTAAGTGACCGTTATATTGTCACCTGTAATGGCCGTAGAGTGCCGCTTAAGTCAGTTAAAGGTAAGGCTAAAGATGAAATGATAGCGGGGGTTCGCTATCGAGCTTGGCAACCGCCAACGGCATTGCATCCAACAATCGGCGTACATGCACCTTTGGTGTTTGATTTGATTGATACGTGGGTGGGACGATCTATGGGAGGCTTTGTTTATCATGTTAGTCATGCGGGGGGGCGTAATCCTGAAACTTTACCTGTTAATGCGTTTGAAGCTGAAGGACGAAGAGTCGCAAGATTTTGGGAGCATGGGCATACCCCATCGTTATTGGAATCTGCACAGCCAAGCTGGAGTCCTTCAGCTGTGACTCACAGTTTCCAGTTCGCACAATCTGTTAGTGATTTTGTTGTTCCTGAGGAGGAAAGCGCTAACCCAGACTATCCGAATACTTTAGATTTGCGTCGACAACCTATCTTTAAATAAGTTGGACCATTCCACCTTTAAATTATTTGAGGTGGAATGATTTTATTTTTTACCTCGGGCAGATGATACAGGGTATATTGGTTATATCGTTGCGACTCTATACTATAAAACGGAGTACTTTCAGCTTGTATATTAACAATAACACTATGTCAGAATTGCCTAGCTGGTTGTCTTTATATCTCAATAAGCACCATAGTCATGATGAACTGGCAAATCACTGTGGCCTCTATCCAGATCATTGGGATACCTTATTTAATCGTTTGGCTAGTCTAACAGCAGAAGATGTTAGTGGTCGCGCAATTGAGATCAGTCAATTACTGCAAAATGGTAATACTAACAATGAAAGCAATCAGCAGTGGCATTTCGATCCTCTGCCTTTTATGTTTTCTAAGGTTGATTGGGCTTTCCTTGAAGAGGGAATTAAACAAAGAACTCTATTATTAAATAAAATTCAGCAAGACATTTATGGCGAACAAAAATTATTAATGTCTGGCCATATTCCTGCCCAGCGATTATATCAAGATAGCAATTACCTACGCGAAGGTTTTAGCCTGCCTGCGAATGAGCTAAAGCTGTTTTTTACAGCGCTTGATGTTTATCGCACCCCATCTGGTGAATTTAAAGTATTGGCGGATCACTGCCAGTGCCCATTAGGTTTGGGGTTACTACTTGAAAGTCGTATTATTGCTCGACGAGTTATGGCTGAAGAGTTTGCGGAATGTAACGTTCAACAAATTAAAGAATTTCTTGATCTTTTCCAAGACGGTATTAATGAATATACGCGTTATATGGATGACCCTCGTATTGTTATCCTTACTCAAGGAACCGATGATCCTAATTATAACGAACATTCTTTTTTATCAACCTACTTTGGTTTTACTTTAGTACAAAGCGCGGATCTGACGGTGCGTAATGGCCAAGTTTGCTTGAAATCGTTACAAGGTTTAGGAAAAATCAATGTTATTGTTCGCTGGATACCTGACTGGTGTATTGATTCATTAGAGCAAACAGAGTATTCCTTACATGGTATTCCTGGCTTATTACAAGCGGTACGAGAAGGTTCTGTTAAAGTTTTAAATCCTTTTGGTAGCGGTGTTTTATCATCACCCGCAATCAAGTGCCATTTAGCTGAATTATCTCAGCAGCTTTTAAAAAAACCACTGCTGATTAGTGAACCTAATTTCTATAATGTAGAACAAGCTAGGGCATTAGATTGGAGCTTACTTGAGTTAGCTAGTTATAAAGATCAAAAATTCAAGTTAGACGGGGCGGCGGATGCACAAGAAATAACCTTGTTGATAAGCAAACACCCCGAACAATATTATTTTCAAGATAAACCCATCTTTAGTTCCGCGCCCTTTTGGAGCGACGGCAAACTCATTGCTAAGCCAGTGATCTTCCGATGTTACGCCTTAACAACAGAGAATGGTGTAGAAGTGTTACCGTCGGCATTATGTTTTTCCAATGAAATAAGTAATGATCCAAATGTATCAGGATGGATTAAAGATACCTGGATAAATACCGCCAATAAGGCCGATTCAGAAGTACACAATGCGCCTATTCCAACCAGAAAAAGAATGGATGTGACTTTATTGGAGGGCGTAATCTCTAGCCGTACAGCAGAACACCTGTTTTGGTTAGGGCGATATTTGGAACGATGTGAAAATACGGTACGCATTCTGCGTATTTTTATAGATAGATATACAGAGCTAGCTATTTATCCTGATTTAACTCGACGAAATATTGTTGCTCGATTCTCAAGCGCGATTAAGTCGCAGCATATTGTTTATCCATATATAGAGCAGGATACAAAGTTAGAAGACTTTGATCCTAACTTATCTAAGCACATAGGTTTTCAATTATTTGCAGATCAGCAATGTGCTGGTAGTGTTATTAATACGCTTAAATACTTATCTAATGCGGCCGTACAGATACGAGAGCTGTTATCTCATGATAGTCGACGAATCATGGATGATATTAATGAACAGATTCAATTATTAAAAAATGTCACAGCAAACATCTCTACCCGTGCCATGCAAAGAAGCTTAGATAATATTATTGGTTCAATAATGGCATTTAATGGTTCGATTACAGATTGTATGCCTAATAGTAACGGTTGGTTTTTATTAGAAATAGGACGCAGGATTGAACGTAGCATTCAAATAACATCATTAAGCTCGGCACTACTGACGCAAGAGTTAGATGTGCCAGAAGAGCTTGGATTGCTTGAAGCCGTATTGAGTTGTCAAGTGAGCTTAGTAACACACAAGCGTCGTTATCGTATGTATCAAAGTATCGGAACAGGGATTGAGCTGTTGTTATTGGATGCTGAGTACCCGCGTTCTTTATTATTCCAATTAGAGCAAATTAACCAGCTATGCCTGCACTTACCGACAAAGCGCCGACCTGGATTAATTGCAGCACATGAGAAAGCCATTTTGTTATCTAAAACGACTTGTTATTTAACAGAAAAAGACTATTTGCAAAAATGTGTTGATGGGCAACGCAAACAGTTAATTGAATTTAGCCATAATATTCGTATGAATTTAGATACTTTTTGTGATGTCTTATTGCTGCAGTACTTCTCTCATACACAAACGGCTAAAAAATTAAATTGGACTAATATTGAGCAAGCACAATCGTGAAATATAAAATAAAACATTCAACCACGTATCATTACGCAGATTTTGTCAGCTTATGTCAGAATCAGGCTCGCCTAACGCCAAAAACAGATCGCGGGCAAATATGTCATAGTAGTCGGATCGAAATTGTTCCATCAGCAAGTTATTTGCAACAGTTTACGGATTACTTTAATAATAATGTGACTGTTTTTGAGATTGCGATACAACACAAAATACTTAAAGTTACCATGATCAGTGAAGTTGAATTATTAGTAGGGGCTAATAATAATTTAAATGGTGCAGATATGCCGTGGAAAAAGGTGCGTGACTTACTCGCGTTTCCCAATACGCCTGAGTTATTAAAAGCAGCTGAATTTGTATTACCTTCGCAATTCACGCCGCTAGAGAAAGGGATTAAGGATTATGCGTTAGTCTCGTTTACCCCTGAAGCAAATTTAATTTACGCTTGTAAGCATTTAATGGCACGAATTTTTCATGAGTTTTATTATGATCCTGGTTTTACTACGATTAGCACCCCTTTAAGCGTTGTTTTTGCACAAAAAAGGGGCGTTTGCCAAGATTTTGCACACTTTGCGCTAGCTTGCTTGCGCTGCATAGGGTTAGCGGGAAGATATGTTAGTGGTTATATTGAAACGATGCCACCTGAAGGGGAAGAAAAATTAGAAGGTGCTGATGCAACTCACGCTTGGTTTGCGGTCTTTTTCCCTGAATTTGGTTGGGTTGATTTTGATCCGACCAACAATGTATTACCTAGTGACCAGCATATCACTTTAGCAGTTGGACGCGATTTTTCTGATGTCACCCCCTTAAAAGGGGTTGTATTTGGTGGCGGCGCTCAGCAACTAGATGTTGCGGTAGATATGATTCGGTTAGAGTAATTTTAATAATGTCTTATTTTATATGAGCGACTGATTAAAAGGCGGAAAAGTGTATGGGAATTGATTGGAAAGCGTACCAAACAAATGGTTTTTTTGATGAATTAGTTGACGGTCAAGGCAACGTCAGATTACACGGACGGCAGTTAGCTCAATTTTTTTCTAATTTATCTGAAGAAGAATTAAAGAAAGCCAGAGCGGTTGCGGATTTAGCGATTAAAGAGATGGGCATTACCTTCACTGTATACAATGAAGGCAGTATGATCGATAGAGCGTGGCCTTTTGATATTATCCCTCGCACTATTGGTAAAAAAGAATGGCAGGGTATAGAAGTCGGTTTAAAACAACGTGTCGAAGCGTTAAATCTATTTATAGATGACTTGTACCATGATCAAAAAATAATAAAAGATGGAGTGTTTCCAAAAGGATTATTAGAAAAATCGGTCAATTTCCGCACTCAATGCGTTGGCATTAACCCTCCCAATAAAATATGGGCACATATTTGCGGTTCAGATTTAGTACGAGGCGGTGATGGCACTATGTATGTGTTAGAAGATAATCTACGCGTCCCTTCTGGCGTATCTTATATGCTTGAAAATCGTTCTGTAATGAAGCGAGTATTTCCTGAACTGTTTGAGCAGGTTTCTATATTGCCTATTGATGATTACCCTTCTCAATTATTTGATATGTTAGCTGCGATGTCGCCTCGTAAGGATGACCGACCCGAAGTTGTTGTATTAACACCGGGTGTCTTTAATTCAGCCTATTTCGAACATTGCTACCTTGCCCAAGAAATGGGCTGTGAGCTGGTGGAAGGTCGTGATTTAGTCGTTGAAAAAGATGATTGCGTATATATGCGGACCATTACAGGGTTACAACGAGTTGATGTCATTTATCGTCGCATTGATGACTTGTTTTTAGACCCGGAAGTCTTCTTACCCGATTCTCAACTTGGCGTTCCTGGTCTGATGCGAGCTTGGTCTAAAGGTAATGTTGCTTTGGTTAATGCACCGGGTGCTGGCGTAGCAGATGATAAAGTCGTTTATGCCTATGTACCTGATATGATTAAATATTATCTGGGTGAAGATGCCAAGCTAGCCAATGTACCCACTTTTAAATGTATGGATCCAAAAGAATGTGATCATGTCATTAAAAACATTGATAAATTAGTGGTTAAACCTGCCAATGAATCAGGTGGTTACGGTTTATTGATTGGTCCTAAATCGACTAAAAAACAGCAGCAAGAAACCATTGCACAGATTAAATCTGATCCAAGAAACTGGGTGGCTCAACCTACATTAGATTTATCCACAGTCCCTACTTTAGATGGTATAGAGCCTGATGGACGGCATGTGGACTTAAGACCTTTTATTCTATCCTCCGGCAAAGATACGCAAGTAACAATGGGCGGGTTAACGCGTGTTGCCATGGTAAAAGGCTCTCTCGTGGTGAATTCTTCACAAGGTGGTGGTAGTAAAGATACTTGGATTGTTGACGAAGAGGATAAATAATATGCTATCAAGAGTAGGTGAAACTTTATATTGGGTATCTCGTTATATTGAGCGTGCAGAAAATGTAGCTCGTTTGATCAATGTTAATAATATGTTGATGATGGATTTACCCAAAGGCGTTTGTACTGGCTGGGAACCCTTAATTGATATCATCGGTGTACGCCAAGAATATCAAGAAAATCATACGGATTTTTCAGAACAAAAAGCATTAAGGTATTTGTTAGTCGGAAACGATAATAATTCTTCCATCCTCAATTCTATTATTTCTGCACGAGAAAATGCTCGTACCGTCCGAGATGTGGTTCCAAGAGATGTATGGGAAGAGATAAATTCTTTATACTATTATGTTAAAGAAAACCAAAATGAGGGACTAACTAAACGCGGACGCTTTGCTTATCTGAAAAAAATTATTGAATCTGCCCATATGATATTTGGGACATTAGATGCGACAATAAATCATGATCAGGGGTATGTTTTTATCCGCTTTGGTTCGATTATAGAACGCGCAGATATGACCTCGCGGATTCTAGATATCCGCTCTGCGACGCTTATAACCACCAATGAAGAAGGTAAACCTTATGAAAATATTCAATGGATCAGTCTATTACGCTCACTGAGTGCGTATCAGATGTATCGTCAGCAAATGGGCGTTCGAGTTCAACGTGCAGACGTTATCGAATTTGTCATGCACAGTGAAGTTTTCCCAAGATCTATCTTGTTTTGTTTATATGAGTTAAAAGAGCTTATTGAACCTCTTCTTTATTCCAATGAGCTAATTAAATTAATTGATAAGGCAAGTGATGAATTAAAGCATCAGGATGTGAGAGCGCTTAAAAATGGCGATTTGCATGATTATGTTGATGAAATACAAATTAAATTAGCAGGTATTCATAATATGTTAGCAGAATTATACTTTTTAAAACCGGCTGAGTAAGCTGCTCAGTTTTATATCTACTATTTAAAAGGGTCTCTAATTGTAATATCAATTAGAGACCCTTTTTTATTCTTTATTAATAGACTCTAACTCATTTCATTAGATACGGTTAGTCATAAGCTCTTCGTGTAAAAATGCGCAGTTATTTATTTGAGCCGCTTGAGATTAAACTCGATCAACTCTGATGCACATGCCTCTTAGATGAAGTTTCCATAAAAACAAATGCAGTATTTTATGCGTTTTTAAATAAGGGATAAATGAGCGCGTATAGATGAATGTTAACTTGTGATCATCAAAAAAGAGAGCAAAAGCTCTCTTTTAATTAACTATCTAATCTAGTTTATTTAACCTCAGTTCTGGATAATGGAAGCGAAATAAGATTAAATATCAACAAGTTAAAAAACATATTATACAGTGCTGTTAGTTTTGCGTAGTTCAAGGCGAATCATCGCAGCAATAACTGGTTAT
>NZ_JAHNZV010000051.1 GCF_022267535.1 Psychromonas antarctica
TGAAATACGAGGATCTAAAGTTGTTGAATCAAGAGTAAATAAATCTGATAATACTTTCATAGCGCTTATATTTGGTTGGTTGTTTTGTGGTGAAATATATTTTACCAAATATCAAGCGCTTACCCAATTTTCCTGTGGGGATTCTTCAGACTTTAGTCCACCCAATAAAGAATTAAAGTAAGCGGGCTGAAGCCCGCGCCCCAAAAAATAAGTCTGTGCCAGGAGAAACCGACAGGGTCAAGTCTTTAATCTTGACATCAAATTAAAAGCCCTGAGGGACTCACTGGTACTAATTCATTAGGGTGTAGTTCCTTTGAATCGACGCTAGTCCCTTGCAATTAGTTGGCTAATCGCTATTTCATGTTATAAAAACGCGAATTTTTATAATGATATGCACTCCATTAATGGGACAATTAATACTTTCCGCTCCAAAATACAAAATAAGGGGCGTGGACTTTAGTCCACCCAATAAAGAATTAAAGTAAGCGGACTGAAGCCCGCGCCCCAAAAAATAAGCCTGTGCCAGCATGGTTGCGCAATTTTTTCTGTGCGTTTATTCAACACGTTCCGTCGATTCAAAAGAACTACACCCAAAAGATAAAAACACGTCAAAAAATTGCACCACAGAGTAAAATGAGGGAAAACAGAGAAAAACTTAAAAAATAATAATTATCTTATATTTTAGTCTATTAGTTTTTTCTCTGTGTAGCTCGCAGCGCCTCAGTTAATGAATGCGAACCGAAACGCAGTTTCGCAGTCGCATGAAGTGCGCGTGGTAGTGGTTTTAATTTATTTACAATAGCTTGCCACGTACTTTCTTTACCATTGACCGATGCTTTCACAACTTACAACAATACCGCATGCTGAAGTCATATAGGATTAATTTAATTAACGTTTCAATATGGCTGTAAAGTTATTTTGCACAATCTGTTATCAAAAAGGATAGCGGGTTTATTCAACACAGAAACAAGCAGCGAAATGCGATACCTCACTGCTTATAGCCGTTTCTATTTAGTTATTAAGTGGCCTCGGCTGCCTGCTCGAGGGTGACTTTTTGGCCAATTAACGGGTAACTAAATACCACTACAAGAGCCTGAATGAACATCACCGTCGTCATCGCAACTAAACCATAATCACTGATAAAGGTTGAGACTAGCGCACTTGCAACTACGCAGAACATCATCTGTAAAAAATTCATCAGACCGGCTGCTGAAGCGCAGTGCTCTCTGAAATCAGATAAGGCATTATTAGCGACAATCGGATATATCGCACCATTCGCCATTGCCATAAAACACATAAGCCCTAACTCTGGAACGATGGACGTTGCTGTATGGCTCATTGCGGTAATAAACATTAACAGCACGCTGATAATAAATAGTTTTACTAACCACGGTAGTATTTGTGTCCCTTCGTATTTATTTAATAAAACTCGGCAAGTGTAACCGCCAATAATAAATGCAATGGTTTGCGGCACGTAGCTTAGGCCGATATCAGCGCCAGAGTATCCCATGGCAGTCATTACAAAAGGTGAACCCGTTAGCCATGCAAAAAAGGCCGCTGAACAGGCTGCATAAATAAGCATATTGCCAGTGAATTTTTTTGATTTTAAAATTGTCTTATACGACTGCAAGGCATTCAATGGCTTTGTATCAGCTAATGGCAACTCTGCTTGTTGAAATGCCAGATCCTTAGGTGTAGAAAAGTTAATGAAGCTGCTGCGTATAATCAGAGTGGCACCAATTGCAACTAATGTATAAAAAATAGACTGCCATCCGAAATGAGATTCAAGGACAGTTCCCAATAATGGTGCGAGAGCGGGTGATAACGCAACTAACGGCATGACGGTTGCAAATACTCGTTGTGACGTTTTTGAATCATATTTTTCGATAACAAACGATTGCCATATTATTGTCGAACCACATGCGCCGACTGCCTGTATAAATCGGCCAAATAATAAAATTTCAATGCTGCTTGAAAATGCACAAATGATGCTGCCAATACTGAAAATTATCAAACTGCTGCATAATACAGTTTTTTTCCCGAACTGTTTTGCTAGCGGACCGTATACCAACTGACCACAAGCCATACCGAATAGGAATATAGCGAGAGACCAACCGATCAGTAGCTCACTGGTGTTCAAATCTTGACGAATAATATCGAAAGCCGGCAGATACATATCTGTTGCCAAAAATCCGAGCATACTTAAACCAGCTAACCAGATATAGGGAATTACAATTTTTTCTTTTGTCATTTTTACCTCTGAAATAATGAATTTTATTTAGTTTATGCTTGCTATTTACCGTTGTGAAACGGTATGTTTTCACTATTCCTTTCAAAATAACTGATGCGTATGTTTTCTAATCAAGATCTTGTTGTTATTGATGCAGTTGCCCGACGAGGTAGTTTTTCTGCCGCCGCCGATGAGCTGCATAAAGTGCCGAGCGCTATCAGTTATACGGTTAAATCTATTGAGAATAAGTTAAACGTACTGCTTTTTAAACGTCTGCACCGTAAGGTGGAATTGACACCTGCTGGACATTATTTTGTTGAGCAGGCGCGTTTGCTATTGAAGCAAATGAATGAAGTTAAATTTCAAACTCAACGGGTTGCTAACGGTTGGCAGAGTAGTGTTTCAATTGCGCTTGATAATGTGGTTCGGGAAGCCAGTGTGAATCAGCTGGTAAGAGATTTTTACGATAAATTTCCTGATGTTGAGTTGCTATTAACCATGGAAGTTTTTAACGGTGTTTGGGATGCTTTGGCTGACGGACGAGCTGATATTGCCATTGGTGCTACGGCTTCGGTCCCAATCTCTGGCAATATATCTTATCGCGCGATGGGCTCTCTTGCGTGGGACTTTGTGGTAAGTGCCGATCATGCCGTAGCTCAATTACCTGAGCCGCTTGAGGAAACTGACTTAATTCGATACCCCTGTATCTGTTTGGAAGATAGTTCACGGAAGCTACCGAAACGGACTACCTGGCTGCTGGACAATCAAAAACGTTTAGTTGTGCCCAACTGGCACAGTGCAGAGCAGTGTTTTATTGCCGGACTGGGCATTGGCATTATGCCTTCGCATCGTTCCAGACCATTGGTTGAACAAGGGAGGCTGATTACGCGCACATTAAGTAAACCGCATCCCAATAGCCCTTGCTGTCTTGCATGGAACAACGATAGTTTAAATCCTGCTGTTATTTGGTTATTAAACTATTTAGGAGACAGTGAAAAACTGCATGCTGAATGGCTTTGCTGAACGAAGGAGTACAACTATTTCCCAGCATTTTTCTCGTGAACGATAATGGCATCAGTAGATCCCATAATGCCCTCTGATGCAGTTACAATGGTGGCAAGGACGTTGCCATTTATCGTCTATTAATAATTTTTAAAGTAGATTATTCAGCGCCAGTTACTTGGCAACCCACTGCAGGCGTGATTTTTGTTATCTGACTATTTCACCTTCACAGAGAGAGGCAGTAAAAAGGTTTGGCTGTCCCGTCTCTTATGATGCCGATTGTTGGTAATTTTGAGAAATGCCGCTCAAACTTTTGAGATCAAGCCGAGCGGGCGTTTAAAAGGATTGTATTGTTGGTTATTAGCCGTTTAAGGAGCAACAATCACTTGTTTCATTAAATCAAACACGTTGGTGTTATCAACATAATCCCCATTGGAACCAATGTTGTTATAGTTAATTGCATAACCTTCATCATTACCTTTTACGAAATCAGATAGCGTTTCAGCCCCTTTTCCTCGAGCGTATAGTCTAACTAACTCCAGGGTATGATCTCCACTGTAGTATTTTACTTCAGGCATAACCCCTTTGCCCGGATTCTCAACGGGTGCATAGGCATTTTGGTCTGATGCGCCACCTAATACATAAGAGTTTCCGTGATCCGTCGTAACTATCAGTAAGGTTTCATCCCAGTTGCTGTTTTGTTCTACCCAAGCGATGACGGCAGAAACCGAATGATTGAAATCAACTTGCTCTTCAATTATCCGTGCCGTTTGATTGGCATGCGCAGCCCAATCTACAGCACCACCTTCTACCATTAAAAAGAAGCCTTTTTCATTTTGTGATAAGTAGTTAATCGCACCTTGAGTCATGGTTTGTAAGGAAGGGACGGTTGCCGTCATGTCACAATCAAAGGCAACATGTTCGTTTTTTCCTGCAGTACACGTTCTACCTTGTTGCAGCGTATAACCAACAGGAACTAAACCAAACAAGGGGCCTGTTAATACCTCGGAACTTGCAGTGTTGTTGGCGAGGCTTTCAAAATCCGCTTTATTATCTATTAAACTCCATGATGTATCTGACCCTGCTGGTGTGAGTATCCCGCTGTTAAGTGAAGCCCAATCTTCGGCGTTAATATATTTATATTCAAAATTAGCAGTCGTACGTAGTTTTCCATCGCTATCAAATTGAGGATGACCTGCGCCCATGATCAAATCTGCTTCCCCTTGGGTTAACATGTCATGACCAATTGCTTCATAATTATTACGGCTTACGTTATTTGCACCGAATACAGCTGGAGTAGCATGGTCAAACTGAACAGACGTAATAATTCCGGTTGAAAGTCCATTTGCTTTAGCGATGTGAGTGATGGACTCTAAAGGACGACCACAGTGATCAACACTGATTGCTCCATTATAAGTTTTGTGTCCCGTGGCAAGCGCAGTACCCGCAGCAGCTGAATCTGTTACATTTTTACTGATGTATTCATAACCTGCAAAAGGACGTTGATATTTATCAGCAGGATCAGAAGTAAAGCTAGTTTCATCCCAGACCTGATCCTTGTCATAACTGATCGTTTCCACTTCATCACCACAAATTGTATCCGGTCCGTTTGTACTTAGAGGAAAGGTAGTCATGGCAAAGCGTGTAGACAACTTAGTGTATGGCGCGCTGTTATTAGCTAATTTTCCATTTTCCCAGTAGCTAGCAATATCCCATGCCCCGTCACTCGCTCCATCTGAAATCATTAAGATTACATTTTTTGGCTGTATCGACAATTTCGGGATATCAGTGCTCGTGCTATTGTCACAACCAGTAAGCGAAAAGGCGGCAAGCATGGAAATAGCAATCAGGCTGTTGGGTTTGTTTATTAAGTGCATTTATTTAACTCCTTTATTGTAAGTCATATCATTAAGCGCCTGCCTCATGACATTTATATTACTAAAAAGATAGTTTTTTAAGGTTTCAACGTTTTATTGATTAAGATCATTTTTTGTTTTTTTAGCTATATATTAATCATTTTTGGGATGGGTACATTACTCTGCTAGGATGGCGTATTATTTCTTAATGTGTTCAATTAATAGATATTTATTATTAGGAGGTAGAGAAACCGACAGGGTCAAGTCTTTAATCTTGACATCAAATTAAAAGCCCTGAGGGACTCACTGGTACTAATTCATTAGGGTGTAGTTCCTTTGAATTGACGCTAGTCCCTTGCAATTAGTTGGCTAATCGCTATTTCATGTTATAAAAACGCGAATTTTTGTAATGATATGCACTCCATTAATGGGACAATTAATACTTTCCACTCCAAAATAGAAAATAAGGGGCGTGGACTTTAGTCCACCCAATAAAGAATTAAAGTAAGCGGACTGAAGCCCGCGCCCCAAAAAATAAGCCAGTGCCAGCATGGTTGCGCACTTTTTTCTGTGCGTTTATTCAACACGTTCCGTCGATTCAAAAGAACTACACCCAATTCATTAATTCATTACTGACATAACCGGATGCGCCGACCACTAAAATATTTTTAACCATCAATTATTACCTTTGTTGTATTGTGCATAAGACACACAGTTTTGACCGGACGTTGCTTGTTAAGCATATATTGTGAGGCTAAGTTAGCAATATAAACGTCCAATAACTGTATCAAAAAGAGGACCATAAGGTAGAAGATGTTAATTAAATTTTGTGTGATTATGCTCATGATATTTTAGATAAAATTAGAACAATAATCTTGAACTCAAGCGATAGTGCCGACGACGGTTTGAATTGCGCACAGCCTCTCGTCTATTAATAATTTTTAAAGTAGATTATTCAGCGCCAGTGACTTGGCAAACCCCACTGCAGCAGTGATTTTTGTTATCTGACTATTTCACCTTCACAGAGAGAGGCAGCAAAAAGGTTTGGCTGTCCCGTCTTTTGGTGCCGTCTCTTGTCTCTTGATTGCACTGAAAATGGGCGATTAAGCATGGTTTCGGCTTGTGGATTACTCGATGCGTCATTTCGTGAACCATCTATGGATTACATTGATTTAATTAAAGCCACAAAGTTAATGTGCGGTGCAACTGATGCTCAAAAATTAGTAAAACGTGCGATGTTTAATTTATTGACCGTTAACCAAGATGATCACTCAAAAAATTTCGCTTTTCTACAAGATGACAATGAAAACTGGAAACTATCTCCCTTTTACTACATCGTATACAGCCCACTTCCAAACGGCGAGTACATGACATCGTTTAACGGTTCAGGTACTACCGCTAGCAGAAAAACAATAGAACTGATGGCGAGACAAGCCGGTTATAAAAATGCTCAACCCCTGATTGATATAATCAAAGAAATCCGAGAAGTCACACTTGGTTTTAAAGATATTGCTTTAAAGACGAAACTAGATCGGCGTGTCATTTCGGACATTACTGATCACATGGAGTTGGTTTGGAATGAAATCCAAAAAGAGTTGTAGTTCCGTTCAGACTTTCAAAAGTAGAGCCTGTGATTCAAAAAGAGTTGGCTCTACAGCCTAAAACAGATCCTTCTTGTTTTTCTTTCTCGTATGGGAATAAAACAATTCCATTGCATTGATAAATGAATTGTTTTTTGTCCAAAACGCAGGATAGTCGCCTTGCTTTTTTATCAGAGCCGCTGAGATTTCGGTTATATTGTCACTAGGTTGATGATTGGCCGGCCACTCACCCGTTAACGCTGAATTTAATACGTCCCGTACATCCGTTTTATCGGTTGATTTTTCATCTGCCGTTTGCGCTATATTTTCTTCTAAATTTACATTAATAACAGGAATACGTGCAGGCATTGTCCAAAATTGGTTTGGATTGACTATCTGTTTTGAACGCTTAGGTGTAAGCGCCGCTTTATCTCGGTTGATATGTGTACAAGTGTATTTATGTTGCTGGTATTCCATTGCAACAGCTTCAGGCAGAGTTAAGTGCTCTGAAAAGGCTTGGCCTAACTCGGTCTTTTTAAGTTCTTGATGTAACTTTTCTGGTGCAAGTCCGCGCAATTGAAATAACAACATGGGATTTGAATCGAGTATGTTGGCAATTCGGTAATAGATACCGGCAATGTGTTTGCATGGGTCGCTATAATCAGGGCAACTGCAGCTGGTTTTTACATCTTTGTATGACGAGGGTAATAAGCTGTCACTGCCAAAGGCATCTTCTATGCTGCTGGGTATTTCGTTTAACATCAGTTTGGATAACCACAGGGCATTGCCGCAAATATTTTTTATGATCTGTTGCCATTGTTTCTGGCTTATTGGCTCAAATTTAAGCACCACCTTATATCTTGGCTCTGTGGTGACACCAAAATAAGGGTTAATATTGCCACGCAACGTGGCTCTTATTTCACCACCGTCAATTTTAAACTCCAGTACTCGGCTGTCTGTTCGATATGCTTTACCACGCTGCAGTCGGCCAGGGTCGATATACGCTTCTAATGCGCTAACAAACTCTTCGCCCCACCATGTTTTGTGTATCAATTTTGCTGACATCTTAATATTCCCTATTAGCCCAGTTTAGTCTTGTTGTCTTAATTGAATAAGCTTGATAAATGACTTGGCGTTAAGTGACGACAACCACGACTCGTCGTTACCAACAATGGAATCTGCCACTTTTTGTTTGTCTTCTAACATTTGATCTATCTTTTCTTCTACTGTGCCTAAGGTGATAAATTTATGAGCAAATACCGTTTTTTGCTGGCCAATACGATAAGCGCGATCCGTTGCCTGGTTTTCTACCGCCGGGTTCCACCAGCGATCAAAATGTATCACATGGTTTGCTTTGGTTAAGGTGATCCCCACGCCGCCCGCTTTTAATGACAATACAAAGATACTGGGCGGTGAATTGGGTGCTTGAAATTGCTCGATCATCTGTTCGCGTTTTTGACGAGATGTACCGCCGTGTAAATAATAAGTATTAAAACCGAGCTGGGTTTTTAATAGGTGCTGCAGGGCGTTGCATACCTCTTTAAATTGACTGAATATAAGTAGACTTTCGCCGTTATTTATCGCCTCGCTGGCAAGTTCGGTTAACCGTTGTAATTTAATTGAACGGTCAAGACTAAATTCGCTGCCATCTTGCAGTAATTGCGCGGGATGATTGCAACATTGTTTTAAACGTAACAAGGCAGATAAAAATATCATCTTATGCTCTGATGTTTCTTCTGCTTCGTTAATACTTTGTTCTACTTCATTAACAATTGATTGATATAAGGACGCTTGTTCTTTGGTCAGTTCGCAATAGACTTTCTGTTCTATTTTGTCGGGCAGATCTTGAATAATATTTTTATCGCTTTTTAAGCGGCGCAATATAAACGGCTCTACTAAGTTTTTAAGAATTTTAGTTTTAGCGAGGTTGTTGTCTCTTTGCACCGGGATCTCAAACTCTGTTCTAAAGGCGGTGCGATTACCCAGTATGCCGGGATTTAAAAAATTAAATATCGACCACAAGTCTATCAGTCTGTTTTCTATTGGCGTGCCCGTTAACGCAATTCGACTGTTTGCACGGATGCTGGTGATAACTTTAGTTTGCGTTGCTGCTGGATTCTTTATATTTTGTGCTTCGTCTATGATCAAACGTGACCAAGTTGCACTTTTAAATAACGCTTTGTCTTTTCGTATTAAGCCGTAAGAGGTGATAACGATATCATTATCAGCCATCACCTGGCTAAACTCATCTTGTTTAGTGCGCTTTGCACCATGATGAATAGTGGCTTTTATATTTGGGGCAAATTTTTCTAATTCTTTATACCAGTTACCTATTACCGATGTTGGCGCAATTAATAATGCCGCTTGTTGTTTGGGTGCAGTTAATAACAACGCGATCACCTGCATGGTTTTACCTAACCCCATGTCATCAGCCAAGCAGGGGTTCATGCCGAGGTTTTCTAAATAACTCAACCAAGATAGCCCTCTAATTTGGTAAGGTCTTAAAGTGGCTTTTAAGTTTGCAGGTTGTGCTATTAACGCCAGTTTGTCTTTATTTTTTAGACTCAACAACATTTCGTTGATCGTATCGTCGAGTTCGATACTGTATTGCTCTTCATCTGCCGCCATTAAGAGCAAGTCTTGTAGATCTCCACTGTGTTTATCTTGTTGTGAACTTTCAATCAATTTTTGCATTTTTGCCATTTCAGCGGGATCAAGCTGCATCCACTGACCACGAAAATACACCAGTGCTGATTTCGATGCGATTAATTGCTGCCACTCCTCGCTACTGACTTCATGCTCGCCAATGGCATAACGATAGTCAAAATTGATTAACCCCTCTTGGCTTAAATAGGATGTAGCGGCGCTATTACTCGAATTTTCGTCAAAACTGGATTTTTTACTACCGCGCATTTTAATTTTGGCTTTTAATCGACCCGAAGCTGTCCACCATGACGGCACGCTAATTTTATAACCGCAAGCATGCAGCGCCCATGCGTCTTCTTTTAAAAAGTCGAACGCTTGGTCTGTAGTCATCGTGATTAGCTTTTGCTGCATATTCTGCTCAAACACTTGCTCTAGCAGTGAATATATTCGACAAGCGTAGCCGAGCTGCAATAATAAATTTCGCTCAATGGAAGTGCCCAACATCTTGTTAAAAAAGGCTTGTTTGCTGGTTTTATCCTGCCAGAATTCCGCCAGATTGATCATAAAAGAGGGATCAACTTTAGCTTGCAGCAGTATTTCTAATCCCCAGTCTGCGCCATTGCTTGAGGTCGCTTCATTAAGTCTAAAACAGAGTTGAAAAGGCGAGCCAAATTGATCGTAATTTAGGTTATTGTGCCACTGTCGCCATGATTTCCACTCTTGTTCACTCACGCTTGGTTGCGTGAAATCAATGCTGCTTTCAATAAAGCTATCTTGAAACTGCTTATACACAGTGTTGGGATAGTGGGTGTCGCTGATAAGATGGTTTAATACCACCTGTGAAAAATGTTGCAATAGCGCAATTGGATCTAACTCTGCCGTATTGTGTAAAGAAACATCATCAGCCAAACACGCTGAAAAAGGCATTAAAGGTGCAATTTGCTGTAATCGCTGTTGATAGTCGGCTGACATGGGCTGCCATTTACTATGAAACTGTGTTTTCTTACCCACTTTTTGAGCGATTAAAAAAGGAATATATTGATCGTTTTGGATCACCTGGCTTAATTCAGCAGCCATTTTTAACCAAAATTTTGCATCATCGGCCAGTTGTAACTCATCTTCAATAGAGTCGTTTTCAAAGTAATAAGATTGAAAATTAAGCTCTTTTAAAAAAGCGAGGGGCTTATCTATTGGTATCACATTTAAAATGAAGGGCGCCAACTCGGCATAATCGCTTTCTTGTAAATTATTTAAGTTAGCAATAACGGGCGAGGGTATCGGCTGCTTAAGTGCATCACAAGGGAGTTCAACGGTGAGTTGTTCAATCGTCGCGTCATGTAATATTTTTTTGTTAAGCGTCTGTTTTTTAACGGACAGAAAACTTGAAAAATGATCTGCAAACCACCTAGCTAAAGGCTTCACATCAGATTGGTAAGGATAATGGGTAATATTTTTGGTTGACTTGATATTAAGCTTTTTAGCTTGTTCCAGCCACAAATATAAACAGCCCGTATTGTTAAAGTCATTGCTTGCTTGTTGCCAAAATAAGTGGATGATCTGCATTTATTACTACCCTTGCTTTTGATGGTGCTATTTTACATTTATGCTTCTCAGTTTGGCTATTAATGTTTCAAGACTATGTACTTAACTCAGATAAATACAAAAAAGTAAATATTTGCCACACAAATTTCATGCAACTGCAAGTTTACATTCAATGACAGAGTTAAAAGGAGAAAAACATTTATATTTGGGTTTTCTCGGTGTAACACGCAGCGTCTCCGTGTTCTCTGTGGTAATTTTATAATCTTTTACAACAACCTGGATTATCTACAGAAGCATGTAATGTTTTTAATAAAATGCTGAAGTGGCGTAGTTAATTTGGCTTGAACGTTAGGGATTAAGCACCGCGTCTAAATTAGTGAGTGTGACAACGTCAGCGGCAATCATACTATCGATACGAATGTTACCAATTCGAACCCTAACCAGTCTTAATGTGGCAAACCCCACAGCAGCCGTCATTTTTCTTATCTGACGATTTTTACCTTCACAGAGCGTGATAGAGATCCAGCTTGTCGGTCCATGTCTGGGATCGCGGATCTTACGGCCACGGGCAGGGAGCTGAGGTTCACCATCTAGCTTAAATGCTTTACAAGGTAGAGTTAGATATTGAGTGCCATTGATACTAATCTCAACGCCATTTTGCAGCAGTAACATTGCGGTCGCAGTGATAACTCCATCAACTTGCACGTAGTACTCTTTTTCTATGCCTTTGCTTCTGATTTTATAACTCATCATCCCATCGGTAGTGAGTAACAATAATCCTTCGGAGTCGTGATCTAATCGTCCAATCGCCATGATTTTATCGAGAAAGTTAAATAGCTCGCCGAGTAGATGTTTTTTCCTTCTTGGCTCGGGTACAAACTGACTTAAAAAACCATAGGGCTTAAATATTTTGAAGTGCTGATGAGTTTGGCTTGGCTCCGTGAATTCAGTTAAATAGGTTTGGCTGGTGGTTGGCATTAAACATGGCCTTAATCGTAAAATCTGAGTGGTAGCGCATTATACGGTTATATGCTCTGCGTTGCTAAGGAGAACCCAATGGGGTCAAGTCTTTAATCTTGATTATCACCCATGTAACTGGAAAGGGCATGCAGAGCTTAGCCCGTTTATGAGACTGAACTGTCGTTGAAATCACTTACCGATAAACGTTTCGTGAATGACAGCGCCTCAATCCTATAGTTACTACTAAATTGGAATTGGATCCATCTATCTCAATATTGATTAAAAAACAGTTTTAGTCATATTTAAATCTGTTTTATATCACAAAAACAGCCTTGTAGATCATCTATTAAAATTGCATAATTCATTATTTTTTCATTTATGATTTACATAAGGGATGTTGATGTCTAATCGTAGCAAATTACCATTTTTTGAAATACTTGAAAATTTATTTGAAACCAATAAAAGCCCTAATGGTGCTCGCGTTTTAAAAAAATTCCTAATACCCTCATCGGTATCAGCAAACAAACCATTGACTGGTTATTAGGTCAGAAAGAATTAAGCAAGGTGATGATGACGCCTGCTGCTGAAGCAATATTTTTGAATCTTAATGAATATGATAAAAAGCAGGTAGCTAAAGAGATAAAGCAGATTGTTTATTTTCCTAATGGTAATAATGTCTCGCGTGATTTAAGAGGGCTTTCACGTATGTGGAAAACCCTATACCCTTTTAACGGTTACCACTTCCTCATAAAGTTTGAAACCCATACTGGTGGGTTAGTTATTAAAGATATTTATTTTGATAATGAACTGATTGGTATAAAAACCGATATTAATCAAGAGCGCAATGTGATGTACGAAATAAAGCGCAGCAATAAACCTGCTTCATTTACGAAAGACTTTGGTAATAAAATTGTTGATGAGCTAACAGCCGGATGGGATAGCTCTGAAGCTAAGCCTGTTCATCGCATCGAAACGCGTCATGCAGCCGTCAATGGTATGAACAACAATTTAACCGATGCAGCATGGGTGATGGGAACCCATGTTGATGTGGCACATCAGAATGAAAATGTTGATAAGTATACGCTGTTTCATAATCCCTCTAATGGTTTTGGTGAAGATATTTTAGAGTGTGGTTGGGATAAACGCTGGTTAAATCCGATAGGATTAAAAGGATACAGCAGTAATGTGCAGCATCTATCAGCTGTATTAGATCAAACGCAGCAACGTGGACATAAAACCGATTGGACAGTGCATAGCCAAGGTGCGATTATTTTTGCCCGTGCGGTGCGCGAACATATGCGTAAACGTGGTGGGGCATTAAGCTGTCATACCGTGAGTTTGCATGGCATTGGCTGTAATGAGAAAGATGCGATTAAGGTTTGTCAACAAGCGGGTATTTTTATTAATAATATCAGAAACAATGATTTTGACCCTGTGCCTAACCTTGCTGGGGCCAATAATCTATCAGGGGGGCTTGCCAGAGCCATGGGATTTGCCGGCTTATTAACGAATACACTGGCGAGCCCGCACAGTTTGCCATTTTTAGGATTAGAGGTTTACGAAAAACAGCTTAGAATGGCGGGTAAGGAAGAACTAGCAAAAAAAGTAAATAATTACAGAACAGCCAAAGGGTTATCATGAGTTTACGCAAAAAATACCAGGAATGGTTTGTTGGCCCGTTAGGCGGTCCTGATTTTAATGAGTCTGTTCATCATCAAGTAGATTATGGTGCGATAGAGTTAGGTCTTTTGTTTCCGCGCAGTCATATTGCCCCCAATAAAAAGACAAAACCTAAGCAATGTAACCTTTATGATTTGATCGAGTCGACTGATGATGAAGTGTCCGCAGATTCAAATACTGCTCATAAAATCGTTTCAACGGTTGCATCGGCCTGGTCTTATTTCCGCCCGAAGATCAACAGAATGGCTCTTAATCCCTATGTGGTAATGACGGCTATTTGGGATATACAAGTTATTAAACAACCGGAATTAACCACTTTGTTTGATCCATTAACTCTGCAGTCTTATTTAGAGCAAGATTATGATTCTTATCTAAATGATGAAGGTGGGGCTAATTGGAGAATAAGAAAACATTATGATGAATTTTACAGTGAAAGAAGTGAACCATTTGAATATTATAAAGATGAAATTGCGTCATTTCTGCCCGGTAAACTTTTATACCCCCCCAACGATTATCAAGTACAAAAAATTAATGATATAAATTGGTTGAGGTTTACTTACCGCCCGATGCTAAATAGATTAGAGAGAATTTTTTATATTGTGCAGGTATCCCCCCATCATATGTTACGCGTTTCATTTTCATTCGGACGTTTTAGTACAGCGCCTGATGAAAAATGGTTACCTAAAGCGTTGGAAGATATTGATAAAATCATGACGGGTACAAGTATAAAATGGAAAGCATTAGAAGGAAAAAGTTGAGTAGATCCACCACTTCGGCTTATTAATAATTCTGTTTCTGAGTTTTTAGGGACTTGGTTTATTACCTTCGATGGGAAACTATTAGCGGAGGCTGCTTTAACTAAAATCATGTAGCTGTAGATAGCTACGTTTTTCCCGTTCACGTTGAGTTATCTGCAGGTCATGTACACTATCTTGTCTATACAGCGAAACTGCTAAATGAGGAATGATGATATCGATTGGTGCTTGTACAAATATCGGTATTGAGTCGACAATGCCTTTGGTAGAATCAATGATTTTCGAGCAATAGCAACGAGATACGACAAATTAGAGCAAAACTATGCGAGCATGGTTGCCCTCGTATATACTATTATGTGGCTGCTGATGCATTGCTGATTAATTATTTAGCATCAAAGATCAACAGCCCCTAATCACTTTTGGATTATTGCTTTTATTATTGCTGTGATAAATAGTCGTCTACGGCTATTTTTCGATCTTCTACATGTGTTTTCAGCGTTTCAATTGCACTATCGAAATCACTAATATCATTTAAAAAGGTATAACCTTGCTCTGTATTTTCAACTTCAGCTAATGCATAGGGTTTGATCAAGGCGGTATATTTCTCGTATAAAGATGTCATCTTATTGGATTCAAAGGCACCACTAATGACCGTTGACAGGTAGTTATCATATATAGTCTTATACGTAGAATCTGCCATTATTTTTGAAATCAATGGCCAGTCGTCACCTTCAAGATTGGAAAAATCCAACGCTAACGCGCCGCCCATTCCACCTTCTTGCAGTGCTTCATTATGATCCCAAGGGATCCATGTTAGTTTAGATGTGTTGGGATCATTGTACAGGTAAAAATTATGCGTCATTCTGCCATAAGTATCCCAATTTTGTATGATTTCGTTAACGGCTAAATAGTGCAGAAAGTGATCAACATCAAAAACAGCTTCCAAATTTTCTCGCCATGCTTCTGCATCGCTTGAGTCGGCGTGTAATGCCGTAAACAATGCTTTAATATCAGACCAGTCAGCTTCATCTTCATTGGTTTTCTTTTCAAAATCCGTTTCAATTAATGTGCTGTCAACAAAGCTGGCACCTTCATTTTCAGGTTTATATAGGTTTCCCTTATTGCTGTCGAACTGAGTATCAATAACCGTGTCGTCAATTTCTTCGACCATTGTATATAATCCGAAATTGATGGATTCGTCACCGTAATGAACATACAGGTTATAAAAAGCGGTATGTGAAACAGGAAGGCCTGCACTAGTGAAAACATCAGCCGCTACTTTTTCACGCAATAATGATTGATCTTGGTAATTATTTTTCAGACTCAGTTTTTTAAATCCATAAAAGCGTTGATTTTTGATCTGCGGGTAATCATCTTCATACTCGTCAAAATCGAGTTTAAAAGAGAGTTTTAATATTCCTTGTTCCCAGCTGCTTTTTAGGCTTGAGTTTCCTTTAAAGCGAATTCCAACTTTATACCATTGTGTGCCATTATAAAGGATCTCTGCAGGAACAAAGATCGGATCCTCTGTTGTGCTGTCAATTAAACTAGCGTCAGCAGTCGTAATAGTGGGGGGCTGACTTCCAGGCATGGGGGGAGGCAGGTCTCCCTTTGCGGTTTGACCAAACTCACCATAGAGTGTTGTCATATTATCGAGCATACTTTGCCAGCGCGCTTCAGTGACGACAATATGAAGGTTTTTGACTGCAGTATCATCAAATACTTCAGCAAAATTTGCATCGGCACTTTTGCTGTGAGTATCATCCGTCCAGTCTGTCGCTTCAAAGTCATCATCAGCAGTTGTGTCAAGAGCAAGTGTAATATCTACGTTATCAGTAGGGTCAATAGCAATGGTATTTGTAAGCGTCGATTCAGTGTCAGTTTCAGTTTCTTCGCACGCGGTTAAAGTTAGCAATGTACTAATCAATAGCCCCAGAAAAAAGAGTCTGAGGAGTGAATCGATAATTCGATAAGGTTTGCAGTTAAATACCATAATAGTGTCCTAAAGTTGCGAAGAGTGAATAACGCACAGCGCTATCGTCAGTGATTTTTTGTGATTGTAATAATAAAATTTGCAAGAAATGTGCAAAAATATGTAATTTTTTAGATTTTTTATTGGCTGGCCATTTAGCAGAGCTTCTGTCTTTCTAATTTAAGTTTATCTTTGCTTAGGATTTTTATCATTAAATGAGAGGTCGATATCTAGCAAATATTGCTGCGGTTTCTTTTAACTGTAGCGAGTGCTAATTTCCATTTTTTACCGCTAGATAATGTTTAATCAATATAAAAAATAAGTCGTATTTCAAATGAAAAATAAAAAATGACATCCTCTAAAAAAGGGAAAACACGGGCTCTAGAGGTGAAAAGGCTTGATTCTGCGCGGTACTAACTGCGGTACTAGTTTAAAGAAAAGTCATAATAAAAATAAAAGTTTTTTCGTGGTTTTTATAATAGGTTTAATATTAAAAAACACACGTTATTGATAGGAGCAAACCGCACCTATTTCTTATTAAATGTGAGCAAAAAGCTTTCGTTGGGATTAACTAAAAGCAATGCGAGAAGTTATTTTCATCACTTCTTCTAGCCCACTTCTGGCCCCTTCTGTGTTATCGCGCTCTTGCTACAAAGATCGATAACCTAGTTTGAGATAGTGGATCTAATCGGGGCAATATAAGAGTTGGCTCAAGCTATTCGCCTGCATATTGAGGAAAGCATATTTCTTAATTAATTGGCATCTATGAGTTCTCAGCGTCAAGCCCTCAACCCTAAAGGGGTAACTATCTTCTTTGTAATTAGCAGTTATCCCGTACGATTCGAGCCTATTTAGTCGGTTAACTATAAACCGCTAAATGTCTTTAATATCACTTAATTTTCACATCCAAACCAAGTGATATTAAGGTACCTATCAGTGTTGTGATCACTACCGATACTAATGAACCAATCAAGACATACTCAGTCATACTTCGGTCGTCTGATTTATTCAATTCACCAAATCTAAATATTGACTTAGCTGCCAAGACAAAACCCACCGCTACATAGCTCCCCATAAGCGTGAAGGTCAGTATTAACACTCGCTCTAAATAACCGATCAACTCACCTCCAGCGACAAGACCATTAACACTAGTATTATTTTCTGTACCTGATATTGGATACTTTCTTAAAATGCTAGCAATCAAAATCGAAGTTGGTTTGAGAATTAATAAGTAACCTCAGTTCTGGATAATGGAAGCGAAATCAGATTAAATATCAACAAGTTAAAAAACATATTATACAGTGCTGTTAGTTTTGCGTAGTTCAAGGCGAATCATCGCAGCAATAACTGGTTATTGGCAGATGATTTAACGCAGAAATACGCGTAAATAACGGTACTGTATCGTTTAGCTTATCCAGAATTGAGGTTAAGTAACCAAATACCACCATAACGCAATCCGAGAACTTCTCATGCTGTAGGACTGCATCAAACGTCACACCATCTGCCACGTGAAACGCAATAGCAACTAGTACTGTTACATGCAAAGTCTGGCCGATAATAAAGTGGGAAACATTATCATCTTTCGCTGTTGTTACTTTCCACAGGTCGATAACAAAATGACTTACCGCTACTATCGCTACTAAGCAAGCAGCAGATCGCCAATCAATGCCTAACGCTATAACAGGAACTGATAACGCAACGCCGTGTAGTAGCGAGTGGAGGTAAAGCTCTGGTGAACGGTAAGTGTTCGCTTTCTTTGCTTCTACCCATCGGTTTGATTGGAGGTAAAAATCACAGATAACGTGCACCAGCAAGAACTGTATTAGAACGCCAAAAAAATCAAACATACTTGAGTCCTGCTACTTTATTTATGAATCGCCAATTTAGTTCACTGATTAGCGGCCAACCTGACGCTTTAAGTGACTTGCTGACGGTGGGGGCTGCGACATCGAACTTTTCTGCTAACTCATTAATCGACAAATCTTCATTTGTTTTAAGCATCGGAAGCATAACTTCGCATTGGCGCGAGGTTAATTCAGTTAGTTGTCTATCTAGGTACTTAAATAGTAACTCAAAGTGTTCAGTGAGTTCGAGGCGGTCAGAGTTAAAAAACAACCGCTCACTTTTCAAGGCTTTTAGTCCACGGCCAGAAAGAATAAATGCTTCCCCCATCGATTCAGAGACCGACTCACGCAGGTCTGCATTAGATGCAATCGCAAAGCTAATACGACTATCAAACTCATTGCCAAGGGCTTTAATGCCAATCCGATAAATGATGGTGTATCTCAGAGAGTTTTCAATATCATGCACCAGCGACTGAAACTCATCTCCACGCTCAATACTGTGTGCATTTGATGTATTTCCATCGGTGATCCATTTCTGAATATCTTTGATTCGTTTAAGTAGTTGTTCAAACTGATCAGAGGTTAGCTTAGTTGAGTTGACAATATCACCGCTGATCACTGCGATAGGTTTACAGGGATGCTCCACATTAAAACTCCTTTCTGCATGCCAATACCAATTTAGCCGTTTATGGCTAATAATATAGATTTAGCCGTTTATGGCTAATAATGCCAATTTAGCCGTTTATAGCTAATAATGCAAATTTAGCTATTTTTGGCTAATAAGACATAATCTTTATCTTGAATATTTGCGGAGTTAATTTTCTTATCCGTTAGCGGAATTACTTTTATTGCCATGAGTTACCTACAAATAGCTAAGAATAGTATTCCAATTTATAGGATTATTTATTTGGAATACCCTATGGAATACCATTATGCGTAGCGAGTGGGAGAAATCCATAGACGTCAGTAGATGCTAAGTCATTGATTTTGATATATTTCAGGCATAAAAAAAGACGTCCTGAGACGTCTTTCTTCATAGGTGTGGGATGGGGGAGGTCAACTTTGGCTTGTAACTTGTTGTATTATAAGGTCACTATTAAATGGGGAGTTGAACCGGTACTACAAGTGGTACTACTTTGTGAGAAAGTCACCGCTAAAATGGAATTTCAATATTCTATGTTTTAGTATTAAAAATACTGGGAAATAGGCTGTGATTTACAGAAAAATAATTTTTATTATGTGAGCTGTAACTTTAATAATATATTGCAGAATAGATTAAGCATCGCGTTATGAATAATGTTCACCATTTAGATACCTTGATTTATATTCAATCACGGTTCTTTTCAGCTCGCGTTTTAATTTTAAGTGATTTTTGTAATCGAATAATAGAGCGAAGGGCATAAATATTAATATGCCTATAAGCATGAAAAAAACAAGTATTCGGATTACAATTGATTCGTCCTCCTTTAACATCGCCCAGTCATCTTTATTGGCAAAAGGGTACTCTGACTGAAATTTTCTTTTACATTGTAAATACTCATATGTTTTTTGAAGCTCAATTTTCACGGTGCTTCGATAATCATCAGCTCTACGCATAAATCTACCTGATTACCCACATTACTCAGCCAATATTGGATGAAAAGTAAACTATACTCATAACATACTCAAATTAGGAGTGTGAACATGAGTAAAAATAAAGTTCAACACCAGCATGGATACAGTTTGCCTGATTTATTCAAGAATTACGGTACAGAAGCTCAGTGTATAAATGCTCTTTTTAAATGGAAATGGCCAAATGGATTTATTTGCCCTGCTTGTTCATCAACAAGTTATTGTTCATTGAAAT
>NZ_JAHNZV010000052.1 GCF_022267535.1 Psychromonas antarctica
GCTCATATCGTTAATAACTTTCTGTTTTAATTCTTCTGGATAATTTGTCATATGTTGCTTAGTTAACCTCTTAGATAATTATGAGAACTTAATTAAGTCATCATTGCAACTATTCTGACACTGGGGGATACTTGAAGCATAAGAATCATAATTTAAGATAGAAATAAAGATCTAACGTTGTTATTATTCGTAATATAAAACGTGACCAATTTGGGCAATGTATAGTCAAAAAATTTATCAAGGCTTTGTCGGACTATTTTAGTTGTAGCAAAATTATTATTATTTCTAGGGCTTCATTGATTACCTATTAAAACCGTTAAAAGGGTGGCAATTCGAGTAGTTGCCATGATATTTTTATATCTAAAAGTGCGTCTAACTAGACGCATTCCCCTACTTTTTATATCGGTATCAATGGACCCAAGAAACTAACGTTATTTATCAGATGCGGTTGTTGGGTCTAATATGTGATAGGCCAACAGTTTCACACGATCAGTCACAAGGAACCAAATAAGTGCATAGCCCCAGACAAATAGTGCCCAGCCCCAGCCAAGTGGCGTCATGAACACGCCAAACACAGCAATCAATGTCGCTACAATCTGTGTACCAAATACCGCGCCTAAAAGAATTCTTGCTGGACGGATAGACCAGAACGGTCCGCGTGTCCTTGTCAGAAAGATAGTCAGATGTCCTGCAACAGATAACATTAGGTACATCAGCGTCTGAAGATGTGGTCGATCAAGTTGAAAGACACTGTCGCCAAGATAAAAGAGTCCAAAGGCTGCAATCGGACCAAGTATCCCAAGCACTGTAGCCACCCCAATAACCATACGCATATCCCATACCTCGGGCTTTTTCTGGTAGTGGACGTTATCGTAAGCAATGGACAGGATTGCACCATCGTTGAGTAGCGCTAGCATCACAATCATTACCGCGGTTAATGGATAAAAATCAAATACTAGAATCGCCAGCGTCATGAACAACAGCACACGCAGTGTCTCGGCGATCCGGTAAATAGCATAACTATTCATCCGCTGGAATATTTTTCGACTCTCTTTAATAGCGTCGACGATCACTGAAAGGCCAGGTGTCATAAGTACGATCGACGCTGCTGCGCGTGCTGCATCAGTTGAATTAGATACGGCAATACCACAGTCAGACTTTTTCAAAGCAGGCGCATCATTTACGCCATCACCAGTCATGCCAACAATGTGACCCCGTTGCTGCAACACATCCACAATGTGGTATTTGTGCTCGGGGAATACTTGGGCAAACCCGTCTGCATTTTCGATCGCTTCTGCAAATTCATCTGTCTCGTGTTGTTTTGAATCTTTAAAACCGCTAGCATCGAGAATATTGGCGCCCATTCCCAATTTTTCGGCAGTTTCTTTGGCGATAGCAACTTGATCACCCGTCACCATTTTAACGTGAACGCCCATTTCTATTGCAGTGGCAATGGTCGATTTAGCCTCTTCTCGCGGTGGATCGAACATGGGTAAGATGCCGAGGAATTCCCAAGCATCATTTGCATCGGTCCGTGCAACGCCCAGCGAACGAAAACCACGTGATGCAAATTCATTAATGGCTTTTTCAACTTCTTCCTTGATTTCCTTCGCATTAGCCGACAACTCCAAAATTACCTGCGGAGCGCCCTTAGTTGTCTTAAATTCCTCTCCATCGCTATTCTTTACGGTAGCTTCAGTACGTTTATGTACCGGGTCAAACGGCTGAAAATGGAGTATTTGCCAATCAGTTATTTTTTTACCTTTCCCCAGACCCTCAAGTACGGCTTTATCAATAGTGTCTTCGTCTTCGGCGCGCGAGGCAAGCGCAGCACAAAGAATCAACTGGTCAGCTGGGACATCATTTACGCAGAACGGTTCACCAAGTGTAAGATCGTTTTGGGTCAGTGTACCGGTTTTGTCAGAGCACAGAATATCAACACCCGCAAGTTCTTCTATAGCCGCCAGCCGAGTCACAATGGCCTCTTTTCTGGCGAGTAACTTTGCGCCAACCGCCATGGTTACAGACAACACGGTCGGCATAGCGACCGGAATTGCTGCAACGGTTAATACTAAGGCGAACTGCAATGTGGTTAGGATTGGGTCGCCACGGAAGATAGAAACTGCAACAATCACAGCAACCAACACGATCGCCAGAATAATCAGATAGTTGCCTATCTTCAGTACAGCACGCTGGAAATGACTGGTAGTCTTCTCTTCTTTCATTAGTTCAGCCGTTTTCCCAAAGAAAGTATTTGCGCCGGTGCCGTAGACCAGTGCATCGGTTTCACCTTTCCTTATGATTGAACCCGAAAATACCGGTTCACCCTGTTTGCGTGATACGGGAAGTGACTCACCAGTCAGTGCTGATTGATCTACTTCCACCGATGATTCATCGAGCAGACGCGCATCTGCAGGCACAATATCGCCAAGTCGCAGACGAATAACGTCACCAGGCACCAACTCTCGTGCAGCGGGGGTGGTCCATTTCCCATCACGTTTCACATGGGCATTAGTAGCTAGTTTATCTTTTAGTGCGGCAATGGCATTTCCGGCTTGGTGTTCTTCCCAGAACCCAACCACGGAATTAGCTAGCAGTAGAACGAGGATAATAAAAAAATCAGGCCAATGCTGAGCAACAGCGGATAGGATGACCGCAATTTCTATCATCCATGGGATCGGCCCCCAGAAATACGAAAGGAATTTAAGAAAAGCATTAGTCTTTTTTTCTTTTAGCTCATTCGGCCCATATTGCTCCAGTCTTTTTTTTGCTTCTGCCTGTTGGAGACCATCCGGTGATGAATCTAGTTTTTTTTCTAAGTCAGCTAGAGGCATCGATTGTAAGTCGTTCTTTGGATCCGGTTTGTCATCTGCGGCATTATTTGTCTCAGAAGCTTTAGATTGGTCATGGTTATTTTGCATGACAAGTATCCTTTCATTGTAATAATTTTTAAAATTAGGTGCGTTAGGCTGATCCTGTAATAAATATCTAAGCGGATCACCATTTCATTAGTCATGTCAGAGTTGGAGGGAAAAGACGTTTGCTATAACCCATAGATTATTCAATGCAACGGTAACGGGTTAGGAAACACTATCAGACTGGCGAAATAACAGTGCTAACGTCTGTGAGCTTATGAATTATTAATTTGTTGTAATACAGTATGAAATTGGTGGGCTTAGGTTCAATGTATTACCAAGCCACCGTTGAAGAAAATAATACGAGAATCCTTCAAAATCTGGACACGATAAGTAAGATACAAAGTTGACAACACCCTCAGATGTTTGTGCACGGTCAAGAGTCATTCTATCTACATACTTTTTATAGGTATCACTTTCAGCTGCGCCAGTCATTCCTGAGAAATGTTTATCAATTTTGGTCCACATATACGCCTCAACTACACCTGGACAATAGGCATTTACCGTAATGCCAGTGTTGGCGTATTCCTGCGCCGCTGCTAATTCATGAGAAACTACGAACATTTTATCTTCGTTTAAATCGATGATGTCAATATCAACTTCATCTTTTGTTAAACGTATTCGGCCTATTCCTGGGGCGGCACTTGTTACCTGCGCAACTTCATCTTTTGTTAAACGTATTCGGCCTATTCCTGGGGCGGCACTTGTTACCTGCGCAACTTCATCTTTTGTTAAACGTATTCGGCCTATTCCTGGGGCGGCACTTGTTACCTGCGCAACTTTACCTTTTAGTAACATATTAGACACCTTTCGATAATAGGATCTGGAAAATAATTGAATCGTCTTCGTGAAAATAAATCAGTTTGCCTAACAGAAGTTGTCTATGAAGTACTCAAAGCATTGAATTTCGTAAGCAAAACCAATTAGATGGTTAGACGATATCGTCAAATTAAGTCGTTGTCGGTACGCTGACACACACAAAGATTTATGAATAATTATCTTCCAGTAAAGTACTGAAAATTTAACCGGATTCAATAGCTAAAATTAATCATACTTAGTCCATAAATCCGGATACGGGTCTTTAACCCGTATCCAGACTTTAGTCTGTTTCAATTGTGACAAAACTTATCAGAAGCTGTTATTCTCCCACGTAAGTTTCTGTCCTCGATATCGGTGGTCCAGTTAGTAAAGCGTGTGAGAGGGTACCTGTGTGGCACCCATCTGGCTGGCTCTATGGCAGTTCAGCCCTATGAGTTAATTTGAGACCTACAGATAATTCGGGATGTTCAATCATGTGGCCCTTAAGGACAAGCTCTGTATTATTTGGCTCACCTTGTAATTTAAGGTTAAACTCTTTTAACTGACCAAATGCAGATGGGAGCACTTCATTATCATTTGTACACATGATTGTAGCGTGAATCTGATCCTTTATAATTTCATAGTTACCTACATATACAAACGCGGTATCACCACCTAAAATACGACCTTTTTCTAAAATAACAATTCCATATCCTGGTGCCATTTGATTTGATGTAAATTCAACTCCATAAATTGCTTCTAACATTTGAATACTCCGTAATTAATAATTAAGATTAATAATTAAGATTAATAATTAAGATTAATAATGCTAACGCCTCAAATGTTGACGGCTAGGTTAGCGCTGTTTTTGTTGCCTTAGGTGTTTAGAAAAACCGTGACAACCGTTCATTAGTCATTTTACGTTGGTAGACAACACTACTTGCTGGAGCCAAATTCAATTTCGGATTTTTCCCAACTACCATTGAGTTCCTTATAGGCATCTGAAAATCCTTTTTTTACATGCCTCCTCGTTTTTTCACTACTACTTTTCATGTTGCCATACCATTCGGCTACTTGATTTCGCTGTTTGCGTAATACCTTGAGGCTATTTTTCGCTTTTTCACCGGTGTTCTTATCCATTTTATTCCTGCTTTTATCAATATCTGCTTCCATGGCATCAATGTGCTCATCCAGATTGGTCTAAAGCTATTTTTGTTTTGCGAATCGCCTCGTCCTTTTGGTCAACGCTATACAAATCGGTTTGCCTAACGGAAGTTGTCTATGAAGTACTGAAGACATTGAATTTCGTAAGCAAAACCGATTAGATGGATATACGGTATCGTCAAATGAAGTCGTTGTCGGTGCGCTGACACACACACAAATTTATGAAGAATTATCCTCCAGTAAGGTACTGAAAATTTAACCGGATTAAATAGCTAAAATTAATCATACTTAATTGATAAACTCAACAACCATCTACTAAAGCAGGAGGGTTAGGATTTACGGATTTTAGTATGTTCCAATTTACTCACTGGCTAAGCCTTTTAATTGATTAGCAGCGGCAAGGTGTTGCTCGACTCTTCATTGTCTTGTGCATCTTATGGATTTAATATCTTGAAGCTCGACAGTTTTTGTTGGAACGCTATGAATACTTGGGCGAGATGTAGCTTCACATATTGCGCGGGCATCATTAGCATCATTTTTTGATGTCCAACAAATGGCTTAACGTGTTGAGCTGGAATAAGTTTTATTTTAAAACCCATTTGTAACTACTCAGCACCTAAATCACACTTTTGCTAGTTTATCGCAGATCAAAAAGGATCAACTTGCTTAATCTTTTTTAGCCGTTAGTCTAAACACACTATCCCAACAGGCGAAATTAGACTGGATGAAAGTAAGCGGTATCGATATTGAAAGTAGTGTTGAAAAGATAAAACAACAAATAGAGGCCGATAAAACATTATCGGCCTCTATGCGTACTACGTTCGATTTGTTACTTCTTATCGTTAGTTTGCTCTGCCAACGCCTTGGACTCAATAGCAGTAATAGTAGCAAGCCTCCATCAAGTGATCCCAACAGAGAAAAGTCATCTAAAAATAACAGTTCAAATAATAGCGGCGGACAAAAAGGTCATAAAGGATCAACACTGCCACTTGATGATAATCCGGATGTCACACATGAGTTATTGGTCGATAAAACGCTTTTGCCAAAAGGGCATTACAAAGATACGGGTTATGAAACACGTCAAATTATCGATATCGAATTCAAGCGAGTTGTCACCGAATATCAGGCTCAAATACTTGAAAATGAATTTGGAAAGCGTTTTGTAGCATCCTTCCCAGAGGGTGTTAACAGCCGTATTCAATATGGTAATGGATTGAAAGCACATGCCGTTTATCTTTCTCAATATCAATTACTGCCTTATGATCGCATCCGTGAATACTTTACCGACCAATTAGATATTCCGCTGAGTAGTGGCAGTCTTTACAACTTCATTAATAGCGCCTACGACAAGCTTGAAAATCTCAATGTACTTGAAATAATCAAAGCGAATTTGAAAAAAGAGAAAGTGCTTCACACTGATGAAACGGGTATTAACATCAATGGAAAGCGGCAGTGGTTGCATAACGCTTCATCACTAGAATGGACTTATCTAGCGGCACATGAAAAACGCGGACATGATGCAATGGATCACATCGGCATTCTACCTCATTTTAATGGCGTTATGTGTCACGACCATTGGAAGCCTTATTATCGTTATGACTGCCTACACTCATTATGCAATGCGCATCATTTACGCGAATTAACAAGGTCCAATGAACAAGATGGTCAAGTGTGGGCTGAAACAATGCGCTTCTTTTTAATCAACCTTAGTCAATCAGTACTCGATGAAGGTGGTGTTATCAGCAAAGAGAAACAAGCCAACTACATTAGTCACTATCAATCTATTTTAAAAGAAGGAGAAAAAGAAAGTCCTCCACCGATACCTGAAAAAGGTAAGCGCGGCAGGCCAAAGAAAACCAAATCACGGAATTTGCTTGAACGATTGCAAAACTATGAAGATGATGTGCTTCGATTTATGGTTGATAAAGCGGTTCCCTTCACCAATAATCAAGGCGAAAATGACTTGAGGATGGCAAAAGTTCAGCAAAAAATATCAGGCTGCTTCAGAAGTGAATATGGTGCAGAAATGTTTTTTGGTCTGAGAAGTTATCTATCTAGCTGTAAAAAGCAGGGGGTGAGCGGATCCACTGCTTTATCACTGTTATTAAATGGCATACTGCCAAATATATTTACCCCTGCTGAGTAGTTACCTTAATTTTTCTATCAAATAACTTCAATTTATAAAACGCCCCCTGTCCATGCCTTGTCCATTATATTACTACAATATAATCAAGGAGTTAAATCTTATAAGCGTTGCTGTTGTTCTTTCTACTTATGAAGGCGCTATCTGAGAGCAAAATATATATAAGGTTAGTTGGCAGTCAGTTACGTCAAATTATTTGAGATGGGTATCATTTTTATGCTCTGGTTATCAGCGTTTTAGGGCACAGACAATACTGAGTGGATCAGCTCCCTGATCTTTATATCCCCCTTTATTTCGCTGATACTGCTTGCCTATAAGATTGGATAAATTATTCCGTTCTTAACCCTAATTGGTTTGACTAGGATTGTAAGCGGACTGATATTACCAGCAGATAAAACAATCCTCCAAAATCGACATTGAAACCTGTAAGTAGTGAAGTGCGCGGGCAAAGTAATTGCTGTATTTAAGGGGGCAGTTGTTATCGATAAGATACATATTAGCTTTATATGGTTGCATGCGGAGGGGAATTGGCATCTCTGATGGAGCCTGTGTTTAATGGCTGGCTCGAAAATCAGGAGATGCAGTAATAGAATCATCTTTATTAACGGCAGGATAGCATTTCATTTAGTTCGGACAGCGTGACTTCAAATCACTGCCCGAGGTTCAATTAACGGCGGCATGTTCCTGCGGGATTATTTATTGCTGTTCCACATCACATGGCATTTTTCTTTGGCCGCAGCCCTGAGCAATTCAATTAAAGGCTGGGCGCGAAGCGACAGACTTATGGCAGGTTCGTCGTTTTCATCGTCCTTATCTTTTATCGATGCGTCTTGCTCTGGTGACTGGTCGATAGTTGCCTCAAGACGCATCAGAGCTGCTTGGACGTTTTCTGCATTGAGGGCGCTGGGCACCGTACCGCTGTGATCCATCATTTTAAGCAGACGGACCGCCACGTCGCCAAACATCGTTATGTTTGCGTAGGCGGGGCTGGAAAAAGTTACTAGCATAAACACTTCCTCTTTATTGAGTAATTTATTTCTTGGGATCGCGTCATCTCTTTAATACAGCAATTCGATTGCGTCGTGTTTCCACTTCCTCTAGTAATTACAATGATCACCGTCGGCCCTTGCTTATGAATGAGAGACAGGCATTCTATGAAGGATACTCCAAATTGTGGCTCTATTTGTAAGTTTCTAAGTCGAAGAGGATAATTGATTTGTAAACATTAAAAGCGTGTCGGTCGGTTATACCAAATTCGATAATTATCTATTCACTTATGCTTACTAAAACGAATGCTGGTTAAACGCAAATAAGATTTGCGTTCTTGTTATTGATTTTATAGTTAGAGCAACTAGTTAGTGCAAGCAATTCCTTGCTTTTATCCATTTTTACTACGCCTAAATACTTTATCTAGTTAACGGGATTGCTATTAAAACAGAGATGGCTTAGTTAACCGAAGGATTTAATCTGAACAAGGTTTGGGTAAGAGAGATGTAGATATTATCAGGTCGATTCAGTCGTAAAACATTAGCCTATGGATTACGAGTGCTTGCCAATATCGCCTTAAAATAGGCTATTGCAACTCAAATATGCGATTTATGTTTAACGTCGTGCATGGCGTTAGATCAATTTTTTTTTACATTTACGACGAAAGGGCGGAAATAATAGGATGCATGATGAAAAGATAGTTTTACAGATAGCAGAGCATCATAAAAAAAAGGAAAAGAAGCAAACAGGCGAGATTGGCATAACTTGGTGGCAATTAACTCTTATTGGAATTGGATCTATCGTGGGGGCCGGATTTTTTTTAGGAATCAGTGTGGCAATTAAATTAACAGGACCCTCGGCCATTATTGCCTTTTTAATTGCTGGACTTATCGCCTATATTGCCTTTAATTCACTGGCTGAAATGAAAATAAACGATCCAGAAATTGGATCCTTTAGGGATTATGCTCGACAAGCCTTTGGAGACAATGTTGGATTTATTAGTGGCTGGATGTTTTGGATTGCAGGGGTACTGATTATGTCGAGTGAAGTCACTGCTTTATCTGTTTTTTCACGCTATTGGTTTCCAGAGATCCAGTTATGGATATTCTCTGTTATCTACTCCTGCTTAGGACTCGGGATTAATTTGCTAGGAGTAAAAGATTTTGGAAAAATAGAATCATTCTTTGCCATTGTAAAAATTGCGGCTCTTGTTTCATTTCTCATTTTTGGTCTGTTATTCATTTTTGGCTATGCATCTCATCAGGAAGCCGCTGCTGGGGCATCGGTAATCTCGTTGTCAGCTCTTAATTGGTTTCCACAAGGCATAACAGGACTTTGGTCTTCTATGATTTTTGCTCTTTTCCCATTCGCTGGTGTAGCCGTAGTAGGTGCCGCTGCTAAAGAATTAAAGAAAAGCGAATCTTTAACGAAAGCGATTAATTCACTTATGCTGGCTTTGACCTTCTTATATGTTGCCTCCATTGCGATGATTTTGAAAATGGTATATTGGGATCAGATCCAGGTTAGTCAGAGTCCGTTTATTACAGCACTTTCCGAATTTCACTTGCCTTATTTAGGTTCTATTTTTAATGTGATTATTATCAGCGCCGCATTTTCTACTTTTGTGGGGGCTCTTTTTGCGATAACAAATGTATTGTTATCCCTTGCAAAGGATCATGAAGCACCAAAAATCGTATTGAAAAAAGATAAAAGAGGCGTAAACGTCATCGCACTTTTAATAGGCACCAGTGGTCTATTTATAACCATTATATTATCCATTGTATTACCAAGTACTATTTACGAATATTTGGCCACTTCTGCAGGTGTATTATTGATTGGTAATTGGATTATTATTTTAGCATCGCAAATAAAGAATCGGAAAAATTATTCTATTAACAGCGCCACCGCAGGGAAAAAATTTGGAATGCTGTTTGCCCCATATAGTTCATATTTGGGCATTTTTCTTATAATCCTAACTCTAATTGGGGTGTCATTTAATCCAACGCATCGTATGGGATTGTTTGTGAGTATCGGTATTGTTGTTATCATTTCTATTGCGTCTCTAAAAGTAAAATCAAGTAACAAAATTGATTAAAGAGTGGATTGATAATAGAGCCATTCGGGCCAGGTCTTTAATGTTTAATTCTTAGTAAACAGCTAAAAGACCTTGGCTCAAAAATTAAGAATTAAAATGGTATGTAAATTTATAAGTCGCAAAAGGAGATAAATTATTTACCTTAAGACTGAACTGTAATTGAATATTTCACCTGAGCTGTTTTACAGGGAATTAGCTAGACGCCTTCTTTTATTCAACCTTGATATACGGGGCCATATCTATAGTTGCAGACGGTTTTTCTCGGGTAAACCACCAACAAAGTAAGGATGCAATAGTGACCATTATCACGCCTTGCCAAAACGTTGCGGTGAGTTCAATATCCAAAATCAATGCTGAAAAGAAAGTAGATAATAAAGGCGTGAAATATGACAGGGTTGCCAACAGCATCATATTGCCGCCAATAATACCTATATTCCATAATGCATATCCGCTCCCCATAGCAACGCCCGTTATTAATAAGTCAATCGCCGCGCCTGATGTGAAAACGATGGCCGGTTCATTACTCATAAAATAGGTGATCCACAAAGTTATGGCGGTTGCTATAAAGAACCAGGTAATGGCATTCTTTCCGTTCGCCAATCGTTTGGTGATATTGCAGTAAAACGCCCAAATAAAAGCTCCCATCAATGCCATTGAATAACTTACTGGGTTTGTCGCTATATTTTCTGCCAATTGACTAATCGAAATTCCTCCATCACCACTCACCGTCCAAGCGACACCGAAAAACGATAGAGCTATCGCCGGATAAAGTCGTTTATCAACGGACTTTTTACTGGTAAACACGGCGAGCAAGACCACTAAAGAGGGCCATAAATAGTTAATTACACCCATTTCGACCGCTTGAATTCGGTTATTAGCCATTCCCAACGCAAGCGATAAGCAAATTTCATAGCTGACAAACAGCGCCCCACCGATCAGAAGGTATTTTAATGATAAGTCTTTAAATCGAGGCGTACCAATGAAGATCAAAAGAAATAAAGAACTCACTGAATAAATCATTGCAGCCCCACCAATGGCGCCTAATTGCTCTGCTACATTACGTACAAATCCTACCGTTGTGCTCCATATTAAAATGGCTAAGCAGCCTGCAAGCGTGTATTTACGTATGTCAGTCAATATAATTCCCTTCGCGCTTGTGTAGAACATTTAATAGATAACGCAGGCTAACAAAGACGGCTTGTTATATGAAGTAAAAAATAAAGAGTGAAGTGAATCCGACTCACAATGAGAAGGAAAAACGAGCCTTATTTGTCTGAAAGCATAGGGTGCAGATCAATTTTAAAATTCTCGCTAAACCCTGCTTAACGCGCGCAAAAGAGAATAAATAAACGTTATGGTTAAAATGGTTTCGGGTATAAGTCATGAGCAAAATTTGCACATGGTTAGGCGGGCTATTGAAATTGGTAGCGAAGCTTATAAAAAGATGGTCTGTACAATAATGGCAGGGCATTTTTATTCCAGAACAGTTGGCGGCTGGCTCTTTTTTGCTGCAGGGGTTAATACCTGCCTTGAATGCTTAGGCTGCGATTTGCGTGGTATGTATGTTTAATTCTGACCTGTTTGTTACTGACATTGTGATAGAGGGGTAAAAAAAAGTCAATAAAGCTTAAACTAAATGCTTTCATCTATTGTAATATAGACCGACTGATAATTATTTGTACTGTCGTATCAATAAATTCACCTAGTCAGGGCTATCATATTAGTAGTATAAGAAAATGATAGGGGCACTGACGAAGGGGGATTTCAGATTCGTTAATAAAAGGATTTCTTTTGCCTAAAAGTCTAAGAATTTTTTTGTGCCTTTTTGCTTTATTGAGTCATCAATTATGTGCAGGTGAACTAAAAACGGTAACGCTTCAACCCTCTTGGTTAGAGCAATTTCAATTTGCCGGTTATTATATTGCCAAAGAAAAAGGTTTTTATAATGACGTTGGATTAGACGTTACTATCAAATCTTATCAAGTTAGGGAAGATGTTGTACAACAAATTAACGATCGAGAAATTGATTTTGCCGTTGGTTACGAGAAATTAATAGCTGAAATGGCTCAAAACAAAAAAATTGTTATTTTGTATGCACTTTTTCAATCCAGTCCAATTGTCCTACTCAGCACTAAAGCATCAAAAATCAATACCATCAATGAGTTTGTCGGTAAAAAAATAATGGCCACAAGCAATGATATTAATCAAGCCTCATTAAAAGCGATGTTGAATGCAAACCATATACAGTTAGAAGATATAAATTTAATACCCCACTCGCATAATATTAATGATTTGGTCAATAAAAAAACCGATCTGATCAGCGCTTATATCTCCAAAGCCCCCTACGAGTTAAGCAAAATGGGGGTGGCATATAATGTTTTTGAGCCTAAAGATTATGGTTTTGATATGTACAGTGATTTTTTATATACAAGTGAAGCGTTAATTGCACAAGATATAAACACCGTCAAAGCATTTAAAGCCGCTTCGTTAAAGGGTTGGCAATATGCGTTTTCCCATATAGATGAAACGGTCGATTTAATCTTAGCTAAATATAATGAACAAAATTTGTAACTACTCAGCACCTAAATCACACTTTTGCTAGTTTATCGCAGATCAAAAAGGATCAACTTGCTTAATCTTTTTTAGCCGTTAGTCTAAACACACTATCCCAACAGGCGAAATTAGACTGGATGAAAGTAAGCGGTATCGATATTGAAAGTAGTGTTGAAAAGATAAAACAACAAATAGAGGCCGATAAAACATTATCGGCCTCTATGCGTACTACGTTCGATTTGTTACTTCTTATCGTTAGTTTGCTCTGCCAACGCCTTGGACTCAATAGCAGTAATAGTAGCAAGCCTCCATCAAGTGATCCCAACAGAGAAAAGTCATCTAAAAATAACAGTTCAAATAATAGCGGCGGACAAAAAGGTCATAAAGGATCAACACTGCCACTTGATGATAATCCGGATGTCACACATGAGTTATTGGTCGATAAAACGCTTTTGCCAAAAGGGCATTACAAAGATACGGGTTATGAAACACGTCAAATTATCGATATCGAATTCAAGCGAGTTGTCACCGAATATCAGGCTCAAATACTTGAAAATGAATTTGGAAAGCGTTTTGTAGCATCCTTCCCAGAGGGTGTTAACAGCCGTATTCAATATGGTAATGGATTGAAAGCACATGCCGTTTATCTTTCTCAATATCAATTACTGCCTTATGATCGCATCCGTGAATACTTTACCGACCAATTAGATATTCCGCTGAGTAGTGGCAGTCTTTACAACTTCATTAATAGCGCCTACGACAAGCTTGAAAATCTCAATGTACTTGAAATAATCAAAGCGAATTTGAAAAAAGAGAAAGTGCTTCACACTGATGAAACGGGTATTAACATCAATGGAAAGCGGCAGTGGTTGCATAACGCTTCATCACTAGAATGGACTTATCTAGCGGCACATGAAAAACGCGGACATGATGCAATGGATCACATCGGCATTCTACCTCATTTTAATGGCGTTATGTGTCACGACCATTGGAAGCCTTATTATCGTTATGACTGCCTACACTCATTATGCAATGCGCATCATTTACGCGAATTAACAAGGTCCAATGAACAAGATGGTCAAGTGTGGGCTGAAACAATGCGCTTCTTTTTAATCAACCTTAGTCAATCAGTACTCGATGAAGGTGGTGTTATCAGCAAAGAGAAACAAGCCAACTACATTAGTCACTATCAATCTATTTTAAAAGAAGGAGAAAAAGAAAGTCCTCCACCGATACCTGAAAAAGGTAAGCGCGGCAGGCCAAAGAAAACCAAATCACGGAATTTGCTTGAACGATTGCAAAACTATGAAGATGATGTGCTTCGATTTATGGTTGATAAAGCGGTTCCCTTCACCAATAATCAAGGCGAAAATGACTTGAGGATGGCAAAAGTTCAGCAAAAAATATCAGGCTGCTTCAGAAGTGAATATGGTGCAGAAATGTTTTTTGGTCTGAGAAGTTATCTATCTAGCTGTAAAAAGCAGGGGGTGAGCGGATCCACTGCTTTATCACTGTTATTAAATGGCATACTGCCAAATATATTTACCCCTGCTGAGTAGTTACACCCATTTTAGCAAAAGTATGGGTCCAGTAATTCGATGTGCCGCATGCCTCCATAGCAATCAGCGTATCTTCTGAAAATTAGTGAACTACATCTAATAGACGTGCTCTTGTGGCTTTTTTATTGGAATGGATCTCATTTTTATAAGTTAAAACAAAAACTTGAAAATAATGCTTAGCTAAATTAATACCAACCATTTTAATGTTCATGTGATGCTCCTTTCATTAAACGATCTAATCTAATTATGGCTAACATAACGCCATTGGCGAGGGCGTCCATCACATCACAACGCTCGTTTTCTCCCAATTAACGAGGTGCCAGTACGTCATTGGTCGGTAGAAAGGTTCTGTAAAACATTGATAATCTCACTCATTCGCGCCGTCGTCACCATACCGTGAACCTGTGATATCAGGTTACCGTTCTTATCTAGAACAACAATGACTGCTTTGTCGCTATCGGACGCTACACCTAACGCATCTTCCATGACATGGGAGTTCAGAATCCAGGTTTGATCGTGGTAGCGCGTCAACACTTTCTTCTTGGCTAGACCAATGGCGTCTTCTTCCGACATAAAGAACGGTAAATCGACGGCTAGCACATCGCGAACCAGATATTTACTTTGATTTATTTTTGAGCGCAATGCGTTAACCCACTCTCGAGTGGATTCTGCGGCATTACGAGATGGTGTCAGTATGAGCAGTGTCGGTTGACCTAGCAGCTTGTCACTGTGGACTTTTTCTCCGCTAAGCGTCGTCGCTGTAAACGAGGGCCATGGCCCATCGCCTGCAATAGCGGATGGCCCAAATAGTGTTAGCATCGCGAGGAGGGTCAGCGTAATAACGCGTCGGGATTTCGAGCAGCAAAGTGCCATTGGTATAGTTGTTCTGGATAGCATCGTATTCCTCAGTTCACTTGTAGTGGCGCGACCAGGCTGTTGGCCGTCCAATTACATCGGATCGAAGCTTCAACGGCACGCTTTAGTCTATCCGGCAGAGTACGCACTGATTTGACTTATACGGTGCCATCACAGTGCATAAAATATATCCTTAGCGTAAGCACAGTGACTAATTAATCACCTTAGGAAGTGAGCTAGAAAATGCTTATCGAACGAGTTGTAATATTTAATACTTCGTCATAGACAGTTAGCTCGCTTTCTCCCAAGCGAGCGTAAAAACCTATCTAACCTTATAATTATAAATACATTTTGTAATGGGCTGCATTAACGCAGCAACAACTGTATCGAGTCCGCGTGCAGCAACTTATAGTGTTTACAATAGACCTGCTAACTTTTTAGCCATTTTGAACTCAACCACTCATTCGCAGCACCGTCGCTAATCTTGCCGCGTTTTTTGCCATACGTTCCAAGCCAACAATTCATCTCGAACTGGAGAGCGACTGTTTTATAATAAATAAGGGTAACGCAGTCTAAAGAGAAAGGAAAACGTGTTTAACATAGTCACCTAAACCGTTATTTTATGAGTAACACAATGGCGATAGATACATATCGATAACAGCGCGCAGTGTCACCTTGATAGTAGTTAGGAAAGACATAGCTTACCAACCTACTTTTGTATCCTAATGGATCAAGAAAATTAATGTCTGTTCGCCAGCGAACTGACGCCATGGGGTAAGAGGCGTAGTTTAATAAGGAGACTGACAAATTCATCGATTAATATAAAAGGACAATCTATTATGTTACGCAGCATGTATGATTTAGATCATTACAGTATTGCCGCCACAGATGGCAATGTGGGGGAAGTAACTGATTTCTTATTTGATGACAAGGAATGGGTAGTACGTTATTTCGTTGTTGAAACTGGTAGTTGGCTATCGAACCGCAAAGTATTGATCTCCCCCATTGGGATACTAAAAACAAACTGGTTAAAAAAAGTATTTCCTGTCTCTATCACCAAAGAACAAGTTGAAAACAGTCCAAAAATCGACACAGACAAACCCGTTTCTCGCCAACACGAAATCGATCTCCTTGGACATTACGGCTATCCATTTTACTGGGGCAGTACGGGTTTTTGGGGCGATGGCATGCATCCATATTTGCTTAGTTCAGGCTTGGGTCAGGACCCACAAAAAGAATTAGACAGCACAGCGCTTGCACATGAAGAAATCAACCGCGAGCTACATCAAAACGATGATCCAAACCTACGTAGCTGCAAAACCATCATCGGCTATCATATCCATGCTATCGACGGTGATATTGGTCATGTTTCTGAGCTCCTAATTGAAGATGATACAATGGCGGCTCGCTACCTCATAGTCGATACTACTAATTGGTTTGGCGGGAAAAAAGTACTTATCTCGCCAGAATGGATTGAAGAGATGGATTGGTTTGATAATTCAGTTACCATCAACTTAACGTGCCTTCAGATAAAAGAAGCACCAGAATACCACCCCAACGAAGAGCTAAACCGAGATAACGAGTTAGCCGTTTACAATCATTATGGCTTCACCGGTTACTGGATGGCGCCAACCTAGTGAAGAATGATTGAGCGAGCGAGGAACAATCTTAACGGTTGTTCTTCAACCAACTCCTATGCTTGAAGAAAAACAACATACCAAGCATCAATAGGATAAAAAAGCCCAGCGTTAACCCAGCGCTGGGTTGTATCAAAGTTCATTCCCTAAATGCGAGAAATAATGGTTTGCACCTTCATCATCTCATTCATGCGATTGGACACCGACGACATATAAAGATCTGTCAGACCACTGACTATCAAAGGGAGGTGGGAAAGGGCATTGACTTGTGTCGTTTATGGTTAAGTGCCTATCACTTTTTGCAAAGCGATAAAAGGAGAAAATAATGAATAAAAAAGAGCTGTATCAGCAGAAGAAACAGGCCCAGTTGGACGAATGGCAAGCAGAACTAGACAAGCTTAAGGCAAAGGCATCAGGCGCCAGCGTTGACGTACAATTGGAGGTAAATAAGCAGATCAAAGCCCTAGAAGGCAAGCTTGATGAGGGAAATACCAAACTTGCTGAAATAGCCGCTGCCAGTGATGATACATGGGAGTCAATGAAGTCTGCTTTCAATGACACAGTGGCTAAGTTCAAGAAATAGTTACGTCTAACAATATTTTTACAGCAGGAAATATGACAGCTGATTATCACCTTGCGGTTTTAATCAGCCATTATTTTCTTTTTGATACGCGTTTATGTTTCTAGCAAAGTATTTCTGTTAGGGGATAGTTATTGCTCGGCAATCGAACCGTGAGTCCTTATTCAAAGAAATTACAAATACTAAAAGCGCTAAATAAACAGTCAGTTTATGACTGTTTGCCAACTAATTGAGGCTCATTTTCGGTGATAACAAATTAGTCTTTATTGTTCGACAAGGCATAAGACAGCAAACGATCCGTTTCTGTCTTTACGACGGCATAGCATTCGCAGCTTAAGGACTCGAGTTTCAGTCTGTCTAGCACTGTGATATGGCCACGGTGATAATCAATCACCCCGAGCGTTTGTAATTTTCCAGCAGCTTCGGTTACACCTTCACGGCGCACACCAAGCATGTTAGCAATTAATTCTTGGGTCATGGTGATATGGCTATCTGGTAAACGATCCAACGACAATAACAGCCAGCGACATAATTGCTGTTCAATTAAATGATGACGATTACATACAGCAGTTTGTGCCATTTGAGTGAGCAAGGATTGCGTGTACAGTAGCATCAATTTTAGCAGCTTACCGTGACGATTAAACTCTTCGATTAACCTGCTGCCTTTTAGGCGATAAGCATGACCGGCACTTTGTACAACGGCTCGACTCGAAGTGCTTTCGCCGCCCATAAACAAGGCGACACCAATCAACCCTTCGTTGCCTACTACGGATATTTCGGCAGACGCGCCATTTTCCATCACATAGAGCAAAGACACAATGGCATCGACAGGAAAATATACATAAGCCAATTTATCACCAGCTTCGTATATAACTTGGCCTAGCTCGAGCTTTTCTAACTCAATAAAGGGAAATAGACGCTGTTGAACCTTATCAGGAAGCGCCGCTAATAGATGATTCTGTAAGGGATTAAATGGGGGATCTGTTACTTTATGCATAAAGGAACTCTTAGTTTTTTTAGCGGGAAAAATCAAGTTAAAACAACGTGAAATTAGCGAGTAGTTCTAATCAGCCAGATATTTACTTTGTGCAATATGGGCACTCTACTCCTTTTTAAGCGTAACACATGGTTTATTTACTCACTTTTATTTGGGTCTTTATTAGATCTATCACCATAACCCGCCTCTCATTCAGCGCTCTTGTCTTGTTTTATTATTGTCTTTTTTGCCACATATATCCTCCATAAACACCAAGATATAAATTTAACTTGCTGATTAATAAGCAGATTAAATACTGGTACAACTTATGCCGTTATCATTTTATACTTCCTTTGGGTGTAAGCGTATTAGCGCTTTCATTTTGCAACAATGAAAAACCTGATCCTTGCTCCATGCAGGGTGGTGTGGGGGGTGGAGGCTAAGTACCTCCGGCTACCCGATTATGCCGTAGTTTGATTTAACTCCGCTCTCATTAAATTTAAAAGCGCTTTAGATGACTCTTTAATTTTCTCACCACTAATTTTCGCATTTTCTTGGAATTTTTCTGCAGGTTCAAAATTTTGAGAGAGTACCATTTGAACAAAACCTCCCATAAATTCTGTTGATTCATCTAAGCCATTTTTTATTAACAACTCCATTTTATCAAAAGCTTCAACCATTTCATCGGTTGCAGTAAGTTTAAGTTTGCTCGATTCGGCTTGTATTATAGAATAATCTTCTGAAGCTAAACTCATTAACCCACCAATTTCCGAAGAGAACCAAGTGATCGCGTTTGTTTCTTCTTCTTTATCACCAACGGCAGTAGCATTTAGATACTCAGATAAATATTTATCTATTATTGGTTGCATCTTTTGTGGAAGATCCACTTGATGTTTTTTACCGAAAGAATCTAAAGTTGTAACGTATTTTTCGAACTTTCTCACTTTTAATTCAAAGATTTTAAGCTTACGGTCTGACTCAAATTTTAAGGAGTTTGATAGTTCTACCATCTCTTTTTCATGCCTTTGCTTATTAAAATATGCAAAGCCGACCCAAAGGATATTTACTAAACCAAAAGCCCAAGCAAAATAGCTTGGATCTTCTTGAATAATTTTGTAGATAAATTCCATATAACCCTCTTAGCATAATAGTGTATTAGCCTGTATTCTGACTAATACACATTTAAATTTCTAATGTAATGATAAAGATTATACCTTGCTAAGCTTATAACTCAAGTTTCGGGGTTCATTTTTAGCCAATAAAAGTGAACCATCCCTCATTCTAGGGCTTCTTGCCGCAAAGTAAAGTTATCCATTTGCATGACTTGCGTAAAAAAATCGACAACCGTCTGTTC
>NZ_JAHNZV010000053.1 GCF_022267535.1 Psychromonas antarctica
GTAGCTTGATCCTTGCCTGTTTGAAAAAGGAAAAACCAAGGAAAGCACAGGTTGACGAGCATAAAATGGAAAAACAGCTGAAAAAGCTGTTTTATCTTAGCAAAGATCATTTGAGCGAGAATTGCTGAGGGACGGCCAGAGAGATTGCTGTGTAATCATTAATGACGTATAAAGACTCTAATTTAAGCTTTTCTTTCAATGATTTTTTAGAAAACTCCCAACTCAGATTAGTCATCACTACGTGATCATTTTCAACGGGGCAGGCAATACCAATACAAAGATGCTTAACTTCCCCTTGTAATGTTGAAAAATATTGCACCAGTGCCGCATCAAGCGTTATAAACTCTGCACAAGCGAATTCCCTTAATTTAGTTAACTCACCTGTTTCTAGATCACAGACAGAAAGTCGGATATTTGTACCGCCAACATCAGCAACAACTGATAACATATTTTTTTCTCCAATCATAATTAAAAGTAAAACATAAATTTTACAGACGGCACTCGCATTTTCTGTAATTAAATAACGTCAAATTTGATCTAAAACAGCTTTAGTCTGTAATAAAATGACATGTTGTCATCGCTTATTTATAATAAAGCTCAGTTTAGGGTGTCTGCAAGTCTATTTTTCATTGCGCACATAATATCACTCAAAGATAGTAAAAAGCTGATTTGAAACAGTTATCTAACTATCAAAAGCAACTTCCTAGAAATACCAGAGTTTAACTTAGAAATAATAAATCACAGTGGTTTGATATGAATACTTTAGAGTTAATTCAAAAAAATTTAGATACTTTTAGCAAATCAGAACGAAAAGTTGCTGAAGTGATTATCGCATCAGCACAAATTGCTATTCATTCAAGCATCGCAACGCTTGCAAAAATGGCTGATGTCAGTGAACCAACCGTAAACCGTTTTTGTCGGCGACTCGATACAAAAGGTTTTCCTGATTTTAAATTACACCTAGCACAAAGTCTTGCTCATGGGACCCCCTATGTAAATAGGAATGTTGATGAAGATGACGGGCCGAGTGCGTATACGGCAAAAATATTTGAATCAACGATGGCTTGTTTAGATGTTGCTAAAAATGCACTAGACACGTCCTTAATAAATCGTGCTGTAGATGTACTTACACAAGCTAACAAAATTTCATTTTTTGGCTTAGGTGCATCCTCATCGGTTGCCCATGATGCGTTAAATAAATTCTTCCGCTTTAATATACCCGTCTCCTGTTTTGATGATATCGTCATGCAGAAAATGAGCTGTATAAATAGCACCGAGGGTGATGTTATTGTGCTGATATCGCATACCGGACGCACTAAAGCGTTGGTTGAAGTTGCCCAACTTGCCCGTGAAAATGACGCTTTTGTTATCGCATTAACAGCATCTGGCTCACCGCTTGCTTTGCAAAGTAATTTAGTGCTTTCTGTTAGTGTGCCAGAAGATACTGATATTTATATGCCGATGGCTTCTCGTATTGCACAATTGGTGTTAATTGACGTATTAGCGACGGGGTTTACGCTGCGCCGTGGCCCTAAATTTCGAGATAATTTAAAACGCGTTAAAGAAGGGATTAAAGACTCTCGTTTCGATAAATTTAATCTTAAAAGCTAACAATTCAAATACTTATGTAGATAACTCAGGTTAATGGGCGTATTACATTTATATAAAATAACGACCACAGAGCGCACAGAGGCGTTACGCGCTCCACAGAGAAAAGACAATACAGAAGTTATAAGCTTTTATGTTTTCCTCCTTTAACTCTGTGTCCTCGGTGGTCTAAGTTTTTAATTGTTTTTCGTTGTTACCTGAGTTGAATGCATAAGCATGTAATTTTATTTGTAATACTTACCAAGTATTGTTGAAAGATACTAACCAACATTTATAGGAGCAGATAATGCTAAGACGTACTAAAATTGTAACTACCTTAGGGCCAGCCACTGACCGTGATGATAATTTAGAAAAAATCATTGCTGCAGGTGCAAATATGGTGCGTATGAATTTCTCTCATGGAGAAGCGATTGACCATGTAAGACGTGCTAATGAAGTGCGCGAAATAGCAGCCCGTTTAGGTAAAGAGGTTGCCATTATGGGGGATTTACAAGGGCCTAAAATTCGTGTTTCAACATTTAAAGATAACAAAATTCATTTGGCTGTTGGGGATAAATTTACCTTAGACAGCGACATAGAAAAAGGTCAAGGTGACCAGCACGCTGTTGGCCTTGATTATAAAACATTGCCACAAGAGGTTGTTACTGGCGATATGTTATTGCTTGATGATGGCCGAGTGCAGCTTAGAGTTGAGCAAGTAGTGGGTAACAAGGTTGAAACAGTGGTCGTTATTGGTGGGCCTCTCTCTAATAATAAAGGTATAAATAAACAAGGCGGCGGTTTATCTGCGGCAGCTCTGACAGAAAAAGATAAAGAAGATATTATTACAGCTGCGCTCATTGGCTGTGATTATTTGGCTGTTTCTTTCCCTCGTTGTGGTGATGATCTGCGCTATGCGCGCAAACTCGCTTTAGCCGCGGGTTGCGATGCAAAAATTGTAGCAAAAGTCGAGCGTGCTGAAGCTGTTGAAACTCAAGAAGCACTAGAAGATATTGTTCTTGCATCGGATGTTGTGATGGTGGCGCGTGGTGATTTGGGTGTTGAAATCGGTGATGCACGCTTAGTTGGTGTACAAAAGAACATGATCCGAACTACGCGTCGATTAAACCGTGTGGTTATCACTGCAACACAGATGATGGAATCAATGATCAGTGCACCTATGCCGACACGTGCTGAAGTCATGGATGTTGCCAATGCCGTACTGGACGGAACAGATGCGGTCATGCTTTCGGGCGAAACTGCAGCGGGCGATTACCCTGTCGAAACCGTCAAAGCGATGAGTGAGGTCTGTCTAGGCGCCGAAAAACACCCAAGCATTAATGTGTCTAACAATCGCATGAATTACCGATTCGATGATCCAGGTGAAGCGCTAGCGATGACGACTATGTTTGCCGCTAACCATACCAATGGTATTAAAGCGATTGTTGCGTTGACTGAATCGGGTTCAACACCCTTATTAATGTCGCGTCTTAGCTCTGGTTTACCTATTTACGCACTTTCGAGTAATCCTAAGACATTGCGTTATTGTGCGCTATACCGAGGTGTTACGCCGATTAAATTCCGCTCAACTACCACTAATAGTGTTGAATACATTGAAAATGCATTGCAGACTTTAAAAGATGCTGGTTGCCTTGCTGAAGGGGATCTTATTTTACTTACCCATGGTGACGACAACGATGCAGGCTCGACAAATACTTGTAAGATAATTAAAGTGTAACGTGCATTAAATACAAACTCACTTCTGCCACTTGATGGGGCTATAAACGTCAAGTGGTAGGCTGTGAGTCGTTCAATGCAAGCTCATCTTTCCTACAAAAAAAACGATCATCGGCAAGCTCATTGAAGTCGTTCTATTGGCGTTTTTTAATTTACGTTTATTCAGCCTGAGTATTTTTTAACCTTCGCTTGCTGGCTTTTTTAAAAATGCTTTCTCATTAAATTTTTGAGGTTCTCCCCCATTGTTGTGGCTTTCCTGAAACGTATATATTTGCGCCTTTAATTGATAAGATTGCTATGCTACTGGCTTTGTTAACGATGCGCTGCATAATTGACGCTTATTCGAACGCCTAAATTTGCGCCTTTCATTGATAGCAGTTTGATTTTATTTATTAGAAAACAGACTAAGGAAGATAGATGACAACATTGGTTCAAGTCACAGACCTCAGTAAGCAGTATCACTCCGTTATGGCGGTTAAAGATATCTCTTTTGAACTCCGTGGTGGGCAGGTGCTTGGCTTATTAGGACATAATGGTGCCGGTAAATCATCGCTAATCGGCGCGCTTCTGGGGGCGCTGAGTTGTCAGGGCGATATCCAAGTTTGCGGCTTAAATCCGCTTAATCAGCATGCACAATTAATGCAGCATCTAGCCTATATTTCGGATGTAAATATATTACCGCAATGGATGACTGTTGCGCAAATTCTACGTTATAGCAGTGGCGTACACCCGAGTTTTAATATTCATAAAGCCAAGCAATTATTAGGGAGTACGCAAATTGCGCTGTCCACAAAAATAAATTCATTATCTAAGGGAATGAAAGTACAACTGCATTTATCGATGGTGATGGCAACAGACACTAAAGTACTCATTCTCGATGAACCTACCTTAGGGTTAGATCTTATCTATCGAGAGACCTTTTACCGGCAACTTAGCGAATGGCTTGAGGGCGGTGAACGTACTCTGATTATCGCCAGTCATGAAGTCAGTGAGATTGCACATTTGCTCACGGACATTTTAATACTAAAGCAAGGTGAGAGTCTTTTACAAGGCAATTTAGATAGTATTATGAACGACTATTTTATTATTGATGCGGTGCATCAGCAGCAGTCTATTATTGAACAGTTTTCACCGATAGGATCTCAAGTTGGCCTTGGTAGTAGTAAATGGTTACTTAAAAGTCAGTATCGCTTACAGGCTGAAAGTTTAGGGGTAATTATGAATCCTACATTACAGGATATTTTTATTGCTTTACAAAAGGGGGAAGCATAATGCATCCGAGTTTCTTTATGCTTGAAAAAGAGCTGCTTGAACATAAAATCATTACTCGTTTACCGCTTTATTTGTTGTTGATTGGCTTCTTGATGCTTGCTGCTATTGTAATTAATATGGGATCAGCGAATGATATTTCCATGCAATTCAATTATCAGGGGGATATGGCTAACAATGGTTTAGATCTAACACCCGGAATAAGCTCTCTTATCTCTTTTGCTGCAGGTATTGTTTCGTTATTTTTATCAATTGTGTATCTATCGAGCACATTTCGTAAAGAACGGCAGGAGGGGAGTTTGATGTTCTGGCGTAGTATGCCCGTCTCTGATCTATTGACCCATGGGGTCAAACTGGGCGTTGCTTTGATTTTAATCCCCCTTATTTGCTCGTTGTTGTTACTTTGTAGTGAACTCTTTATCTGGCTTATTTCGTTAACGCAGGCGCAACATTTTATGGGGCTTCTGACGGAGCTATCGCTGTTTAGCATAACCTCTGACTGGTTACTTTTTCTGGCGAAAATGATGCTAGTGAGTCTCTCTATACTACCCTTGGCTTGTTTGCTACTGGCTGTTTCACAGCGACTAAACTCACCCTTATTAATGGTTATTATCGGCGCTTATACGTTAAAGTTGCTCAGTCGTTATGTTTTTGCCCTTGACGGCGTTGCCACTTTTATCCATAGGTTCAGTACATTGCCGTTTACACTGCTGAGTTCGCCTCAGCCATTAGTGGCGTTTGCACAGGTTAGTTGGTCTTACTATTTACTTTATTATCTCTTGGGTGCGCTGTGTTTAATGGTGAGTCTGTCCATAAGAAAGCATGGTGAACTTAATATTCGCGCAATGTTTGCGAGGAGTTAACCAATAAGGCGAAGCCCTTTGGCTGCGGAAAGGAAATATAAAGCCCCTTTAAACATGAGTATAAAGGGGCAATAAATTTAGGCCGTGATCGACTTATTCTTGATTGTCCATAGATGCATTAGTTCAAGCGCAATAGTTGCACCCGCTAATGCAGTTATCTCACTGGAATCATAAGCCGGTGAAACTTCCACTACATCCATACCGACCAGATTGATCCCCTGTAACGCGCGTAATATTTTTAATATTTTATCAGTGCTTAATCCACCGCAAACAGGCGTGCCCGTGCCTGGAGCATAAGCGGGATCTAAACAGTCAATATCAAAGGTTAAATAAACAGGGAGCGCGCCAATTTTAGTGCGGATTAAATCGCAAATTTGCTCGACAGAAAGATCATTACCCTGCATCGCATCAATCACCGTGAAAGGGTGGTTGCTGGTATTGTAAGAAGTACGAATACCAACCTGAACGGAATGTTGTGGATCTATCAATCCCTCATTCGGCGCATGATAAAACATCGTGCCGTGATCAAAACGGCTGCCACAATCATAAGTATCGGTATGGGCATCAAAATGAATTAAAGCCATTTTGCCGAATTTTTTATAGTGTGAACGCAGTAGTGGCAGAGTAACAAAATGATCCCCACCTAGGGCGAGTAACGCTTTGCCTGAGGCGAGTATTTCGCTGGCTGCATCTTCCACTTTTTGTGTAAACTGCTGTGCATCACCACAATCGTAAACCAAATCACCGGCATCAATAGCGCTAATCTGCTTAAGCAGATTAAACGTCCAAGGATAGCGGTAACCTTCCCAAGCTAGATTAACAGAAGCATGACGAATCGCAGTCGGCCCCATACGGGCGCCAGAACGACCTGTGGTTGCCATATCAAAAGGCAGGCCTAATATGGCCATATCTGCTTTAGCATTAACTGGATCCGTTGCTAACGGTAAGCGTAAAAAAGTCATCGCATTAGAATAAAGTGAATTATCCGTTTGTTGAAATAGTTTGCTCATTTTATCTTCCTAGAAATCTTCTAAATAGGTATAGCCTTTGAGGCCTAAAACCAACTCATTAAAGATACTTTCACGTTCTTCAGGGGCTAATTTACTATTCACTAATTGTAAGTAAGTCTCTTTAAATTCTTCAGGATCTAAGCTCACATAATTGAGCATATCTTCAACAATGTTACCATGTGCAACTTCAGTGACTTCAGCTTCACCTTCTTCATCCACCATGACGACAGCACTGTTTGTATCACCGAATAAATTATGCATATTACCCAAAATTTCTTGGTATGCGCCCACTAAGAAGAAGCCCATTAAATAAGGTTTCTCTTCAGTCCAACGTGGCACTAACAATGTCGTTTCAATTCCTTGACCATCAACATAATGATCAATTGCACCATCTGAATCACAGGTGATATCGAGTAACACAGCACGGTTTTGGATCGGTTCATCTAAGCCATTTAAAGGCAATACAGGGAACACTTGATCGATTCCCCATGAATCAGGTAATGATTGGAATAGGGAGAAATTAACAAATAGTTTATCGGCTAATTTTTCATTTAAGTCATCAATAATAGGGCGGTGAAAGCGGTTCTTTTCATCCATTAAGTTATTGAGTTCATAAGAAACACGAAGATGTATTTGCTCACCCCAAGCGCGTTGTTTTAAGTTGATTAAACCTGTTGAGAACTGGCTATGCACTTCTGCGACATCGTTTTGCGTGTCGTGATAAATTTCGATCAATGCGCGATCATCATTACGCATATCTAACTGTTCCCATGACGCCCACATATTGTGTAATAGCACAGGATCGTCTTCATGAGGAGGAAGCAGCGTTTCCGGCTGATAAGATTCAGCTCCGATTACATTAGAGATCAATACGGCGTGATGGGCCGTGAGTGAACGACCTGATTCAGAGATAATAGCCGGTACTGGCTGTTCGTAGGTATAACAGACATCGGCAATCGCTGAAACTATATTGTTCGCGTATTCTGCTAGGCTATAATTCATTGAATTAGATGACTGGCTGCGAGTACCATCGTAGTCAACCGCCAAACCACCGCCGACATCCATATAAGCGACTTGCGCGCCTAACATGCGTAATTCACAATAAAAACGTGCCGCTTCGCTTACGCCAAAACGCACGTCACGGATATTGGCTATTTGCGATCCTAAGTGAAAGTGGACTAGTTGTAAGGTATCTAGCTTGTTTTCTGCCGTCAGCGTTTCAACAACGGATAAAACTTGTGAAGCAGATAAACCAAATTTTGACTTTTCACCACCGCTCGCTTGCCATTTCCCTTTACCTTGAGAAGCTAGACGAACGCGAATACCTAAACGCGGTTTTACATTAAGCGCTTTGGCTTCTGTGAGAATCAATTTAAGCTCAGACATTTTCTCTAATACGATATGTACTTTATGACCGAGTTTTTCGCCGATTAACGCTAAGCGAATATATTCGCTGTCTTTATAACCGTTACAAACAATCACTGAAGAGGCTTTTTGCGCGAGCGCTAATACTGCTAACAACTCGCCTTTACTACCCGCTTCAAGTCCAAGCTGTTTCACTTCGTTATTATATTGGCTGGCTAAAATTTCATTAACTACTTCGCGCTGCTGATTTACCTTGATCGGATAGACCAATAAATATTTCTCAGCGTAATCGTATTTTTCGATGGCATTATTGAATGCCTCACATAGTCCATTGACACGTTGATGAATAATTTGTGGAAAACGCACTAATATAGGCAGCGAAAGTCCTTTTTCTTGAATTTTTTCGACAACAGTACTGAGGTCAACACTCATTTCTGGATTATCGTACCGAGGGGCAACATAAACATTACCAGTATCGTTGATACCGAAGTAGCCTTGACTCCAATGACGTACATTGTAGGAAGCGCGAACATGCTCAAGAGAGGTTTTCTTATTCATTGATGATCCTTTAAAGTTGCAGTGCATACCCTATATCACCCCAGTGGTGATTTTTTCGCATTAGAATCAAATCAAAGCATAAAGTCCAGCAAATAAAAGCATATTTACAAATTAAATCTTTCAATCGGGCTAATATGTTAGTGAATTGTTTGTTTTGCGGGGAACCTCGCAATTAAGAGAATACAATATACGCCAACCATTTTTTAGTTGCACCGTTTTTTGCGGTGCGATTAAGAGAGAGCTCATTTGGGCGGAGGAGGTAAACATCTGCAGTCGAAATCTACGGCGAAGCGAATTTTATTACAAAACAGCGCCTTTATTAGTGTATATTTTAAGGTACTTAGAGGGTGTTACTGCACCCTTTTCTGTTTTCAGGTGGGTTTATGACCGTTCTCTCTTCAAATAGTGTTTTTACTTCTCTCCAACAAGCAGGCCCTTTTGCGGTGTCTGACAATGCATTTAATGCGGGGCGGTTTAGTAGCTCCACCCGACAATGGGTAAAACGGTTACAGCAAGATCCCAATAATATCGCTAAATACCGAGCGCTACGTAGTCAACTTTTTGAATTTTTAGGCGTAGACAGCCTATACCAGATTCAGAATTTAATTGCCGATAGTACACTTCACCAGTCACGCAGTGAGCGGGCTCTGCGTTTATTAGGTAATATGTTTGGCATCAATGGCAACCTTAATGAGATAAAAAATCGTGTTGAAGAGTATGCGCGCAGTGCCGATGCGGTTGTTTATTCTATTAAAGGAAAAATCCTTGCGCCCTATGCCTCCTATATCGAAAATACCAATGAAATAGAAGTTACTAATAATCCGGTCGAACTGTTATTGATCATGTTTAATGATGATTATCATAAAAAAGCGCGTTTTGAAGCTCGCCGCAAACTGATTTTAATGACACTAGCGGGGAGTATCGACCAGCGCGAGCATGAAACCGATATTGAGCATAAATTTTCCGCCTTTCTGGCATTTTTAAATGGTTATGTATGGAGTCCGAATCTGAAAATTGGCGAATTAGATTCCGTGTTCCTGTATTCCAAGCATCGTCTCGATGATTATTACTGTACTAATGTGTCGGTATTGACACCCGAGCAGGCAAAGTTAATTAAACCGAGTAAAGGGGAAAAACTGACCTTAGTTAAACGTCGTAGTTTTACTTTGGGTAAAAAACATATCCCCATTTATGTTTCTATAAGAAAGAAACCCCCCGAAGCTAAAGTGCTAAAACTGCTTAGAAAAAACCAAAAAAACCCAGCCGTTGCTGTCGATGATGAATTAGGGTTAATGGCCGTGCTTGACTCGGTGAGTGATGTTAAGGCGTTCCAGCAACATCTTACGCGTAGCGCATCCAAAGCTAACTCATTAATGGTCCTCGAAGATATCTCTGATACCTTAGTCGAGCATACGCAGTATCGCGGCCGAGCAACAGGCTCTAGCAATAAAACAGCGATGATGAAATTCTTTGCCCGCTTAGGCGGAATGCGCGTTGAGTTTATTATTCATACCAATCAAACTTGGTTAAATTATATGTACCAGCAAGATGTGGCGCACAATGAGTATGAGGTCAAACGTATGTTTGATAGCGGCGTAATTGAACTACTCTTTCCAATGGATGTGTATCATCTTGAACATAGCAATACACGTACAGAGATGTTGCAATTTTTCCGTAAACAAATTGAGTCGTAACTTGGCATTTTTTTACAGCGTTTTATTATCTAGGGCGGATAGTTAATATGCGATTATTATTAATTTTCAATATGCGAACTCATAGATGCTGCATAGTGTAGATATTAGTTGGGCACAGCTTGCGCTATTTTCAGTCGTGCTTATTATTCCGCTACTGATTAATCGTTATTATCAGTTAGCGATGACGAAAGAGATCTTAATTGCCGTGTCCCGTATGACGGTGCAACTGATTTTAGTTGGTTTATATCTACAGTACGTATTTTCAATCAACAGTCTACTGCTTAATGTCATGTGGATAATAGTGATGATATTAATTGGCAGCAGTGCTATTGTCGGCAAAGCTCAATTACCTAAGCGAGCTCTTTTTATGCCTGTTACATGCGGGTTAACGGTCGGCTTATTACCACTAATGTTACTTCTTTGTTATGCCATTATTCGCCCCGATCCCGTGTACAGTGCGCAATATGTGATTCCGTTAGCGGGAATGTTATTAGGTAACTCATTAAGCTGTAATATCGTCGCCCTACAAAATCTCTTTGAGGCGTTTGCATTGCGTAAAAACGAATATGAGGCGGCAATCGCATTAGGCGCGGATCCTCAGTCTGCAGCTCGTCCCTTTGTACTGGCGGCGCTCAAGAAAGCACAAGCGCCTATTTTAGCGTCGATGGCAACAACAGGACTGGTGACATTGCCGGGCATGATGACCGGACAGATACTCGCTGGCGCAGATCCTATACTCGCTATTAAATACCAATTGGTTATCATGATTGCCATTTTTGTAATGACCAGCGTATCACTCACAATCACCCTACAGTTAAGTCTGCAAAGCGCATTAGACAAAACGGGTCTCGTTAAGGTTAAGATATTTAATTAAGTGTGCCTCCTCACTTTATTAAAAAATCAAACGCGCGGTTTTCACTTTTAAAAAAAGCATAATAAACGTTTTAAATTCATTCTGGTGATCCCGTGGGGATAAGGTGAAATAGATGCGGGTAAAACTAGAAAAAGCGCGGCTAATTAAACGTTACAAGCGTTTTTTGGCGGATATATTGTTACCCAGTAATGAGCAACTGACTATATATTGCCCGAATACGGGGGCGATGACTGATTGCGGCGATGCTGGGGATGAAATTTGGTATAGCCATTCGCATAATCCCAACCGTAAATATCAGCAAACTTGGGAGCTAACCCACAGCAAAGCGGGTCATTGGATTTGTGTTAACACCGCCAAGGCTAATCAGCTGGTGGCTTTAGCGCTTGAGAATGGGGAAATAGACGAACTGCAAGGTTACGCCAATATTCAAGCCGAAGTGAAATATGGTACAGAGAAAAGTCGTGTGGATTTTTTATTAACGGATGAACAGCGTACTCACTGTTATGTCGAGGTAAAAAGTTGCACTTTACTGGATGAGCGCTTTGGCAAAGGGCAAGGATTTTTCCCAGATACGGTAACCCTGCGAGGACAAAAACATTTACGAGAATTAATCGCAATGAAGCAGCAAGGGCAGCGCAGTGTATTGCTCTTTGCCGTGTTACATAGTGGTATTCACAAAGTGGCCGCTGCTGCCCATATTGATAAACAATATGGTTTGTTATTCGAACAAGCCAAACGTGTTGGTGTTGAGGTTATCTGCTTTTATCCCAACCTTTATGAGTATTTTTTTGACCTATAAAAGTGTCATCGCAAAAGCAATAAAAAGATGGCTAATCTGCGATCATCATCAGCAGTGTCGAGGCGGTCATTGCGCCCATTAACCAATTAAAATTACGCTTTCTTTTACGCGAGGTCAGAAATCGGCCAATAGCCACGCCTAAACAAGCCCAGAGACTAATGGCGATAAACCCTGTTGTCGCGAAAGCGGCCATTATCCATAACCCAGATTCAATATATCTCTCCCCCGCAAGGGTAAAGGTACTAACACTGCCAATACACATGGCCCACGCTTTGGGATTAATAAATTGAAATAGTGATGCGGAGAACAATTTAATGGGTACTGTGTTTGTTGACTCAAGCGGTTTACTGAAACTCTCTTCATCAATGCTCGCATTGGCTATTTTCCATGCTAGCCAAAGTAGATAGGCGGCACCTAACACTTTCAGAGTCTGGTATAAAATCGGATACAGTTTAAATAAAACACCCAGTCCAATCAGTACAGATGCCAATAGTACGGCAATACCTATAATAATGCCTAAAATATGCGGTAGGGTGCGGCGATAACCGAATTGTGCTCCTGATGCCAATAACATCATATTATTTGGGCCAGGGGTGACTGACATAACAAAGCCAAAGAGTGTGATTGCGAAGAAAAATTCATGTTCCATTTTATAGTCCTTTTAATTTAATATTGCTTTCTTGTGGCGTTTTATTACGGATAAACTCATTAATCGGTGGCGTAATCGGTAGCTAAAAAGGCGTGACGAAGATTATTGAGTAATGAATTTAATAACATGATCCTCTGTTCTCTTTTGTTAGGCGTTATGGACTCGCTTGTTGATCGACGATGGATATCTTAAATAATCGCAATAAAACAATACAGACTCAAAAATAGGTTATTAAAGGGATACAGATAGACATAAATTAGCCTGTATCGTTTTTTTAAAGCCTATCTGTATGGTATTGATCCGCCATTTTTCGCTATGATAGGGATCTGTTTGTTTTTTGATTTGCTGAGTCTGATATGAAATTGTATGAAAAATTAGCGGCTAGTTTGCGTTCTCATATTGAGCAGGGATTATTTCAAGGTGGGGATAAATTGCCGTCAGTTCGACAGCTCGCAAAGCAACATGAAGTGAGTATTTCTACTGTGCAAGAGGCATATCGTCATTTAGAGGCCGATAATTTGCTAGAGGCACGGCCCAAATCGGGTTATTTTGTTACCGCCAGTGTGCCACTTTATCAATTACCGAAGCCATCTCGTCCAGCGCAGCGACCTATTGATGTTTCACAATGGCATGAAGTATTAAATCTATTATTGAGCAAAAATGTCGGTGCCATACAGTTGCAGCATGCCATGCCGATTATGGACGTGCCCTCGCTGGATCCTTTACTCAAAAAAATTGCGCAGTTGACCAAATATCAGGCGCGACTGAGTTTGCCCTATGGTGATGTGATGGGGGCGTTTATATTGCGTGAACAGATTGCTCGTCTTACCTTGGCATCTGGTTGCCAATTACACCCTGATGAGCTGGTGATAACCTCTGGTTGTCAGGAAGGATTAACGGTTTGTTTGCGAGCTGTTAGCGAACCTGGGGATATAGTCGCTATCGAATCACCCAGTTTTTATGGCTCAATGCAGGCCATCAAAGCCGCTAATTTAAAAGCGATGGAAATCCCAACCCATGCGCAAACAGGGTTAAGTATTGAAGCATTGGAGCTGGCACTTGAGCAATGGCCTATTAAAGCTATTCTATTAACCCCTACTTGCAATAATCCTATGGGTTACAGCATGCCAGAAGCCCATAAAAAGCGCTTGTATCAACTTGCGCAAAGTTACGATATTGCCATTATTGAAGATGACATTTATGGTGATATTGCCTATCAATATCCGCGCCCTAAAAGTATTAAATCTTTTGATGAAGATGGCCGTGTATTACTGTGTTCCTCTTTTTCTAAAAGTCTCGCACCGGGCTTGCGCGTGGGTTGGATAGCTCCTGGGCGTTATCGTGATAAGGCGACTCATATTAAATATGTGAGCAGTTCTATGTGTCCAACCTTGCCGCAGTTGGCGGTGGCCGATTTTATTCAATCGGGTGGTTATGAGCGCCACTTAAGACGCTTACGTCTGCAACATAAGTTGGGGCGGGATCAGTTGATTAATGCACTTAATAGATACTTTCCCATTGGCACTTGTATCAGCTTTCCGGAAGGGGGCTATTTACTTTGGGTTGAATTACCGAAGCGGGTGGATGCGGTTAAATTGGCGCAACAAAGTGCACAGGCGGGGGTTAATATCGCTGCTGGTACGCTATTCTCAGCGACTGGGAAATACCGTAATTGTATGCGCCTTAATTTCAGCGAGCAAGATGCAAAAATACGCGAAGAAGGGATCCGTCAATTGGCTTATTTTATTAATCAGCAGTTAATTCACCGTGAGTAAGTCAATTATCCCCTCAGCAGCGACAGAAAAAATGCTGATTAAAACTAATCGCTACGCTAAGGTCGGATTGTCATAATTAGTGGAGAAACATGGTGATGGAAATAAGCACTAAAAACAGGGCAAAGATGCGTTTTAAAATATGAGAGGGTAAATAACTTGCCAATCTTGCTCCATATTTAGTGGTAAAAATAGACGTCCCTGAGATACAAAGCAGTGCCGGTAAATAGACATAACCTATGCTATATGGCGGTAGGTTATCTGCATGAGTTCCATGCCAAATAAAACCGAGCATGCCGGATAACGCAATAATGCCACCACAGACTGCGGAAGTGCCTATTGCCTTTCTAATTTCAATGCCGTGGCGATTTAAAAATGGGACGGTAAGCGCGCCGCCACCAATACCAGCTAAAGTAGCGAGGCTGCCGATAATAATACCGCTAACAGCAGTGAAAAAGCGATTGGGCATAGAGCGAGCCGTGACGATTAGAATGGAAGAAAACATTTGTAGTGCGAGCAATAACACAATGACAGCGAATACTTTAGTTAGATACTGACTGGGTATCAAATCCGCTATAAATGATCCTAAGAAACCGCCAATGATCACTCCAGGAATCAACCATTTTACGACGAATAGATCGACATTACCGAGCTTAATATGATTAATCGCAGAGGAGCCGGAAGTTAAAATAATGGTCGCCAGCGAAGTGGCAAGCGCAAAGTGCATCACCAATTCCGGGGCTATTCCTGTCATTGGAAGAATGAAAACCAGTGCCGGTACCACTTGTAAACCACCACCAATTCCTAACAAACCCGCTAGAACGCCTACTACAGCCCCTAATGCTAAAAGCAAGGCTACCAACTCAATAGTCACATTCTTATCCTGTTTTTTTTGAATCATTAATTAAAAAAAATATTATACGCTACCAAGCAGTTAACATCACTCTATGGTGTATAAAGAAAACAAACTTATAAATAACATGACTATGCACTTAACTCAGATAAACACAAAAAAAGTAAATGTTTACCACGCAAATTTCATGCAACTGTAAAACTATGTTTTACATTCAATTACAGCGCTAAAAAGAGAAAAACACTTATATTTACGTTTTCTCGGTGTAACGCGCAGCGTCTCCGTGTTCTCTGTGGTGATTCTCTAATCTTGTACAACAACCGGGGTTATCTAGATCAGCATGTTAAATAATTTATCGTTAAAATGTATGGCCAAATCTATAGGTGGGCAAGTTAATTAGGTACAGTGATATCAACGCATTGAAAACTTAAAAGCGGTTAAGCTTATTATAATAAATAAGTTAGCTTTTATTGCGAAAAGGGATCCGCCGAGCTATCAATACGAATTAATACAGCATCAGGTCGCCAGTACTCAAATTCACAATCAATAATATTGCCATCTTGTTGATAATTGACGCGCGATATTTTTAATACCTGTTGTCCTTCCGATAAGTTCAATGCCTTGGCGACTTGTTTACTCGCGCCTGTTGGATACACTGCAAATATTGATCGCGAGGTGCAATAATCATATCGCGCTTGATATAACTCGGTTAACGATTGGCTTAAGTCCAGTTGTAAAATACCAGGGAAAACCGGAAGTATATTAGCGCTGATGTTTAATCTCAATGAACTACAACAAGTGAGTTAGCCTATGAAACAGTCTTTGACCATTTTTGATCTAGATGAAACTTTAATTGCAGGTGATAGCGCGCTGATTTGGAGTGAGTTTTTGGTGCAGGAGGGAGTGATTACCGATCCTAAATTTTTGCAAGAAGACCGACGTTTAATGAATTTATATGCGTTGGGTGAGTTGGATATGCAAGCTTATCTTAGCTTTGCTATGGCACCCATCAGGCATTTATCTACGGTTGAGGTTGACCGATTAGCAGCCCTATGTGTTGAACAACAGATATTGCCACGTTTGTATCCACAAGCGCAAAGCTTATTAACCAAGCTTTACGAAGAAAAGATTTGTACGCTGATCATTTCAGCGACGGTCAGTTTTATTGTTAAAAAAGTTGCTGAAAGATTAGCGATAAAAAATGCGTTGGGAATAGATCTCGTTGTCGAAGATGGCTGCTACACCTCGAAAATAAAAGGGACAGCGACTTATCGCAGTGGCAAAGTGATACGGCTTAATGAATGGTTGATGCTCCAAAACCGAAGTTTTTCACCGCTGGAATTTTATACGGATTCGATTAACGATCTTCCTTTGTGTTTGCATGTGGACAACCCCATCATGGTCAATCCCTGCCGACAATTAATCCAACAGGCACAGTTGTATAACTGGCCCGTTCTATCGTGGTAAAAGGTGCGCGGTATTGCAATTAAGTAAAATTGCAGTTATTTCTACTGTTGCTTAATGACCCTATATATCTACGTTCTCTTGCGATCACTGTGTTGTGCGAGATAGTTTTCTACTGTTTGCAGAAGCGCATTATTGGCTATTTTTAAAGTGTTAAACATCACCCAAAGGTAAGGATCATTGTCATACCAACGCCAACGCTTAGAATCGAGCGGGAAATCAATTGCTTTTTCTAAAGAAAGCAACCCTGGATCAACTTGTTTCACCAAATCCATCACGCCCCTTACGATAAAATCTCTGCTTTTCTGATCTCGTTCTTTAAGGGTATCCAATTCCCCCCCTAAAAAGGGGTGTTTGTCATACCATCTATTCATAATATCCTCACTATCTATTTAGTTTATCTGCTCTGGCCAAAAATAGATAAAATGGCAAGTTAAGATTCAAATCATTCAGCCAGCATCTCCCATCAGAAGATTACAGTTTTTGAATGACTTTAGAGTTCATGTTGAATGTAGTGTAAAGGTTTGCAATAGCCAGCATAGGACGATTTTTATCAGAATAAAACCAATAATATTAGCTTTTTTAATTTATATCTTAAAAATTGCAGGCAAGGTAAAGCGTGGTTAGAATGGTAAGGTACTTCTCCGCCTTTTTTTTAGTGGCTTAGCGAGCAAACGTGCAAATCATTTTTACTTCATAACTGCTTATCTTATCCGCATGGTTGGATTATAAATAAGCAGTTATAGGGTTTTCTTAGAGTCTCTTTATAATGGATACTTTTTGCATATCCATTCAAAAATACTTTCAACATCTTTGGCTTTGCACAATTCGCTGCCATGGTTCATGGTTGCAGCCGTACCGGCAGCCACACCACGCCTTGCTGCTTCTCTGATTGACTGGCCATTAGCTAAAGACAATACCGTTGCACCCACTAAACTGTCACCGGCTCCCACTGTGCTATTTTTTTGCACTCGTGGCGGCACTATCTGCTCACAAATGTCTTTTGTCACCAATAATGCACCTTGTGGACCAAGCGAAACGAGCACGATTTGCGCTTTTCCTTCACTAATAATTTGTCTCGCTTTATCTTCTAATTCAGCAGGTTCAATCAGTTCTGAATTGGTTAATACGGCTAATTCATTGGCGTTTGGTTTGATTAAATATAAGCCCCCATTAGTGACGGCTTGTTTTAATGCGTCGCCGGAACCATCATAAATCACTTTAATCGTATGTTGCTGACAAAACTTAATAACATCTGCGACAATATCACCGGGCATATTGTCTGCCACACTGCCACTAATCACACAGTATTGGGCATCTTGATGATCATTAAGCTTATTTAGTAATGCAGACTGTTCATCAATAGAAAGCTGAGTACCGGGCATAATGAAACGGTATTGTGCATTATCATGTGTTGTAACCACATTTAAATTTTGACGAGTCCATTGCTGGCACGACGAAGGCTCTGCCAATACTCCTTCGGCTAATAATAATTGTGTTAGATGTTCGCCTGATGATCCTCCCGCAGGATAAAGGGCTGTGGATTCTCCGCCTAGCTTATGGATGGCTCTGGAAACATTAATACCTCCACCGCCAGGTTCAAAGGCCGGCGTAGAGCAACGTAGCTTTCCATCTGCAATAATACGAGGTGTTGTTGAAGCACAATCGAGTGCGGGATTGAGTGTTAATGTAATTATTTTTGTCATCTAGCGGATCCTTACTTAAATTAAATAAACCATAGGACGTTCTAAATTAGATGTTTATTGTTATATGACATGCTGGCTAATATATTGTTTAAACAGAGCGATGGCTATTCTCGCAACCTATTAAAAACTAATGAGCTGTGTTTTTACGTATACGATATTCATGCTCTGTGGATGTTATGTCAAGTGTCCAGTTTCTACTTTATATTGTAATTGGCGCGCAAGGCCACTGTTTCTCACCGGGTCTTATCCCTTTTTGCTTTTAACTATTATTAATTATTTCCTTTGATAACAGGGCGATAGTTAACATTTAATAAAGTAGTGGCATGTATTGGTTTAAAGGTAATGGCAGACACGGAGTGGTATCGCTCTAAAATTTACTGAGGCGTTTGCTAGAGGTGAAAATTAATAGTATTAGGATCTTATTATTTGCCGCTTTGTGCTCCTCGCAGCGATTAAGTTTTTGTAGGAGCAGAATTTGATTCGCGTGTTAAGTGTAAAAAAAGACCTAATGCAGTTAACAGTAATGCGGTACTCGATATTATCGCTACGGGATAATATAAATTCCCAGCCATTTCCAATTGACTATATTTTATGACCATAATGAGTCCTTCAAGCGATAGTGCAATACAAACTGTTCCGATAAATCGCGGAATAGTTCGTCTTAAGCTGGCGACAGCGTCTCCTTCTTCTTCTTCATCGCCTGAATACTCTTTATTAATAACTAGAGCTAATTCGAAAACCGCAAGTCCGATTATTCCTGTATTTATACTGCTCAAAAAAATATCCATTATATCTGTGCCCTTTAAAATACCCTGTGTGACAGTACTCAGTAAGGAAAATATAATAGCGGCCGCTAAGCCTAAAAAGATCAATGTAAATAATTTTGCGAATATTGTTTTGATTGTAGATCCAATTTTATTATTCATAAATTCTCTATTAATATGTTGATTTATATTTCAAATCAGACTCATAACTAGTGAGGCTGGTTGCGATCCTGAATAACAGAGAGCATTACTCTACGCCGTTATTGCCACGAGTGCACCTTGAAGGGACTGAGCAACGTTATTTAAAAAGTTTTAGGTATCTCTTGGCTAAGCTGTCTTCTCCAGTTACATTTTTTAGTATACTAGTACCAGAGATCATAAGTCCGTGTGGATTTTATCAATACTCTCCCGAGCGTTAATTTTCAGCGGAATAACTCTTTTTAACACTAAAGTATTCTTGTCTTCGATTGTCCATTCAAACTCTTCA
>NZ_JAHNZV010000054.1 GCF_022267535.1 Psychromonas antarctica
TAGTAACTGTTTACAATTCGTCCTATATTTCATTGTAAATAATCGCTATTGCTTATAATATTAGTTATCTTTGTAAGCTTTCAAACATTTATTTTCATTTTGTAACTTACTTACATATGATCTTGATCAATGTGTTGATAGTGCAAATTTCTATAATTGGTATGAAAGTTTTTTACTAAAACTCATTTTTTTGCTAACGGTCACGGTTTTAATAAAACATTTTTAACTTTTATTTTTAAAATCCTTAGGAGAACAGTATGACAGTAAGCACAGTTGCTGAGTTAGAGGCTCTGATTGCACGTGTTAAAATAGCACAAGCAGAATATGCAACCTTCTCACAAGAAAAAGTGAATGAAATTTTCCGTGTTGCGGCACTTAAAGTTTCTACTCATCGTATAGAACTAGCAAAAATGGCTGTTGAAGAAACAGGCATGGGTATTGTAGAAGATAAAGTCATTAAAAATCATTTTGCTTCTGAGTTTATCTACAATAGTTACGCAGATACAAAAACAGTGGGTATATTATCACGCAATGATCAATTAGGAACAGTGACACTTGCTGAGTCTATGGGTATCATTTGTGCAATAATCCCGACAACTAACCCAACTTCAACCGCTATCTTTAAAACGTTAATGGCACTTAAAACAGGTAACGGTTGTATTATTGCACCGCATCCACGTGCTAAAAGATGTACAAACTACGCGGCTAAAATTGTACTAGATGCAGCGATTTCAGCTGGCGCACCTAAAGATCTTATCGGCTGGATTGATGAGCCTTCTCTTGACCTTACCAATGTAATCTTGAAGCATAAAGATACAGCAATAATCCTTGCGACTGGTGGCCCTGGTATGGTTAAAGCAGCATACTCTTCAGGTAACCCTGCAATTGGTGTTGGCGCAGGTAACACACCTGTTGTTGTTGATGAAACTGCCGATATCAAACGTGCCGTCTCTTCAATCTTAATGTCAAAAACATTTGATAACGGCATGATCTGTGCTTCTGAGCAAGCTGCCATTGTTGTTGAATCTAAATATGATGAATTCAAATTACGTCTTGTAGAATACGGTGCATATATATTAACCGCAGCCGAAGCGAAAAAAGTGTCTGACACAATGTTTCCTAATGGCGCGCTTAACCCTAAGATCGTAGGTCAATTGGCATACACTATTGCTAAGCTTGCTGGTGTTAAAGTACCCACTTCAACTAAAATATTAGTTGGTGAAGGTACTGAAGCGACGCCTGATAACATGTTTGCACATGAAAAACTTTCTCCAACATTAGGTCTGTTTAAAGCGAAAGATTACGAAGATGCGCTTCGTCAAGCTCAAATCGTTCTACATATTGGTGGTGTTGGCCATACAGCAGCGTTATACACTGATCAAGATGCAAACTCTAAACGTGTTGATGAGTTCGGTCTGGCAATAAATGCAAGTCGTATTGTTATTAACTCTCCAGCTTCTCATGGTGGTATTGGTGATATCTATAACTTTGGTTTCGCACCATCAATGACGCTAGGCTGTGGTACTCACAGTGGTAACGCTATTTCAGAAAATGTTGGTCCACAACATTTAATCAATACTAAAACAATTGCGAAGCGAGCTGAAAATATGTTATGGCATAAACTACCAAAATCTATCTACTTCCGTCGCGGTTGTTTACCGATTGCAATGACAGATTTAGATGACAAAAAACGTGCAATGATCGTAACAGATGACTTCTTATTTAATAATGGTTACGTTGATGATCTTCGCGATATCCTTGAAAGCCAAGGAACAAAAGTTGAAATCTTCCATGAAGTAGAAGCGGATCCAACCCTTGCAATAATTAAGAGAGGTGCGGCTGCTTGTGAAGCATTCAAACCTGATGTAATTCTTGCTGTGGGCGGTGGTTCACCTATGGATGCAGCGAAAATTATGTGGGTTCTATACGAGTACCCAGAAACTGTTTTCGAAGACTTAGCAATGCGCTTTATGGATATCCGTAAACGTATCTACAAGTTCCCTAAAATGGGCATTAAAGCAGACTTAGTGTGTATTACGACTACTTCAGGTACTGGCGCTGAAGTGACACCATTTGCCGTTGTAACAGATGAAACAACAGGTAAGAAATACCCACTTGCAGATTATGAACTAACACCAACGATTGCTGTTGTTGATGCTAACTTAGTGATGGATATGCCTAAATCACTTTGTGCATTCGGTGGTTATGATGCAATTACTCACGCAATTGAAGCTTATGTATCAATACTTTCTAATGAATACTCTGACGGTCAAGCGCTACAAGCACTTAAACTGTTAAAAACGCACTTACCAAGTTCTTACCATAACGGTAAAAATGATCCTAAAGCGCGTGAGCAAGTTCATAACGGCGCAACTATTGCTGGTATTGCATTTGCGCAATCATTCCTAGGTGTGTGTCACTCAATGGCACACAAATTAGGTAATCAATTCCATATTCCACATGGTTTAGCAAACGCATTACTACTAACGAATACTATTCGTTTCAATGCAACGAACAAACCGACTAAGCAAGGTACATTCTCACAATATGACCGTCCAAAAGCACGAGCTGAGTACGCAGAAATTGCTGATCATTTAGGTTTCCGTGAAGGTAATACTCAAGCCAAAATTGATGCATTACTGAATTGGTTAGAAGAGCTTAAAACTGATCTGAATATCCCGCATTCAATTCAAGATGCTGGTGTTGCAGAAGCTGACTTCCTAGCCGCTGTTGATGATCTAGCGGAACAAGCCTTTGATGATCAATGTACTGGTGCTAACCCACGTTACCCATTAATTGCAGAGCTAAAAGCAGTCTTACTCGCTTCATACTACGGCACACCTTATGTAGATGTTATGGATGTAGAAGAAGTTAAAGAAGAGAAAGCTGATAAAAAAGCGAAATAATTACGCTTTATAAAATCACTATAACAATAAAAGCCTGCTTAATTGCAGGCTTTTTTTTACCTGCAATTAATTGGTTAAGAGAAAATGATTATCAACGATGGATAATGGCTAAACAGTAAATGCTGATAAGTAAATGGTGAGGGGGTGAACAATAAACGCTAATGAGTAAAAGTTTATTGGTAATCACTCATGACTCATGACTTATGACTTATGACTTATGACTTATGACTCAATTATTATAGGAGCGGACTTAAGAGGTAAAGGGTGCTCTCGAGTAGCTTCTTAAAATAGCTACGTTTACGCCAATCTGCTAATAAAAGCTGCTCTGATGCCAATAGGTAATGCATCTGAGTATTCAAAAGTTGCCCCGAAAATTCCAGATTATCAATTAACATAGTCATCTCAAAGTTCAGCCAAAAACTACGCCTGTCTAGGTTCACAGTCCCTAATAAGGACACTTTTTCATCGATTACAATACTTTTGCTATGTAATAACCCACCTCGAAACTTATAAATTTTTACCCCGGCCGTTAATAACTCATCAAAAAAAGCACTCGATGCGTATTCGACCATAAAGGAATCATTTTTATCGGGTAAAATAATCTTCACATCTACCCCCCGTAAAGCGGCGACTTCTAAAGCAGACAATATACTTTCATCTGGCACAAAATAGGGAGTGGTTAAAACAAGACTATATTTAGCTTCATAAATAGCGCTTAACAAAACTTGATGAATACTGGCTTTACCAAATTCAGGGCCTGATGGAATAAGCTGGGAGTTTTGCGTTCCTGCAGCGGGGAAGCGTTCTATTTTCCCTAGCAGTCCAGTCTGCGACAGTGGCAGATCCATCTTATGACTGGTTTCTAAATACCAGTCCCAAATAAACAAACCTTGCATTAACTGTACAATAGGTCCTTCACAGCGCACCATAATATCGACCCATTCACCAAAACGGCTATCCTTTTTAAAATATGCGGGATCAGCCAAATTCATGCTTCCGGTGTAGGCGACATTATCATCAATACAGACCAACTTACGGTGCATTCTTAAATCTTGGCGTTGAAATAGCAGCCTAAATGCACCAACAGGTAGCGCTTCCTCAACATCAACACCTGCTCGCCGTAGTGTGTCTGGCATAGAGCTTGTGAAAAAATCATGGCTACCAACGGAATCAAGCAACAGTTTACACACAACACCACGTGCAGCCGCTCGGATCAACGCAGCTAACAAAGAGTCGACTAATCCCCCCTGATTACAGATGTAAAACATCAGGTGGCAATGTTTTTGCGCCTGATTGATTTTATCAGTTAGCTCAATAAGAATTTGATCTGTGGACGATAAAAGCGTGTGTTGATTCCCTTTTAACATCGGCATGCTGGTATAGGATTCGACAAATGCCTGCATTGAACGAGCACACAGACTAATATCAGCCTTATTCTGGCGATTATCGACAGGTTCACTTTTAAGCCAATGCTGAAATATGTCACCTATCTGTTCACGCCTTTTTTGACGTTTTTTCCCTAAGTGTAGCTCCCCAAAAATAAAATAACAGACCATACCAAAAAGCGGTAGAGCATAGATAAGAAACAACCACGCAAGTGAAACACCACTAGGTCTGCGTTTAATAATTACACGCAGTGAAGTTAGCAACAAAAGAGAAAAGTAAAGCAATGCGGACAGCACCACGTAAAGGGTGCTGTCTTGCCAAGTCATATCAAAAAATGGAACACTCATTAAACTTACTCTCAGAGCAAAAAGCTAAATCAAAGCAAACGACTAGCAGCAACCAGCTTCCTGTCACACCTTTAAGCCCTTAACAAAAGTGGGCTTAAAGGCGTTAATTAAGCCCTTTTGCTATTTCCCTTACTTTTATTGCAACGCAGATAAAAAGTGGCTTCCGTGGCCTTCATTGGATTAACAGGATACTTAGCTTGGTTAGCACAATCGTCAGTGATAGGAAATGAACTCTGGGGTACACTTTGTAGCGAATCACCAACCAGCTCAAGACCGAGTCCCTGCGCTAAGACAGTGACCGACTTGATGACGGCATCAGCGATAAATTCACCTTGAATATAGTGCTTTGCTAATTTTAGTTTTTCAATACGCAACTGTTCAAATAGGTATAAAAGAGGAAATTCAGCAGCAAAATTATCAAGCGTTAAGGCGATCCCAAGTTTACTGATATTTAACATATTATCATGCACTGTCGTGCTGTTCGTTTTAAAAACGTCTTCATCCATCGCAAATTCTAGCCATTGGCTAGCACATTGAGTTTCTTTTAAAATAAGCTGAAGATCAGCAATAAAACTAGCTTGCGATAGCTGCACTAGGGATAACTTAATAGTAATACGGCCAAATTGTATCGCCGATTGCTGCCAAGTTACCGCTTGCAAAGCCGCTTTACGGATCATAATAAGACAAAGTCGGATCGATAAACCACTCTTTTCAGCTAGAATTGAAAAGCAATCTGACATAATGGCCCCTTGCTCAGGATGATTCCAGTAAAGCAAACTCTCCATCGCAATAATTTGCTTTTTATGAAGATCGTATTGAGGTTGGTAATACAGCTCAAACTGATCTAACAGCAATGCCTGTTTTAATTGATTTTCGAATTTAACCTGTTGACGATAATGGTGTGTTAATTTTCTAGTATAGAAATAATAATCAGTAATATTGCCTGACTGTTTATTGTGCTTCATTTCATTTGAATTGGCTGGCGAAAGATTGTCATCCGTAGCATTACTGGGCTTAGCTTTACCACGCCGGATCGCCTTTTCCGCATTACCTAATAGCGTATCAATATCCATCCCATCATCGGGATAGATACTAATACCTATCTTTGCTGATAGGTTAGCGGAAGTGTTTCCAAAAACAAATTTATCCTTAAATCTTTCAGCAACTCGCTGTGCAACGAAGGCAACATCTTTCTCTGTAGTGAGTTCATCTACAATAATAATGAATTCATCATCGCTGAAACGAGCCACTGTATTTTTTTCAGAAACACAAGATCTTAGACGTTGAGCGACTGATTTTAATACTTGATCACCAATATTATGCCCATATTGATCATTAATCGCTTTAAAGTTATTAATATCAACTAAGATCACAGCCGTTGGCACGGCTTTATACTTAGCGCGGGCAATCGCATCTTCCAGTCGTGTAAATAAGGCGATACGATTAAATAGTCCCGTAAGTGGATCATGTTTCGACAAAAACTGAATTTTTTCTTCTGCTCGCTTGCCGTGGCAGAGGTCAGTAAATGAGTAGATACGATTACTTACCCCTTCCGCAGGGTGGTCAACAATATAAATATCTAACCAAGCAAAATGGGTTTCTCCCTTTTTATCACAATAAGTAATATCCCCTTGCCAATTTTTATTTTCTTGTAGAGAAAAATTCACCTGCTCATAAAAATCTGCACCATGTTGATCTGAATTGAACGCATTAATGTTTAAGCATAATAACTCTTTTTGTGAAAAACAAAAGAGAGCGCAAGAAGCACTGTTAGCAGAAATGATATTACCGTTCTGATCCGTAACCAGAATACTATCTTTACTATTTTCAAAGACCACATTTGCTATTTTGAGATGTTTTTGCAACAAGTGGTGAGCTGTAATATCACGCCCTACTGCAATTAAGCCTTGCACATCACCATTTTTATCGAGCAACGGCATCTTTTTCATTTCGATAAAATGGCGCTGACCATTATGATAGGTAAGGTACTCTTCACTCAGATAAATGAGTTTACTTGACATTACCTGCTGGTCTTGTGATTGGCACATTAAAGCCTGCTCTAGATCAAAAAGTTGTTCATCCTTTTTACCTAATATTTCCTCTTCAGAACAGCCTATAAATTTTTCAAATTGTTTATTACAGCCCGTAAAACGGCCCTCTAAATCTTTAAAGAAAACAAGCTCAGTGCTGATATCAGCGGTTGCGCGCAACAATATCTGCTCTTTTTCTAATAGATATTTCGTCTTATTAGTCTCTGAAATATCAAACATAGTGCCAATTTGAAGCTCACCATTGCCGACACTCTCTTTTCTAAAAACCATATCTCGAACGTGGCCATTCGCATGCTGCAGTTTGCACTCATAAAAATAGACACGTGGATCATTAAAGATCTGCTGATCTATTTCCTCGATATCATCTCGCAAATTTTCAGGGAAAAAATCCCCCACTTTTTTCCCTATTATTTGACTAGAAGGCACTCCAAAAAGATCTGCATAACAGCGATTACAAGCCAAATACTCCCCTTTCTTATTTTTAAAATAGACAGGAATAGTGAGGAAATCTAAAATGATTTTTACTTCATCGGTAAGCAGCTCATGCATTGACGTTGGTTGTGGTTCTGGTTCTGGTTCTGGTTCTGGTAAATTTGATGAATGCGCGCTACTTAGGAAAGTGGTTTTTAACAGGGGGAAATTAGTATTTATTCGATCCGTCAGCTCGAAGCTTAATGGCCGCTCACAGATCAAATGCGTATAGCTATTTTTCGCTAAAGCCGCCTCTAGTTCATGACTGTGGAGTAAATGGCTGAGAGTGTTCTCAGATTGCTCTGACGCAGGCTGCGATAAATTAAGCACGGCCTCGACAAGCTGAATATTGTCACCAATATATAAAACGTTTTCCACAGTGACTGACAAAGAGATCTCCTTGAATTTTAAAAAATTGATTTTCTATTTTAAATCAAAATATTAACACTAGTATAAGTAACATCTGACAAACATTTTGCAGTGTGAGCCTCATCACAAATGTTAAAAGATCATTAAAGCATATATGTTTCTTGAAATATCAAATTGATTGTTATTTTTAAGGTATCACAATAACAATCTATTTTACCTCTTACATTTCTCAACTACAGATTAAATTTGTATCGTCTGAGATCCCATAATAAGAGCACATTCCTGGCGTTTAGGGATTACCGACAGGTAGCTAACAGCGATTCGGTTCTCCCCAAAAAATCAGCAACAAGAAATTGCAATTTTAAAAGACGAAGGGCGTTTACTTAAAGGTTAAAAACGGCCGAGTGGAATCTGATTGCATATACCCAAGTGTACTTCAAGGTGCTTTATCAGGGTTTGCTGATTTGCCATCTTGAAGTAACATGGGAATAACTGCTGATGAAAGTGGTCCTAGGCGTAAGGGGTAAAATCGGCATATGATACATACTGATAATGATTTTTGCCTACTTTTCGTTCTAGCAATAATAAAAGCAGCTTTTACTATTGGATTTGCTTGAAAGTTACCACCAGATAAGGAAAAAGCGAAAAGCTTAGCGACTTAACGTGATGTTATCTTACAAAAGTGAGATATAAAAAGGGGATAATAATATCCCCTTTTTATTTAACCTAACTGTTTGCGCGCATTTCTAAACATACGCATCCACGGGCTATCCTCTCGCCATTCATCTGGATGCCATGAATTAGCTACCGTTCTAAAGACACGCTCAGGATGTGGCATCATAATCGTGACACGTCCATCTTTAGAGGTTAGACCAGTAATGCCGTTTGGTGAACCATTCGGATTAGCAGGATATTGCTCTGTGGTTTCACCATAGTTATTAATAAAACGTAATGCAATATTGCCACTTGCTTCAATCGCCGCTAAATGCGCATCGTTTTTCACTTCTACTCGCCCTTCCCCATGGGAAACGGCAATTGGCATAGATGAGCCGAGCATACCTTGAAGGAACAGCGAGTTACTTTTTTGTACTTCAACTAAGCTAAAACGCGCCTCAAAACGCTCCGAGTTATTGCGCACGAAGCGTGGCCATAAATCCGCCCCTGGAATTAACTCGTTGAGGTTTGATAACATTTGACAGCCGTTACATACACCTAATGTGAATGAATTTTCACGCTCAAAGAAACGCTGGAATTGCTCACGAGCCTGTGCGTTAAAAAGAATTGATTTAGCCCAACCTTCACCAGCACCTAATACATCGCCGTAAGAGAAACCACCACAAGCCACTAAACCTGCAAAATCAGCTAATTGCACATCACCTGACAAAATATCGCTCATATGCACATCAATAGCAGAGAAACCGGCTCGATTAAAGGCGGCCGCCATCTCCTGCTGGGAATTAACCCCCTGTTCACGCAAAATCGCCATGCGTGGCAATACACCTGTTGCAATGTAAGGTGCGGCGACATCAGTATTAATATCAAAGCTTAATTTTGCACTTAAACCGGGATCTTCATCATCTAATTTGAGATCAAACTCTTGCTGTGCACAATCAGGATTGTCACGTAAGGTCTGCATTTTCAACGTAGTTTCAGCCCAAATACGACGGAACTCTCTGCGCGGTGCAACCAATACGTCGTCACCATTACGCGTAAACTCGATTTGATCAGTTTCATTTAATGAACCAATGACCAATGAGTGCGTTGTTAATCCATGACCGGCAAGGGTATTTAACACCGCTTCTTTATCGTCAGCACGGACCTGAATAACGGCCCCAAGCTCTTCACTGTAAAGTGCAGCAAAGTCATCGCAACTTACTTGATCGAGCTGAACAGTCACACCACAATGCCCAGCAAAAGCCATTTCAGTGATGGTTGAAAATAAACCACCATCGCTGCGATCATGGTAAGCCAGCAATTTATGATCCGCGACTAATGTTTGCATCGCGTTAAAGAAACCTTGTAACAAACTCGGGCTATCAAGATCTGGTGTTTTATCACCAAGCTGTTTGTAAACTTGCGCAAGCGATGAGCCGCCTAGGCGGTTTTTACCATTACCCAAATCAACCAGAATAAGATCTGTATCACCTTGGTCAGTGCGCAATTGCGGCGTTACCGTATTACGGATATCTCTAACCGCAGCAAAGGCCGTAATAATTAATGAAAGTGGCGAAATAACTTCTTTATCCAACTCCCCTTCTTGCCAGCGCGTTTTCATTGACATCGAATCTTTACCGACTGGAATAGTCAAATCTAGCTCTGGGCAAAGTTCTTCTCCAATCGCTTTAACCGCTGCATATAAACCCGCATCTTCACCCGGATGACCTGTTGCTGACATCCAGTTAGCGGATAGTTTAATACGTTTGAAATCACCGATATCAGAACAGGCAATATTGGTAATTGATTCTGCAACCGCCAGACGGGCTGAAGCCGCAAAGTTAAGTAGCGCTACAGGCGTACGCTCGCCCAATGCCATCGACTCACCAAAATAAGTATCGTAACTGGCCGCTGTCACCGCACAATCTGCAACAGGCACTTGCCACGGGCCGACCATTTGATCGCGGGCGACTAAACCTGTAACAGTGCGATCACCGATGGTGATCAGGAATGTTTTTTCAGCGATGGAAGGTAACCGCAGTAGACGTTCAGCGGCATCTTTAATCGTTGCCCCCGAGAGATCCAGTGGTTTGCCTATGGCAATCTGTGATTTAACATCACGATGCATTTTAGGCGCTTTACCCAATAAAACTTCAAGCGGCATATCGATAGGATTATTATCAAATTCCGTATCATGCAGGGTTAACTGCATCTCTTCTGTGGCTTCGCCTATAACCGCATATTGAGCTCGTTCACGTTTACAAATAGCTTCAAATATTGCTAAATTTTCAGGCTTCACCGCCATCACATAACGCTCTTGAGATTCGTTACACCAGATTTCGTGTGGTGCCATACTCTTTTCATCATTGGGAATCGCACGTAAATCAAACTTACCACCACGACCACCGTCATTGACAAGCTCCGGCATCGCGTTAGAAAGACCGCCCGCACCGACATCGTGAATAAATTGGATGGGGTTATCATCACCCATCTGCCAACAGCGATCGATCACTTCCTGACAACGGCGCTCCATCTCTGGATTTTCACGTTGCACTGAAGCAAAATCTAAATCTTCCGAAGAGGCACCCGAATCCATTGAAGAAGCAGCGCCCCCCCCCAAACCGATATTCATCGCAGGGCCACCCAGTACAATCAATTTTGCACCAACTGGGATCTCTTTTTTCTCAACATGATTGCGGCGGATATTACCCAGACCACCAGCAAGCATAATCGGTTTGTGATAACCACGAATCTCTAAACCGTTATGGCTTTCAACTTGTTCTTCATAGGTACGGAAGTAACCGAGAATATTGGGGCGACCAAACTCATTATTAAAAGCGGCACCGCCTAATGGTGCTTCGAGCATAATATCTAATGCAGAAACGATACGATCCGGTTTACCGAAATCGGTTTCCCAAGGCTGTTCAAATGAAGGAATGCGTAAGTTACTGACACTAAAACCGACTAATCCCGCTTTGGGTTTAGAACCAATCCCCGTTGCGCCTTCATCACGAATTTCGCCACCCGAACCGGTAGCCGCGCCAGGGTAAGGAGAAATAGCAGTTGGATGATTGTGTGTTTCTACTTTCATCAAAATATCAATATCTTCGTGATGGTAACTGTATTCACGATCATCAACACTTGGGAAGAAACGACCCGCTTTTTCACCCATCATTACCGCAGCATTGTCTTTATATGCAGATAACACAAAGTCAGGCAGTTTCTCATGGGTGTTACGAATCATTTTAAAAAGTGATTTTGGTTGTGCAACGCCATCAATAGTCCAATCTGCATTGAAGATTTTATGACGACAATGCTCTGAGTTTGCTTGAGCAAACATCATTAATTCAATATCGTTAGGATTACGCCCCAAACGCGTAAAGTTTTCCAGCAAATAAGCAATTTCATCATCGGCGAGCGCCAATCCCAAACTGATATTCGCCACATCGAGTGCACTGCGACCTTCAGCCAAGATATCAATACTCGTCATTTTGCTAGGCGTGCCGTGTACAAATAGTTTCTCAGCCTCTTGCAGTGAAGTCAGTACTACCTCCATCATACGATCATGTAATAAACCAGAAAGTGTTTTATACTGCTCTGCTGATAGTTCAGTGGTTAATTCAACGTAATAGGCGATACCACGCTCTAAACGCTTAACTTTCGTTAAACCACAATTAATTGCGATATCAGTGGCTTTTGAAGACCATGGGGAGATGGTGCCGGGACGAGGCGTGACAAATAACAAGCGACCAACAGGCTCATGCTCTGCAATTTTAGGTCCGTAAGTTAATAATTGTTGTAATACAACTCGCTCTTGGTCATTTAAAGCATCTGTCAAATCTGCTGCATGCATATATTCTGCATATATTTGCGCTACAGGTAGGTTTAAAGTTTCACAGTTTTTTAGTAACTGATTAACACGAAATGTCGATAAGGCTGCAGCCCCACGCAAAATTTCCATAGGTTATTTCTCTCGTTAGATGGCTAAATGAACTTGGGTAACGTCAATTACACGGATAAAAAATTATAACTATTCAAGTTTGCGCTTTGTTGACAGAACAGCCTTTAAATAATTGCTTATTTGGTATAATCGTCATTCGCTCGCTATTATAAGCAAAAAGCATGTTTTATTAAATAGAAACACTCTATAGTCGACCCTTAAATCACCTTTAAATAGACTAAATTTACAAAACACTGATAAATAATCACACAATCTCTGGTGGAAATTATTATATGAACGCTGTTATTCCTTTTCGAAACTTCAGACTGCAAATTTTCCCGCTTTTTATTTTTGTATTACTGCTATTGGTGAGCGCCTGTAATCCTTTGTCAACAACGACTAGCCTAGAAAAAATTCAAAAACGCGGCGAAATAAGAATGGGCACCATTAGCGGATCCTTAACCTACAGTTATGATGGCTCACAGCACAGTGGATTTGATTATGAGCTCGGCGAACAATTTTCTAGTTATCTTAATGTTCATTTACGTGTAAACGAATATGACACCCTAAGTTCCCTCTTTGATGCACTAGAGAACGACAAAATTGATTTTATCGGTTCAGGTTTAACGCTAACGCCTAAACGTGCACAAAAGTACCGCAGCTCCCCCCCCTATTATTATGTGTCACAAAAAGTGGTTTATCACAAAGGTACTTATCGCCCCAGAGAAGTGGCAGATATCAATGCGCCAGTTGGAGTACTCAAAGGTAGTAGCCACGAAGAAACACTAGAACGCTTATTTAATGAAGCCCCGAATCTTAAAATAAACGCATTAGAAGGTGAAGATCAAGAAAGTTTACTGCGTCAAGTTGCTGATAAAGAGATTAAATTTGCGATTGTAAATAGCTCAACATTAGCGCAAAAACAGCGTTATTACCCCGCCCTTGCGGAAGCATTTACCATCTCGGGAAAAGAGCCTGTAGCATGGCTAATCAATCGTAATCAAGATGACAGCCTGTATGCGGCAATGATTGAATTTATGGGTAATAAATACCAAGATCAAAGCATCGCCAAACTTGAAGAAAAGTATTTTGGACATGTACAGCATTTTGACTATGTCGATATGCGCATATTTTTGAAAAAACTCAAAAGTGTCCTACCTAAATATGAAGCACTTTTTAAAGAACACGCGACGACAGAAGTGGACTGGTTATTACTTGCGGTGGTTAGTTACCAAGAATCACACTGGAACCCAAGGGCAAGATCGCCAACCGGCGTACGCGGTTTGATGATGTTAACTCTTAATACAGCCGATCATCTAGGCGTTGAAAATAGACTCGATCCAGAGCAGAGCATTGCAGGTGGTGCGAAATACTTATCACAACAGATCAAAAGACTGCCTGATAGTATCGCCGATGATGAAAAAGTATGGTTTGCCTTAGCCAGCTACAATATAGGTTACGGACATGTAATGGATGCACGGCGCATTACAGCCATGAAAAAACAGAACCCCAATGCTTGGTCGGACGTTAAAGATAACTTACCCCTTTTGCACCAGAAAAAGTGGTATAAAAAAACTCGTTATGGTTATGCGCGAGGCCAAGAAGCACAGCATTATGTCAATAATATTCGCCAATACAGAAAAACAATGAATTGGTTTATAGCAGGACGAAACAAACAACTAGAAGAGCAGAAAGCACGTCAAACAGCCCGCGATAAAGCCTTGGCTGAAGAGTTGGCATTGCAGGAAGAAGAAGCATTAGCCGCAGCGCAAGCGTTACAAACTCCGTTAACCAAGGAAGAAGCGCTAGAGCAAGCAAAAGCACTAACGCTAACGAGAGAAACAGCGCTAATGCAAGCCACAGAGGCTGCCTTGGCGCTAGAGAGTGCGCTGCAACAGGCTAAAGAAAAAGCCTTAGCTGAAAAGGATGCGTTGCAACAAGCGAAACAAAAAACTTTAATAGAAGAGAATGCTCTGCAGCACGCCAAAGACAACCTATTAGCGATCCAAGAAACATTAGAACAAGCGCAAGAAAATGCGCTCGCCGAAGAGAAACGGTTACAAGAGACAAGAGAGAAGGCATTAGCCGAACAACTTATATTACAACAAGCCACAGATAATGCACTCGCTGAGCAACAAGACCTCCAAGAGGCAAAAAAGAAGGCGCTTGCCGAGCAACAGAGCGCCCAACAAGCTAAGGATAATGCATTCAGCGAACAGCAAAAATTACAGCAGTCCAGTGAGCAAAAAACACCGCAAGAGGCTGACGAAGGGAGACAGAGCGAAGTTGAGGAAAAAGCCTAGCGCCCCACTATTAAACGGAAGTATAGTCAGCACGAAAGGCCCGCTAGCTTTGCGTTTCAAGCTGGAAAACAGAAAGTCAGGATCGCAATGGCTGTAGATTAGGACTGATTTAATACAGCAATACGGTAGTAATCGTTCTCCCCACCACAAATACTTTGTATCAGAAAGGTTTAGTATGAAAAGTTTAAATAAAAAAGAGTTTGATAAATTAAGAGAAGTTATTTTACCTAAAATCAAAAAACAACTAATCCCCAAAAGATATGAGCATACATTAAACGTTGAAAAAACAGCGATAGCATTGGCAGAAAAACATAATGGTAAGGTCTATGATATAGCACTCGCTGCACTGTTGCATGACAATGCCAAAAATTTCTCTGATGAAGAGAAGCTAGCACTTTGTAAAAAGTATCACATTGAGCTGAGTAAAACTGAAGAGATAAATATTGATTTGGTACATGCTAAACTCGGAGGTGTATTAGCAGAAGATGACTACCATGTTGAAAATCAAGACATTATAAATGCGATCAAATATCATACAACGGGTCGTCCCAATATGAGTATGACCGAAAAGATCATCTATATAGCTGATTTTATAGAGCCGGGAAGAAAAGATTTTCCTGGACTTATAGAAGCACGAAAATTAGCCGATGAAAACCTTGATGCCGCATTAATTAGTATTCTTTCGTTAACAATTAACTATGTAATGGACCGTGGGCTAATTATTGATCCCACAACAGAAGAAACTTATGAATATTATCGTAAAAAACAGACACCAGAAAAAGAAGAAAAAGCTCACAGAACAGACTAGAAGAATTAAACGAATATTTAGAAATCACAGTAAAAACAATTAAAGCTGCATTCAAAATGGTAATGAGATTTTTTTGTTTTGCAGCGACTGCTAGACGGTGCAAATGTGCCTGAGTATTTAAAAAAGAGACAAACCATGATTTGTCTCTTTTTTATTTTTCTCAACTGATTTACATACCATCTTGTTTAAATGTAGTCGCCACACCTTAATGACTACAATGTGCTTTTTCAGGCTTTATCTATTATATAATGGCAACCACACTACTTTATTAATTAACTTATCAAACTCAAAAGCATTAATTAAGCACTCCTTATTTCTCTGCTTATTAGAGCACACTGGCCCCCCTTTCTTACCAGGGAGCTAAGTCACTATAGCCCCCCAAGCGCCTTATAAAATCAACTTTATGCTTGTAAAAATTCAAGATTAAAGACCTGCTAGCATAGATCATTGGTGAAAACTACAACGGCTTAGTTTCAGAAAAATTTTTCTCTTACACTTTATATTGACGGTTTTTATTTAAGGAGATAAAAGCTTCACTCCTCCGTTCTCAATTAACCTATTGTCAAAATCAAAAAATGTTGCATTTTCCCATGAAGATCCTCTTTTTTGTTTAAATCCAGACGCAGAGCAATTATTACTTACCCACGCTGGTTCCCAATAAATAATTCCTAAAGCTCGTTGCTTTTGCGCTTCTTTTTTTAACTGTAGTAACCAAAAAGCTTGATTTTCTGGTGTAGCTGGACGATATCCTTTGGGCATGGTCGCAAGTACATTATGCAAATTATCATTCCATTGTTCTGTCCACGGTAAAGCTGTTTCCACGATCATCACTTCTTTAGAGTATGATATTTTGAGAAGTTTAATCATTTCGCCGAACTGCTCAATATCCAAGGTTGACCATTGAGCATAATAAGATAGCCCAATGATATCAAAATCAATTAGCCCTGCTTTTTTAGCATCAGAAAACCAATTCATTGCACTCGAAGCTTTTGCTAAATGAATAATGATTTGAGGTTGACCATTTTCTGGTTTGCGTGCCGCTTTGATAGCCGCATTTAGAAGCATTGCATTTCGTTTCCAGTCAATTGGATAGCCGCTATCATCCCATGGGAGTAATATTTCACGATCTATTTCGTTGCCAATTTGAACATAATCAGGCCTTAAATTTTCAAGTACTAGTTCAGCGAGTACTTGATCTGTGTAGTCATACAGTTTATTTGCTAATTGCTCTGTATCATTGAGTAAGTTCCGCCATGATTTGGGGATAATTTGTGCACCAGGATCAGCCCATGTATCTGAATAATGAAAATCTAATAGAACTTTCATATTATAATTTTTAGCTTGCTGAATACTTTTTTTAACATCACTTAAGCTTGAATAGCGATTAATTTCCCCATCGGGCCCCTTCCAGAATGGGGCAACCCATACTCTAATTCTAGCTAAATTCCCACCTTGCTCCGACATAATTTGATATACATTTTTTGGCCCTTCTTGGTCATAGAATACTACGCCGCAATCTACCATCTGATTTGCAGATGACAGATCAACCCCACGAATAAAATCATCATCAGAAAATACGAAAGGCTGATAGGAGACAAAGCAAAAAAGACAGAAAGTTCTTATACTATGAATAAAATAATGCATTGTGAGGGTCACCTAGATAGATTCTAAATTAAGAGCCAAAATAAAAAATGAGATATTAAGTATATGTAACCATAAAGAATAAATAACTTACAATTATTATTAACTTATATATTAACCAATACTCAGTAACAAAGTCCTCAATCTCGATCTGGCAATTACAAAGCGCTAACGCTGTATGTGGAGCGAGGGAGATCTTTGCTTTTTGCTATTACATTCATTATTGAGAAAAAACCAGCATAAATGGGGTACCCCAACAGATTAATGAGCAAAAATGCTAAGTCACCTTGCAAACTAATAATAAATGACTAAATTAACTTGGCCATTATTCTTGCGCGATCAAAGTACCCTGACGACCTCTCAAGCGTTAATGCACTTTGCAATGTTTCAGGTTTAGGGGCGTGTAGTCGTTCACTTTCTGTATAAGCGGTCAGTTGAAAGTAATCAATTCAACCCGATAATAAATCCATCGAAACATGAAGCTCAACAGCTGCGGGAGAATGTTTGGTTAACCCCTCCCAGATAGGTGTTTTTAAGTTCGGAATGGACAGCAAATGAGCTACCGTCATAGGTAACTATCTTACTAAAAGGAAAGGCACTACCTGTTGATAAAAAGGTGAGTTTTAGATACTTAACTACCCATTATTTTAACGCAAAATCAAAGACACTTAGGAAAAAGTGAGTGCAATTTTCTTTTTTATTTGATTATGAAATGGCTTGTAGTTTATTGGCATCCCACTGATCATTTGATACTTACGATGTATGTCTGCTAAATTAGCTTTTGCTTGGCAACCAAGTGTTTCAACAAATGCCAACAAAAATTCAGTCGCTTTAATTTGACGCTGACGACGTATAAATCTATTTTTGTTGTTATTTTATTTTTTGTGGTAAATCTATAAGATCACAAACAGAGAACGGATATACTCTTTTTTTCACATTCTTGAATTTGGCCAACTATCCTCTCAAAAACGAAAGATCCTGCGTATCATTAAACGGCTCTGTTCCAGAACATTATTGTCTGCTTTATTGTATCCGCCTAACGCCTTATAAATGTTGAGTTATCAGTGTATTTTACTTTTTTATAATGCGTTGTAATCTAAAGAAATATAACTACGACAACAGTAAAATGGAACAGAGCCGATTAAACACAACGTTTAAAAACCTCTGTCACACAGAATTATTTACAGGATCCTAATTCTTTTGAAACCTAACCCCATTAAAGCAATCATCATTATTGCTAAAGCAGATGGGGCGGGGACGCTCGCAATGGTTAGAGCATCATTAAATTTAAAGCCAAAATTACTTGAAGGATCCCCACTTAAATCCGTATCAGCATAAAGGCTGCCTGTAAGGGAGTAGATATGGTTATCATATAGTGTCACATCATAGGCAGACTGGTAATTCCAACCGCTCGGCATTAAATTCTCAACTAATACACTTAAAGTTTCATTGTAGAGGCTCAGCTGGACAGGAGAGTTACCTTCTTTCGCAGCATAAAGATCCATTGACGAGCTTCCACCTGTCACCTGAAATCTTAAACTGAGATCGGTTTGTGCAGAGGCATTGCCTGTTGCCCCATATTGGCCTGGCTCTCCGGTGCCGAGATTTACCACAAATCTATAAAAATCAGAGCTGATATACGCCTCGTTGTAAGATGAAAATGATGTGGTATCAAAAAAATCGTCATCAATAGGGATCGTGGCAGATCTATCACCATTTAGGCTATAGCCACTGAAAACTGCTGATGGAAACAATGATCCGGAAAAGGTATCAAGGGTAGTCCCTGGATTGGATACAACGCCGGGATTATATCTGACTTGTGCATGTGCGGTAGTCTGATCATTCAGAATATTTATGAATGCCGCATCAGCTGTATGTGCAGATAATGCACTAACAGTTATAATGACCGCTGATAGTAATTTTAGCATGATTTATTCCTCCGTTCTAATTAACATTACACCCACATCGTATTGATGATTACACTAAAAGATAATTCAATAATCTTCAGTAGGCAGTGTAAAATTGACTCGTGGGATTATTATTTTTTGCTTCTGAACTTACCTTTTAGCCTTACAAATAATTCAACTTAACCCCTACTCTAATGAGGCATTTTTTATTCCACAAAGCAATAACAACTATTAATCAAGCAATTACAAAAAACATAGAACAAAAAGCGCAAAAAACTGTAAAAAACATCGACGATAGTTAACTCAAGTTTCGGGGGTTCACTTTTCAGCATTTTTATGAGGAATGATCATCTATCAGAGTCTTTTGACGTAATGTAAAGCTATCTATTTGCATGACTTGAGTAAAATAGTTAACAACTGTCTGATTTATTTTCGCCATAACATTCGTTTTATATCTACAACACAAAGGTCTTGTC
>NZ_JAHNZV010000055.1 GCF_022267535.1 Psychromonas antarctica
AAAGCCAACCCAGAAAATTACCTGCCATGGAATTATCTAGAAAATAGTGAGTAACGGCTGACTTGCTTTCCAAAAAAGACTGAATTGGGCTAACCGCCCAAGTCAAACTATGCAGCCGTAAGCTCACAAGTCAAAAGCATTATTCACAGTGAGAAATGAATGAGGCGCTTCGCTTAAGGAGAGAGGATTAAAAGCTAACCCTGTTTTTTGATTTTGTTTTACCTCCTTGTTTTCTCATTCATTCCTCCTTGTGCGTTTTGTTTTTAATGTTTTTTAAAGTCAAAAGCATGATGCACAGTGAGAAGGAGAAAAGATTAAAAGCTACCCCTATTTTTTGATTCTGTTTTACCTCCTTGTTTTCTCATTCATTCCTCTTTGTGCGTTTTGTTTTTAATGCCTTTTAAAGTCAAAAGCATGATGCACAGTGAGAAAGGAATGAGGCGCTTCGCTTAAGGAGAAAAGATCAAAAGCTAACCCAATTTTTTGATTCTGTTTTACCTCCTTCTTTTCTCATTCATTCCTCTTTGTGCGTTTTGTTTTTAATGCCTTTTAAAGTCAAAAGCATGATGCACAGTGAGAAAGGAATGAGGCGCTTCGCTTAAGGAGAAAAGATCAAAAGCTAACCCTGTTTTTTGATTTTGTTTTACCTCCTTGTTTTTCATTTCTTTAATTTGCTTTACTGTAATAGCAATAGTACTATTTAGAGTGTTATTGATGATGGAGAAGAAGTGATTATGACTAATATTGCAGCAAATGAATTAAAAACGAAGGGCGTATCTGTACTGAATGCGGCTTTTGAATCTGATGATGAAGCAATTATCACGGTACGGGGTAAGCAAAAATATGTGGTGCTTAAGTTAGATGAATACAATAAATTACGAGAATATGAATTAGAAGCTGCACTTATTGAAGCTCAAAATGATATTGCTAGTGGGAACTTCCAAACAGGAGATGTAACAGCCCATATAAAACGGGTGATTGATTAATGCCATTTCAGCTTATTTTTCCTGATAGTTATTTGAAAAGAGCCAAAAAATTTATACGTAAGCATCCCGAGTTAATAAAGCAATATGAAAAAACACTCTTGCTCCTTGAATTAAATCCATATCATCCCTCTCTTCGATTACATCAGCTTCAAGGGAGATTGAGCGGTTTATCTTCAATATCAATAAATATGAGTTATCGATTGGTTGTTGAGTTTAAAATAACAGAAACTGAGATTATTTTACTCAATGTAGGTAGCCATGAGCAGGTCTATTAAATTACGAACAAAAACATTATTCACAGTGAGAAAGGAATGAAGCGCTTCGCTTAAGGAGAAAAGATTTAAAGCTAATCATGTTTTTGATTCTGTTTTACCTCTTTTTTTCTCATTCACTCCTTCTTGTGAGTTTTGTTTTGAATACTCTTTAAAGTCAAAAAATAACATGCTTATGTACCTAACTCAGGTAAACAAGAAAAAGAATTAAAATCATAAAAAAATGCACCACAGAGAACAGAGAGTTAAAGGAGGAAAACATAAAACAAGCAGTAATTAGCTTATAAGGTATGTTTTAGTCTTTTCTCTGTGTAGCGCGCAGCGCCTCTGTGTGCTCTGTGGTAGTGTTTTTAAGCTTTTTTTTTAAATCACCTGAATCATCTACATAAGCATGAAAAATGATGCACAGTGAGAAAGGAATGAGGTGCTTCGCTTAAGGAGAAAAGATCAAAAGCTAACCCTATTTTTTTAGTGTTTTAGAGGTACTTCTATAAATATACTGAATAGTGTATTCTTCGCCCCACACATTTTACTGCGTTAATAATTTCAAGGCTAAATAGTTTATGGTCCGCATCTTCGATTTTTTAATGGCTTTCTTTGGCCTAATTATCACTTTCCCTATCTTACTCATTGTCACTATTATTGGCTATTTTGATACTGGCGCACCTATTTTTATTCAGGAGCGTGTGGGGAAAAACAAACGTCCATTCAAACTTATTAAATTCCGTACGATGTCAGTGGATACCAAGTCTGTTGCAAGTCACCTTGCTAGCACCGCTTCTATTACTAAATTAGGTTCATTTTTACGTAAATCTAAAATTGATGAATTACCTCAGCTAATTAACGTGTTAAAAGGGGAAATGAGTTTTGTCGGACCGCGTCCTAACCTCTTTAATCAAGACGAATTAATTAACGAGCGCGATAGTCGTGGTGTTTATGATGTGCTGCCGGGAATCACCGGGCTTGCGCAGGTTAATACCATTGATATGTCAACGCCTAAACTGCTTGCGGAAACCGATCAAAAAATGATTCAAACATTGACTATTAAAGATTACTTTAAATATATTATTATGACAGCGACAGGCAGTGGTTCCGGTGATCGCGTAAAATAATTGTCATTCTCCACGGCCGCTTTTGTGCTATATTTCTCTTCTCTGTAAGCTTTTCGCGTTAAACGCGCTATGGCAAGGTTCCCATGACTGTGATTGATTCAATTTTAGCAACTCCGCGATATTACAAAAGAATAATTAGTGTTGTTATTGATGCACTATTTATTTGCATTGCCTTTTTTGGTGCCTTTTTTATCCGTTTGGATGATCTCAGTTTCATTTACCAGAATGAATATTGGCAGGTGTTGATTGCAGTCTGGATTAGTACGTTGATATTGTTTACTAAGGTGGGCCTATATCGGGCTATCTTACGTTATTTAAGTGTGCATGCTCTGCTGACCATTGTGCTTAGCTGTTTTGCATCTGCATTGTTACTGGTTGTTTATGGTTATTATTGGGATCTTTTTATCCCCCGTACTATTCCGCTTATTTACAGTTTATTTCTGATTGTACTGTGTGGCGGGGCTCGCTTATTTGTGCGTCTGCTTGTTTCCCAATACAATACCAAACAAAAAACGCGGGTCATGATTTATGGTGCGGGTGACTCTGGCCGTCAGTTACTTAACTTGTTACGTCAAGGTCACGAGTTCCACCCTGTGGCATTTATTGATGATGAAAAACGGTTATTTAATACCGTTGTCAATGGTTTAACGGTTTTTAATAGCAAAAAATTAAGTTATTTAGTGACTAAAATGCGTGTGAGCAAAGTGCTGTTAGCGATGCCAAGCGCAACGCGGTCACAACGTAAAGCGATCATTAATTCGCTGGTAGATTTGCCGGTAGAGGTGAAATCTATCCCCCATTTTGAAGAGCTTTTGAGCGGCACTGCGACTATCGATCAACTGCGTGATGTGCCGATTGAAGATTTGCTAGGTCGTGACAGTGTGGCGGCCAAGCCGGATCTACTTGCTGCGAATATTAAGAATAAAATTGTGATGGTCACTGGCGCGGGGGGCTCGATCGGCTCGGAGCTCTGTCGTCAGATTATCCGCCAATCACCTAAGTCGCTTATTTTATTTGAGCTTTCTGAATTTGCTTTATACCAAATAGATAAAGAGCTATCTGAGCTCGTTGCGACGCAAGGGTTAAATGTCAAAATCATTCCTTTATTAGGTTCCGTGCAGCGTTTAACCCGTTTGAAAATTGTGTTAAAAAGTTTTGCCGTACAGACTTTATACCATGCTGCCGCATACAAGCATGTGCCGTTGGTGGAATATAATGTCGTTGAAGGTGTGCGTAATAATGTTTTTGGGACTTATTACACCGCATTGGCCGCTATTGAGGCAGAGGTCGAATCCTTTGTGTTGATTTCCACAGATAAAGCGGTGCGACCCACTAATGTGATGGGCACCACTAAGCGTATGGCTGAATTGACGCTACAATCTTTGGCTGCTGAAAAACATAAAACACGTTTCTGTATGGTCCGTTTTGGTAATGTTTTAGGTTCATCGGGCTCGGTTATTCCTTTGTTTAAGCGACAAATCGCTGAAGGTGATCATGTCACCATCACGCATCCAGATATTATCCGCTATTTTATGACGATACCGGAAGCTGCACAGTTGGTTATTCAGGCGGGTGCGATGGGTAAAGGTGGCGATGTGTTTGTACTGGATATGGGCGAGCCAGTTAAAATCGTCGACTTGGCCACTAACTTGATTAAGTTATCCGGTTTGGAAGTAAAATCAGCTGAAAATCCTTATGGAGATATTGAGTTGAGGTTTACTGGTTTACGTCCAGGTGAAAAGTTATTTGAAGAGCTACTGATTGGTGATGATGTTGGTAAAACCGTACATGAGCGCATTATGACCGCAAATGAAAGCTTTTTACCTTATAGTGAGTATGAATTTATTTTGCAAAAGCTGGATAAAGCCTGTCATACCTTTAACCATGAGCAGATTAGAGATATTTTATTGGCAGTGCCAGCCGGCTTTAATCCAACTGATGGTATTGGTGATTTAGTTTGGAAAGCCACTCATTGAGTTTGTTGTAAGTTGACAAGGTGGACTAAAGTCCACGCCCCAGGGATTGTTGCTAGCTTTTATGTTTTGGGGTGCGGACTTTAGTCCGCTTGTTGTGCTTTTGAATTAAGCTGGCACGTATAGTTTGTATTTTAAACAAGGTGGACTAAAGTCCACGGCCCAGAGATTGTTGCTGTAAAAGCAGAGAGATTGTTGCTAGCTTTCATGTTTTGGGGCGCGGACTTTAGTCCGCTTGTTGTGCTTTTGAATTAAGCTGGCACGTATAGTTTGTATTTTAAACAAGGTGGACTAAAGTCCACGGCCCAGGGATTTTGGTGAGTTTGTATTTACACAAGGTGGACTAAAGTCCACGGCCCAGAGATTTTGGTGAGTTTGTATTTACACATGGTGGACTAAAGTCCACGCCCCAGAGATTGTTGCTGTAAAAGCAGAAAGATTGCTGCTAGTGTTTATGTTTTGGGGTGCGGACTTTAGTCCGCTTGTTGTGCTTTTGAATTAAGCTGGCACGTATAAGTTTGTATTTTAAACAAGGTGGACTAAAGTCCACGCCCCAGAGATTGTTGCTGTAAAAGCAGAGAGATCACTGTAAAAACAAGGGATATTGCTGCTGTAAAAACAGGAGAGATTGCTTCTAATTAACGGTTCAATTTTTTAATATCTTTATTGCTAAAAGATATCTTGTTCTCTTGGTTAAGGACGTTAAGCAATAATATTGAACGTTGTAAGCCATCTTGTTCAGAAAAAATAGCAGCTAAGCCTTTAAAAGCGCCCGATAACACCTCAACTTTATCACCACTTTTAAGGCGTAGGCTTGTATCCACTTTAAGATCGTTGATTGAGTGGCAAATTGCTTGCAGATGCTTGATTAATTCTGGGGATGCTATCGCTATCTCTTTACCAAAGCGAACAAAATCATTAATACCTCGGGTCGAACGAATGCGTGTGAAATTACGATCATCTTGACTAATAAATATAAAAAGATAATTTGGGAAAAGCGCTTGTGTAACGATTGTCTTTTTGCCGCGAATCATTTTTTCTTTGCAGATTTTAGGGAAAAACGAATGAATTCCCTGATTTTCTAAATTTTGCTGTGCGCGCAATTCTTCCCGACTTTTACAATATACAACAAACCACTCTTTATTCATGAATATTTTCCCGAAATTTAAATCTGTGCAGGATACCGAAAACAGCTTAGGGAAGCGAATAATATAAATTAAGGATAAGTTTTGTACATAAAGTCGTCAACACGCACTCAGCAGTAAATTCGTTTTGACCCGTTAGCGTGCTTTCTTTTTCTTTAAGTCAAAATTTAATCCGTTTTTAATGCTGTGCTTAATAACTTTACATCCCCGTTACTGATTACTTTATCACTCTTTTTATCGCCGAGTAAGCAGCACAGTTTTAACTGTGTGCCTACATGGTATAAGTTCATTTTAGTGTGTGAAAAGCGCAGTGATGGTAGGCTGATGAGGTTGCATAAATCAAGAGCATAGTGCTAGGACATAGCGTGTTAGCTTGGAAATATTACCCAAGGTAGTGACGCTGTATCTTGCTTAGGCGTTCAAGGAGGCCGGGGAAATGTCAAAGGTCGTTTATTGATACCCGAGGTGGAAAGATGATATAGTGACAATATCTATCTTCAGCAAAATAAATTAATACCAAATTCAACAATTTTTTATCCTTTTAAGCTTGTTAAAATGTTTGTTAGCGTCGATATTGATTTTCTAATTAGGCCAGCCAACTGGCTACTGCAATAAATATTTTGCTTGCAAGCATTTCTCGAGCCTCTAAATAGAACACTTAATTATTGGGATTGTCATCAAACAGAGGTTGAAATTTTATGATTAAAAAATGTTTATTTCCAGCTGCCGGTTACGGCACGCGATTTTTACCTGCGACTAAATCGATGCCTAAAGAGATGATGCCCATCGTCAATAAGCCATTGATTGAATTTGGAGTTGATGAAGCATTAGAAGCTGGTCTCACTGGGATGTGTATAGTAACCGGGCGAGGAAAAAATTCATTAATGGATCATTTTGATCTCAATTATGAATTAGAGCACGAAATAAGTGGAACACCGAAAGAAGAAAAATTAAAGGATATTCGTGCCATTATGGATAAAGCACGGTTTTCTTTTATTCGCCAGCGACAAATGCGTGGCCTTGGGCACGCTATATTGATTGGCAAAGAGCTTATTGGTGATGAACCTTTTGCTGTCGTGCTAGCGGATGACCTTTGCGTAAATGCAGAAGAGGGTGTATTAAAGCAGATGATTTCTTTGTATAACCAGTTCCGTTGTTCGATTGTTGCAGTTGAAGAGGTGCCGGATGATGAAACGCATAAATATGGTGTGATCAAAGGGGAGATGATTAAAGATAATATCTTCCGTGTTGATGATATGGTTGAAAAACCCGATCCCGGTACCGCGCCAAGTAATATGGCGATTATTGGCCGTTATATTTTAACGCCGGATATTTTTGATATTATTAAAGAGACTCCTCCGGGTAAAAACGGCGAGATTCAACTTACGGATGCCTTATTAACGCAGGCTAAAAGAGGTTGTGTGCTTGCCTATAAATTTAAAGGTAGACGTTTTGACTGCGGAAGTGTGCCTGGCTTTATTGAAGCCACAAATTATGTTTATGAAAATATGTACAAGGATTAGTGGTGAGTTGCTAGTGGCTGGCGCATTGCTGTCAGCCTTGCTTCTCAGGGGGATTTGCAAAATTAACTGATCTATTTTTGTTTTTGGAAGTGTGTGTTAACTGCACATGGTCAGAGGTGTGATTGAAGGCATGCTTCCCTAACTAACCTCAATTCTGGATAAGCTAAACGATACAGTACCGTTATTTACGCGTATTTCTGCGTTAAATCATCTACCAATAACCCGTTATTGCTGCGATGATTCGCCTTGCACTACGCAAAACTAACAGCACTGTATAATATGTTTTTTAACTTGTTGATATTTAATCTGATTTCGCTTCCATTATCCAGAACTGAGGCTAACTACATAATTATATTTATATGTCACTTCAAGATGCTGATTTTGTCTGTTGAATTAACATCGAGATATTACGTGCAATGGTATTATTCTGTGCCTTTGCGGATTAGATAACGGTAGGGCATCTGCTCTATATCGGACTCAACCAGAGTGTGGTCCATAAATCGACAAAAACTGGGGATATCACGCGTCGTTGCGGGATCATCTGCAATCACACTTAGTAGCTCACCTGCGTGCATTTTTCGCACTGCTTTACGCACCATCATCACCGGCTCAGGACAACGTAATCCTTGAGTATTTAGTTCTTGTTGTAGATCTTTATGTGTCAAAAGTAATATACCTTTGTTATTGCAGTTGATTCTTGCGCCATTAATGACACAACAAGCGAGGTTAAAGCTGCACTTACTTTAGCTGTGTGCTCATCCCAGCTAAAACATTGCTGGGATGAGCCGCTATTGTTTAGCCTGTATTACGTAAACCAGCTGCAATACCTGCAATGGTGACCATTAAGGCTTGATCAATGACCGGACAAATTTCCTCCCCCTCTTTGCGATAACGGGAGAGCAATTCAGCCTGCAACATATTGAGCGGATCAACATAAGGGTTGCGTAGTGAAATGGAGTCTTTAATCCAAGGTTGTTCCTGCATCAGTTTATGATCGGGGATTGTTTCTAGCACTGTCTCACGTGTCAGTACGAGATTTTCGCGCAAACGCGCTCCTAATGACCATAATGCTTTTGGAACAAGACGTTCTTCATAGAATTTTGTTAATTTTTCATCCGCCTTTAAAAAGACCATTTCTAACATTTCTAAACGCGTGTGGAAGAAAGGCCAATTTTGATACATCTCTTGTAGCAGCTCTTTTTTACCTTCATCCAATAACGTTTTAAGTGGCGTGCCAGCACCTAGCCATGCGGGTAACATCAAGCGGTTTTGGCTCCAGGCGAAAATCCAAGGGATAGCTCGTAGACTTTCAATGCCACCATTTGGCTTACGTTTTGCAGGACGACTACCTAATGCCAGTTTGCCGAGTTCTAATTCGGGCGTCGCACTGCGGAAATAAGGCACAAAATCAGGCTCTTCCTGTACAAAATGGCGATACTCCTGACAAGATTGTTCGGCAAACTGCTGCATTAAATCACGCCACGCTTGCTTAGGTGCTGGCGGTGGTAACAAGTTTGCTTCTAAAATAGCGGCGGTATAAAGGTTTAAGCTTTGTATTGCCACTTTAGGCAGGCCGAATTTAAAACGGATCATTTCGCCTTGTTCGGTCACACGAAGTCCCCCTTTTAAAGAGCCTGGAGGTTGAGATAGCAGAGCTTGATGTGCCGGAGCACCACCACGTCCAATTGTGCCGCCTCGTCCGTGAAACAGTACCAGTTTGATATCATTCTCAGCACTGATTCTCACCAGCGCTTCCTGCGCGGTATATTGCGCCCAGTTAGCCGCCATCACACCGGCATCTTTTGCTGAATCAGAGTAACCGATCATGACATGCTGTTCGCCACCGATATATCCACGGTACCAATCGACTGCAAATAACCCTTCAATGACTGCGGCTGCGTTGTTTAAATCATCTAAAGTTTCAAATAGCGGTGCCACTGGGATACGGAACGGGCAACCTGTTTCTTTTAATAGAAGTTGTACTGCTAAGACATCAGAGGCTTGGCGTGCCATTGATATAATATAAATTCCTAATGCCTGAGGATCTGTTTTTGCAATGACATCGCAGGTATCTAATACTTCTTGTACTTCTGCTGATGGGCTCCAACTGGCAGGGATAAGTGGGCGCTTACTATTTAACTCTTGGAGTAAAAAAGCCTGTTTATCAGCTTCGTTCCAAGCATTATAATCGCCGATGCCTAAGTAACGGGTTAATTCAGACAGCGTATCACCATGGCGCGATCCGTCTTGGCGGATATCAAGTTTTACTAGGTTGATCCCAAAACAAGCGAGACGGCGTAGGATGTCTAAAATAAGGCCATTCGCAATTGAATGCATACCCATGCTATTAAGCGATTGGTAGCATAGCTCAAGTGGTCGTCTCAGCTGCTCTGTGCGTGTAATAATATCTTTAGCGTCGCTGTTCTGACCACGTAAAGTCGCCGTTAATGAGGTGCGCGTTTCTTTTAAATCTTCACGTAATTTACGTAGAATGGTGCGATAGGGCTCATCTGTATCATCACCGACAATGGCTCGTAATGCAGGATCACAAATCTCCATTGATAATTCTTCAGTTAGCTGTTTAATATCGCGTAGATACAAATCGACCGCGACCCAGCGACTGGTGAGTAATACTTCTTGGGTGACTTTTGCGGTAACAAATGGATTACCATCACGATCGCCACCCATCCAAGAGGTAAACTTGATAGGCGATGCGTCGAGTGGTAAAGACAAACCTAATCCATCTTGCAGTCTTTTCTCAAGTTCACGGACATACTGTGGTACGGCGTCCCATAAACTATTTTCTATAACGCCAAATCCCCACTTTGCTTCGTCAACCGGTGTTGGGCGATGTTTGCGAATATCATTGGTGTGCCAAGCTTGCGTGATCAATTGCTCAAGACGGTTGAGCAGTTGATCGCGTTCTTTTTCTGAGGTGTCGCTAATTTCAAGTAAGCTTAAACAGTCATTTATCGCAGTGTGTTTATGAATCAATGTACGGCGAGTGATTTCTGTTGGATGCGCCGTCAGTACCATATTCATTTGCAGTTCATTAACCACTTGCTGCATTGTTTCTTTGGAAACAGATGCGTTTTTTAATTTAGCAATTAATTGTGTCATCGGATCTGGCGCGCAAACCCCGCTATCACAGTGGCGTGATATTCCATGAAACTGCTCGGCAATATTTGCGAGGTTCAAAAAATGGGTAAAAGCACGTGCTACAGGCAATAGTTCATCATCTGACAGGTTCGCAAGTACGTTTACTAGCGTTTCACCGTCGACTTGATTACCTGCTCGAGAAGATTTAGAAAGTTGGCGAATTAACTCTATTTTTGTAAGAAACTCATCACCTAGATGCTCGCTAATACTTTTACCGAGTAATTGCCCGAGTAAACTAACGTTACTGCGTAAATTTGCATATTGTTCTGTCATATAACCCTCTTAATCTGTAATAAAATTACATGTTAAAATAAAGTACGGTAAATAAATTACCATAAAAGCCGAAATAGTCAACGCTATATCATGTAGGTTTTGCCTTTGTTTGATTTGCATTACCTATTGTGTAATTAAATTACATTGAGTGGTGTTGACATGTTTTTTAATGGTTTTTTGGTACTTTATCGTTGCATCAGTTTTAGCCAATGCTTTTCTTTAGTCAAGATATTATTCTATGATTAAACGATACAATATTGTTTAATCATTTTTTCAATGACTAATTTCGTTGGCTTTACAAAAGCCAGATCTAAATATTCATTGGGCTGATGCGCCTGCGCAATATGACCGGGCCCAAGCACGATTGTGTCGCAACCAAGTTGCTGTATAAAAGGGGCTTCGGTGCAGTAATTAGCGCTTTGTGCTTTGTTCCCTGTATAGATCTGTGCATTGTCAATCAGATCAGAATGTTCTGGGCATTGATAGGAGGGGATAGGATCATGCAGATGATAAATTTCAACACTATTAGGATAGCGTTTTTCAATCTCGGATAATGATTCTTTCACGGTAATAAAGAGCTCATTGGTGCTAATGCCAGGAATAGGGCGCATATCAATATGTAAATCACAGCAGCCACAAATTCTGTTGGGACTGTCCCCGCCATTGATAGCACCGAAATTAAGCGTTGGATAGGGAACTGCAAAATGTTCATTAAAATATTTTTCTTTAAAACGCAATTGTACTTTTTTTAATTCTCCAATCACTAAGTACATTATTTCAATGGCATTTAACCCTTTGTCGGGATCTGAACTGTGGCCACTGCGACCGGTAATGCGGATCCCCTCGGACATATGCCCTTTATGCATGATCACTGGGACGAGGCCTGTTGGTTCACCGATAATCGCATAGTCGGGTTTAATGCTCTTTTGTTGAGCAATGTCCTGCGCACCTGACATCGTGGTTTCTTCGTCTGCAGTGGCTAAAATGCGTAGTGGTTTATTGAGTTTTTTAAGATCAATTTCTTTTAATACTTCAATAACAAAGGCAAAGAAACCTTTCATATCGATGCTGCCTAGGCCATATAAACGATTATCTTTTTGTATCACTTTAAAAGGATCACTTAACCACTGTCCTTCATCATATGGCACGGTATCCGTATGTCCCGCAAGTAATAATCCGCCATCACCACTACCTAACGTTGCGATTAAGTTATATTTACCCGGCGCCGTGCTGACCTCATGTATTTCATTTTTAAAACCCAGCGTCTCAAGCCAACTAGCCAGCTGATTAATGACCTTCAAGTTGCTTTGATCCCATGATGAATCCGTTGAGCTAATAGAGGGGATCGCAATAAGGTCTTTGTAGAGATTTAAAAAAGTAGGCAGTGACATAGGATACCTTTTAAAGAAGCAAGTAAATGAATATGATAATAAACGGGTAGGCAAAGATATTATCGCAAATACAATAATTTTTCATGCTTATGTAGATGACTCTGGTTATTTTTTGTCAAAAGATTAAAACCACTACCACTACCACGCACACTTCATGCGACTGCGAAACTGCGTTTCGGTTCGCATTCATTAACAGAGGCGCTGCGCGCTCCACAGCGAAAAGACAATACAGAAGTTATAAGCTTTTATGTTTTCCTCCTTTAACTCTGTGTCCTCTGTGGTCTATTTTTTTAAGTTTTTAATTGTTTTCCGTTGCTACCTAAGTTGAATGCATAAGCATGTAATTTTTATTCATTTATGCTTATTAAATAGTTGCTAGCTAAATACAAATGGGTGTAGTTCTTTTGAATCGACGGAACGTGTTGAATAAACGCACAGAAAAAATTGCGCAACCATGCTGGCACAGGCTTATTTTTTGGGGTGCGGGCTTCAGCCCGCTTACTTTAATTCTTTATTAGGTGGACCAAAGTCCACGCCCCTTATTTTGTGTTTTGGAGCGAAAAGTATTAATTGTCCCATTAATGGAGTGCATATCATTACAAAAATTCGCGTTTTTATAACATGAAATAGCGATTATCCAACTAATTGCAAGGGACTAGCGTCGATTCAAAGGAACTACACCCCATACAGATAAGATTTGCGTTTTGTCATTAACGTTGTCTTTGGAATGACTAGTTGCTGCAATCAAAGTATGGCTTCCAACCATTTTCCCCGATACCTCAATAGACATTTAATTAATGGAGTTGGTTTTACACCTAATAATAGATGTGATGTAAAAAAGCCTTGCAGCAGCGAAACTGTGCAAGGCTTTATGGTAACTACTGCTATCTGATTAGATAGTGAAGTGTTTTATCTCATTGGTTAATACTTTTGCTTGCTCTGATAGTTCACTACTCATCAGCTCATTTTGACTCGCTGATTCGCTGGTCGCTTCAGCCACATCTCGGATAGAAACCACATGACGGTTAACTTCTGAAGCAACCGCACTTTGCTCTTGAATCGCAGTCGCAATCGCGGTGGTCATATCCATAATAGAAATAATATCGTGATTAATCTCTTCCAGTAATTGTCCTGCTTGGCCTGCTTGAGCTGCACTTTCTTGCCCTTCGCTACGGCAGTCCTTCATTAAACTAACAATATTTTTGGTTCTGCTTTGCAGTGAGCCGATAATGCTTTCGATCTCTTTAGTTGACTCTTGCGTCCGGCTGGCAAGGGTACGGACTTCATCTGCAACAACTGCAAAACCACGTCCTTGTTCGCCTGCGCGCGCGGCTTCAATGGCTGCATTGAGCGCCAGTAAATTAGTTTGTTCTGCTATGGAACGAATTACGTCGAGCACGCTACCAATCGTTTCACTGTCTTTAGCCAGATTATTTACGACAGACTCAGATTCGATCAATTTATCAGATAAAACACGAATTTGCTTGATGGTTGCATCGACCCCACGTTTACCCTTAGCGGCATTTTGGTTGGTATGCTCTGCTTTATCTGCTGCGTCGGTTGTATTACTGGCAATCTCTTCAATAGTGGCAACCATTTCAGTGACGGCGGTTGCAACCATATCAGTTTCCTGCATTTGCGATTCTACACCTGAGTTAGCCTGATGAATGTTTTTTGCCAGTGTGCCCGTTGCGTTATTAAGGCTAGCGACTGAGCGGTTAACCGAAACGATTAAGCGTTGGAAGTTTGTAATCATATTATTGAAGGCGTTCGCCATATCGGCTAACTCATCATTGTTTTTTGTGGACAGTGAAACGGTCAAATCATTGGTTTCGGAGATTCTCACAATGGAATTTTTGATATACAAAATTCCGCCCATAATACTGCGTGAAATAATCCAGCCAACTGCGATTGAAACAAAGAGTGCCACAGCAAAAAGAAGGTAAGTTATTTGCTTAATGGATTGAACATAATTATTTACAGCGGTATCCGTCTTGGCCACTAAATTAGTCTGGATGTTAGATACTTGCTGTGCACTTTCATTTAATGATTTTTGTAAGCCATCCTCTGCATGATAACCTAATTTCTTTTGCTCTTTGACTAACGCTAAAAAGGTCGTTTGGTAACTATCAAGCGCCGTTAATATGGCTTTTTTCTGGGTACTTACTAAATAACTTTTTTTCACATCAGCATGTAATAGCGCGAAGTTATCCTGAAAATCTTTAACATACTTGTCATCAAGTAGGTGGATATAATTTTTTTCACTGCTTCTTATCTGCAGCATTGCGTTTAAAAATGAGATGGAGTCACCAATCGCCGCTTCGGCATCATTGACCGCTTTGCCCAATTTCCCGAAAAGTCCGTCTTTAGGGGTTAATCCGATACGTTTTTGCGTATCCACAACGTCGGTGAAGTATTGCTGATATTCGCTTAACACTTTACCTAATTGAATAGACTCTTCTGCAGAAACATTAATCACTTCAAGGTCAGACTTGAGTTGTGTAATTCTTGCTTGCAATTTTGAACTTTCTGCATTGAATAGATCAATATATTCAACTTTTTTGCGCGCTAAGAAGTCTTTTTCATGCGCTCTTAATTGTAATATTCCAGCTTCAATTTTGCCTATGTTTTGAGCGAGCGTTATATCTTGCTGCAGTGATGTAGAAGAAAAATTGAGCAGTAACAGCATAGCTAACATACTCACTATGGTTACAATGGTATTAGAGGTTAATTTGTGTTTGATGAGCATGATATTTTGATCCCACAGGAGTTTAAAAAAATAAATTTGCGAATACCGACTTAAGTCTATTCTATAGTTTTTAGTCAGTAGCTAATTTAACCCATTTAGGCGCGTAAGTAATATCGCAATCCCTCAATATTGATATCAATAATTTGTTTTTTGTGAGTTAACTTGAAAAAAAAATATAATTTGCAGTATAAATATATTGTGGGCTGGAATTGCAGGTTGTTTTTAAAGTTTAAACTGCTTACCACTTAACGTCTGAACTGTTAGTGGTAAGCAAGGTTAGCTATCTTTATTTATCGTTACCTTTGAGAGACTCCTCATAAATAAAGTCAGCCCAGATTGAATCTTCTGCTAGTATCTCGGTTTTTTTATCCGGCGCGTCTTCTGATTTTTTTATTGATGTCAGTAAATTTTTGAAATTTGATATCATATAATTGAATGCTTTGGCCATATCCGCTAATTCATCATTACTTTTTGTCGAAACGGCAATCGTTAAATCATTGGTCTCCGATATTCTTACAATTGAATCTTTTATGTGTGTAATTGCACCCATAATATTGCGAGAAAGGGCCCACGCGATGAATATCGACACGAGCAGTGCCAGTGAAAACAGGCCGTAAGTTAACTGCATTAGATTGCTCAGATAGTGACTGGCTGCTTCATTTGTTTTTCTTACTAACTCTATTTGTGCGAATTGAGCTTTTAATGCACTGTCATTGAGTGCTTTTTGGAAGCCTTCATTCTCATTATATCCCAATATGCGCTGCTCTTTGACTAGGGACAAAAACGCCACGTTATAGGTATCTAATGCATTGATAATCAAGTCTTTCTGCGATTGGACTAAGTAGCTTTTTTTGACGCTGGTATATAAGTCGTTAAAATCGTTATTAAATTTTTCAATATATTGATCATCATGTAGCAGCATGTAATCTTTTTCACTGCTGCGAATTTCTAGCATCATTTTAAAAAACATAACTGAATCGCCAATCGCTTCTTTAGCATTGAGTGCTGCTACCTTTAGCTCACCGTAAAAACCACTTTGCGGATCAAAGCCGATACGTCTTTGTGTTTCAACGACACTATTAAAAATTTGTTGGTAGGTATTTAGCATATTACTTAATTTGATCGGTTGATCGGCTGAAACGTTAATACTTTTTAGATCATCTTTAAGTTGGTTAATGTTCGCTTGTAATATTGCACTGTCCGTATTAAATTCGTCAATATAGACACTTTTTTTACGCGCCAGAAAATCTTTTTCATGGGATCTTAATTGCAATATGCCAGCCTCTATTTTACCCAGATTCTGTGCGAGTGCCGTATCTTGTCTGAGAGATGATGATGTAAAATTCATTAGTAACAACATGGCAATCATACTGACTATAGTGACTACAGTATTAGTGATTAGTTTGTGTTTAATTAACATGTAAATCAGATTCCTACTTATTTAATATTGATGTGATTTAGCGAATTATAAGTGGTGCTATTTCCTCCACTTTTTCTCGTTAATAAGCTTACGTATATTAGTATTATATGTATCATTATACCCCTCATTATTCCTGCCAGTATGTTCCTTTTTGTGAACTAACTTAACAAAAACAGACATTTTATATTTATCCGGTATTACTTAGAGCGGCACCTTTCGACTGTGTTGTCAGTATTTCCGTGTTGCTGGAATTATGATATTTTTCGCTATTCGTTAGTGTTAGCGTGTCTAAATATTGTGACGTACAATGACGTTATTAATGTTATTGCACTGCTATATTGGTTTAGTTTGATTGCTACAAACATGTCTTTTTTAATCGATAAGAAGTACTGCTAAATAAAGACTAAACTAGCTAGGGATAAAATAATGGATTTAGACGATCTAATCACTAAACAGATGATTTTGGTGGTTGATGGGGATTCTCGGAATGTTGACCTGTTGAGTGATATATTGCGCCCTTATTATAATGTGAAAACGGCTATGAATGCTGCGCTCGCTTTTCATTTCACCAATGGTCAATATAAGCCAGATCTTATTTTGTTAGATACGCAGATGCCTGATATTGATGGTTATGCAATTTGCAAGCAGCTGAAAATCACGCCTGAAACAGCTCAAATTCCCATTATCTTTGTGAGCGGAGTAAGGGCGATAGAAGATGTTGAAAAGGCTTTTTCACTCGGTGCGGTTGATTTCATTACCAAACCAGTTAGCCCTCCGCTTGTTTTAGCAAGAGTAAGTGCACATTTAAAATTAGCAAACCAGAAAACGCATCTGATGAGTTTGGTTAAGGAAAGAACCAAAGCGCTAGAAAGCGCGCGTATGGAGATAGTGCAAAGCTTAGGTCGCGCGGCAGAATTTAAAGATAATGAAACTGGGCGGCATGTTATTCGTATCAGTTGGTATTCGCGCTTTTTAGCAAAACGTGTAACAGGAAATAACGCTTGGTCTGAGCTTCTTTTTAACGCCACGCCGATGCATGATATCGGCAAAATAGGGATCCCTGATTGTGTTCTGTTAAAACCCGGTAAGCTTAATGCAGATGAGTGGGCAATTATGCAAAAGCATGTTGACTACGGTGTTGATATTTTGGGTGATAATGAATCTTATTTATTAAGAATGGCAGTGGAAGTGGTGCAATATCATCACGAAAAATGGGATGGTAGTGGCTATCCTGCTGGGATAAAGGGAGAAAACATTCCATTAAGCGCGCGAATTGTTGCTATTGCGGATGTCTTTGATGCGCTGACCAGCGATCGCCCTTATAAACGTGCATGGTCGGTTGAAAAAACGATGGCTCTAATTGAACACCAATCCGGGAAGCATTTTGATCCTGACTTAGTTCCGCACTTTAAAGCTTGTTTACCCAAAATATTAGCGATAAAAGAACAGTATGCGGATCACTTGGAAACTGAATTTGTCGATGATGATCAGCATTAGCTGTCCTTTTGTTCCTTTATTTAGGCATGAGTCGTTGCTTTACGGATGTTTGCTCGCCGCGATTGGTAGATAAGCAAACGAGCAATAGCCTGTAAATAAGTATTCAGCTTTATTGCATAAATAGTCAAAGCTAATTAGAATGGCTATTTTCTACTGAGAATGCCACTTTTTATAATACGTTCTCTATTTTTAATGTACTAATAGAACAGGAATTTTTTATGTTAAAAGCCATTATAGTAGGTGCAAGTGGTTATACCGGCGCCGAGTTAGCTCATTTTTTAACTCGTCATAAGCATATTGAATTGGCGAGTTTATATGTTTCAGAGGGGAGTTTGGATAAGGGCAAAAAACTATCTGAACTTTACGGTAACTTATTAGGTGTTGTTGACCTGCCTCTACTGCCATTAGCTAATAGCGCTATCAAGAGGGCTTGCGAAGGTATAGATATTGTTATCTTGGCTACTGCACACGAAGTGAGTCATAACTTGGCTGCACTTTTTCTCGCTCAAAACACAGTAGTATTTGATCTTTCCGGCGCATTTCGTGTGCAGTCAACGGCTTTCTATGAGACGTTTTATGGGTTCACGCACCAATACCCTGCATTACTAGAAAAAGCGGTTTACGGTTTAGCAGAATGGAATTCTGAGGCGATTAAGAAAACTGATCTAATTGCTGTGCCGGGTTGTTATACGACAGCCTCATTAACGGCATTAAAACCGTTAGCTGAAAGAGGGTTAATTAAAGAAAATAGCAAGCCAACTATTAATGCCACCAGTGGTGTCAGCGGGGCAGGGCGCAAGGCGAGTGTTGCAAGTAGTTTTTGTGAGGTGAGTTTACAACCTTATGGCGTATTTACGCATCGCCATAAACCTGAAATCGATCAACATTTAGGTTTGCCCGTGGTCTTTACGCCACATTTAGGCAGTTTCAAGCGCGGTATTTTGGCGAGCATTAATGTGCAGCTAAAATCAGGTGTAACAAGTGAACAAGTTGATCAAGCTTATCAGGATGCCTATGCAGATAAGCCCATTGTGCGCTTGATGAGTAAGGGACTTTATCCTGCATTGAAGAATGTCGTCGGTACGCCTTATTGCGATTTAGGCTGGGCTGTTGATGGCGACGATTTGGTTGTTTTCAGCGCCATAGATAATTTGTTAAAAGGCGCGTCATCGCAAGCGATACAGTGTATTAATTTACGTTTTGGATTTGATATTACGACTTCACTTTTATAAATAGGGTTTTTAGAAAATGACTCAATCTTTATGCAAAAGACCTTTGCTCATTAAATTAGGTGGTGCCGTGCTTGAAAATGAGCTGGCATTAACTAACTTATTTTCAGCGTTAACGGCTTATTTACAAAGACAGCAACGTCCACTTTTATTGGTACATGGTGGCGGGGTGATAGTTGAAGATTTTTTAAATAAAATGAATATTGTCAGTAAGAAAAAAAACGGCCTGAGGATCACCCCGTTTGAGCAAATTCCTTATGTTGCCGGTGCGCTGGCGGGT
>NZ_JAHNZV010000056.1 GCF_022267535.1 Psychromonas antarctica
ACTGGAAGGGTTAAGTGTAAAAAAAGGCTTAACCACATTTGGATTGAAAACAAAGCTTTATATAAAAGCTCAAAAAGAAGCACTTAAAGCCTGGAAGCAGATGCTGGCCGTAAGTGCGTAACATCAGCTGCTTTATTAGGACCCAGTTCGGAGACGAAGATAAACCATAACAGGGAGGCGTTTTAGAAAATCATATTGAGCAGCTTACGCAGCCTAGTTAACGCCTACTTGACGACTAGATATAATCACCCGCTCAGCATTTTTATATAGCCAGAATAGAATGAATAGCGGCACTTATTACTATATTATAACGGTACACATCGAAGCAAACCACTTAAGTAATGCTTCATAATACAGCAACTAATTGTCTCATCGAGGATATAATGTTTCATCCAATTCGCCTTTTGTATCTCACCGCCTCCTTCTTCTGTGGACTAAGTTTTGCTTTTATGTTCCCTTTGATCAGCCTCTATCTTGTCGAAGAATTGGGTGCGTCTCCCTTGGAAATGGGGCTTTTCCTGGCAATTCAAGTATTAACGGGCGTATTGGTTTCTACCAAAATAGGTAAATATTCCGATGCTGGCTGGTCACGTAAACACATCATTGCCGTTTCTCAGCTTAGTTTTGCGGCGGCATTGCTGGTCTTTATTTTTACTCGCAATTATTACGCTGCTTTGGCTGCGTCTGTATTTCTGATGAGTATTGGCAGTGCAACTTTGCCGCAGATGTTTACACTTGGACGGTTCTACAGCGACAATGTAATAAAGAGCAATGGGGATCTCTTTATGTCTTTGTTGCGTGCTGCAATTGCAGTTGCTTGGGTGATAGGCCCTCCATTAGCCTTTATGATCAAAGACCACCTGGGATTTTCATATGCTTTTACTATGGCTATTATAGCGGCACTAATCATGGTCGGGATTGTCTTTTTCCTACCGGAGTATCGTGCCAACGCGACGACACCAGAACAGCAAACTAGGAGACTAAAATGGCACCGTACCCCCTCTATATTTTTTTATTTACTCGCTTGCCTATTCATGTTTTCTGCTTCATACATGTATAACACGACTATCCCTTTATATATCACTAAAGAACTTTTACTGAGTTCACAATGGGCAGGTTACTTAATGGGCACGGCGGCTTTTCTAGAGATACCGTTTATGATTTTGGCCGGAATCTATGGTGCTAGATTGGGCTATAAGCGATTACTTTATGTCGGGCTATTTTCAGGTCTAGTTTTCTACGCGGGTCTCCTTATGAGCAATAATCTAGTCATCTTAATGGCGCTACAATTATTTAATGGCATATTCATAGCGATTATTTCCACACTGGGCATGATCCTGATTCAAGACATGATGAAACATGAAATGGGCTCTGCTACTACGTTATTCAACAGCGCCCAGATGCTGTCCGCATTGGTAGGTAGCCTATTAGTGGGTGTAACGGCGCAGTTCATCAGTTACTATGCAGTGTTCGTGGTTGCGATTGTGCTGATCGTACTGGCCATGCTCTCGTTGTTAATGATGCGTGACGTTGCAGCCATAAAAACAGATCAATTATCGGCCTCAAATAGTACAAGAAAACCACTGATGGGCGCCATTTAGCTATCCGAACTGACATTAAAGTGGTTGAGTTGAGCAAATTAAAATATTAAAAGGAGTGAAAAAGGTGACTCTTTTACTCCTTTGAGTTAACGCAGAAATACACCGCAATAGCTGCGCTGTATCCAATTAGCTTATCCCGATTTACCATCAACGTCAGCATTAGCATTAGCAGACTAATATGCCATGCTTGAAGAATCTTGACGAAAGAAAACAATCCCTGCCCTTTTAGCTGACAAACCTTTAATCAAAATAAAAAAATCTTAACACGTAAATCAAGACGTATGTTTTGTGACTGAATCATATAATTTCCCATAAAAACACCTTATAAAAATAAACGTATGTGTCAATAGACACATAGAGCAGAGGATTCTGCCGCTATTTTTATTTACATGCTTATGCACTTAACTCAGGTAAAAATGGGAAAAGATAAAAACACGTCAAAAAATTGCACCACAGAGTAAAATGAGGGAAAACACAGAAAAACATAAAAAATAATAATTATCTTATATTTTAGTATGTTAGTTTTTTCTCTGTGTAGCGCGCAGCCCCTCTGTTAATGAATGCGAACCGAAACGTAGTTTCGCAGTCGCATGAAGTGTGCGTGGTAATGGTTTTAATCTTTTTACAAAAAATAACCTGAGTCATCTACATAAGCATGTTTATTTATTTAAAATAATCGCTAGACGACTGGTCTAATTTGCTTTATTGTAACTGGCATGAAAATACAAACGAATGAAACACGGCAACATATTTTAAACATGGGTTACGAATTAATCGTAGCGAAAGGCTTTACTAGTGTGGGCCTATCGCAACTGTTGAAACATGCAGAAGTCCCTAAGGGCTCTTTCTATTATTATTTCAAATCGAAGGAACAATTTGGTGAAGCGCTGATTGCTGATTACTTTGAAAAGTACATGAAACGGCTAAACGACCTATTTTCTGATAACCATTTATCTGCAAATGAACGCCTATTAACTTATTTACAACGCTGGATTGAGTTTGATGAAGGTATATGTGGAGCTGAAAGATGTTTGGTCGTAAAGCTAAGTGCTGAAGTATCCGATCTTTCAGAGTCGATGCGTTTAGCTTTAAATGAAGGCGCCAATAATGTTGTTTTAGCCATTGCTCAATGTATTGAGAGTGGTATCCATGACGGCTCAATTCGCGTTCGCCATGCACAGGAAACCGCCGAAAGTTTATATAAAAGTTGTTTAGGCGGCTGCATTTTGTATAAGTTAAGTAAAGATGTTTCCGGTTTGCGCCATACACTCCAGCAAACCGAACAGATTTTACAAGGTAAGCTAGAATTTTAAGAAAATAATATAAACCCGTATTTATTTAAGTACAGGTTTTTAATTACCCAAAACATAAACGACCGGTCTATTTTAAATTATAGAACGGTCACCGTTAACTCAGACATAACGACTCAAAAAGGAATAATAATGACTGCTCAATCTAATCACAATCAACGTATCGTATTGGCTTCACGTCCTGTTGGTGCACCGACTCAGAGTAACTTCCGTCTTGAAAGTGCAAATAAACCGACCCCTGCACAGGGTGAAATTCTGCTTCGCACTATCTATCTTTCTCTGGATCCGTATATGAGAGGACGAATGAGTGATGCGAAATCTTATGCTGACCCGGTCGCCGTTAATGACGTTATGGTGGGCGGTACGGTTTGTCAGGTCGAACAATCTAACAACGATAATTTCCAAGTTGGCGAATGGGTATTGGCTTACACTGGTTGGCAGCAATACGCGGTGTCTGATGGTGAAGGGCTGCTTAAACTCGGAACCGAACCGACTAACCCTTCTTATGCGCTGGGTATTATGGGCATGCCTGGATTCACGGCTTATATGGGACTATTAGATATTGGCGCGCCTAAATCAGGAGATACAATTGTGGTTGCTGCCGCAACGGGGCCAGTCGGTGCAACCGTTGGCCAGATTGGTAAGCTTAAAGGCTGTCGTGTCATAGGTATTGCTGGCAGCGAAGAGAAGTGTCGTTATGCTAAAGAAGAACTCGGGTTTGATGAGTGTATTAACCATAAAGCAGCAGACTTTGTAGAGCAATTAAATACTGCCTGCGATAAAGGTATCGATGTCTACTATGAAAATGTAGGGGGTAAAGTATTTGACACAGTTCTGCCACTGCTTAATACCGGCGCTAGAGTACCTATCTGCGGTTTAGTTTCTCAATATAATGCGACATCATTACCCGATGGCCCGGATCGCCTGTCGATGCTGATGGGTACACTGTTACAAAAACGTATTAAAATGCAAGGTTTTATTATCTTTGATGATTATGCGCATCGTTATAACGAGTTTGCAACTGCGATGACCGCATGGCTGAAAGAAGATAAAATCAAGTATAAAGAGCAAGTTGTTGAAGGTTTGGAGAATACAGTTGAAGCCTTTGCCGGACTACTTGAAGGTAAGAACTTTGGCAAACTGGTTATTAAAGTCAACCAGCCACTATAGAAATAGTTATACCCATGATACCTCAAGGTACTTTATCAGGACTCTACTCAAAGACCAGAATAAAGCACAGTATGAGGGCTAGACCTTGAATTAACATGGGTAAATAACGCTAACAACAAATAAAAATGGGAAGATCATGATTAAATTACATCATTTAAATAAATCTCGTTCCAAACGTATTATCTGGTTGCTCGAAGAGCTTAATGTGAAGTACGAAGTGGTTCCGTATCAACGTGACAGTGTGACATTCCTTGCACCTCCTGAGCTTAAATCAGTTCACCCATTAGGTAAATCGCCAGTTATTGAAGATGATGGTCTAATCATCGCCGAATCGGGTGCCATCAGCGAATATCTGATTGATAAATACGCTGATGGGCAGTTAGCGCCAGCGCGAGGTACAAAAGAGTATGCTGAATATTCTCAGTGGCTACACTTTGCTGAGAGTTCTGCGATTTTGCCACTACTGTTAAAAATGTTTGTCGCAAAAGATGGTTGTGAAACTAACTTTTTGGCCGATTATGCAGATTTGGAAACGGCTAAAGTGATTCAGTTTTTCGATAATTCATTGGCAGGTAAACGCTATTTAGTCGCAGACCAACTCACTGGCGCAGATATCATGATGTCATTTATTGCAGAGATAGTGAAAAACAATGGTGAATTGGATAAATATAAAAACATAGCTGCTTATATTGAGCAACTCGCTACCCACCCTGCCTTTATTCGTGCTGATAAGATTGAATTAGACGCACAAGCATAATTATAATAACAAGCTTTAAAATAAGCCGTTCATGCTAAGGCAAGGGCGGCTTATTAATACTATTATCCCGCCAGACTCTGCTCTTAACCAACCCTCTTTATTGACTGAATAAGTAATACTATCGCAAGCCCATAAAAACTGGACCGCCAACTTTCTCATATAAAAACTAAACTCACATCAAAATGCTAAATTGATGTCTGGGCTATGCTATCACTTTCCTAAAAGTCAATTCAGTGAGACGCGACTGATGCTTCAACGTTGCCATAAAAACAACTTACAAAATAAACTTGATAGTTTTACAACCATTGAGCAAGCATTAATCTACTTTGAAATCGGCTTCGATAGTGATTTTATTGAACAGCATGGCACGCAATTATGGAAACGTTTCAGGGGTAACTTGATACAGGGAAAAGCTGACGACTGGTTCTCGGGACGACGTGCGTTAAAAAAAGCCTATTGTAAGATTCAACGCGCACGTTTAGATAAAAACAGTCGCTCAGCATGCCGTGGTTGCACGAGTTGCGAACGGCGTTAAATGCGCGATGCTGACAAACATATTTCCCCCCTGCGCAGTAGTTATCATTAATTTTTAACAAACCATGCAATAATTGTGCTGCTAATACGGTCTCCTAACTATTGTTCGTTTATTAATTTTTGGAATACTGATCATGGATAAGAAAAAAATAATTATTGTCATTTCCCTGCTGGTCGCATTGTGGTTTGTTTTCGATGTCAGTCATCTGCTCACATTAGAAAATGCCAAACAACAACAAGCCCTCATGAATAGCTACATTGCAGACCACTTTATCCTTGCCATTGTCATCTATTTTTCACTGTATATAATCGCTACAGCCCTCTCAGTTCCTGGCGCGGCTATCTTTACATTACTCGGAGCCGCACTGTTTGGTTTCTGGTGGAGTCTATTTCTAGTATCATTCGCAAGCACTATTGGCGCTACATTAGCATTCCTGTTTAGCCGTTATTTACTGCGTGACTGGGTACAAAAAAAATTCTCTGGCAGCCTTAAAGCGATCAATCAGGGAATCACTAAAGAGGGTTATCTCTATCTGCTCACATTACGCCTAATTCCTGTTTTCCCTTTTTTTATTATCAACTTATTAATGGGATTAACGGCCATGAGAGCGCGCAGTTTTTATCTGTACAGCCAGATAGGCATGTTACCCGCCACTGCGGTCTACTTAAATGCGGGGACACAGCTTGCGGATATTGAAACGCTTTCAGGTCTACTTTCACCGCAGGTATTAACCTCTTTGGTTATTTTGGGCCTCTTCCCAATGATCAGCAAATTACTTATCAACAAAATTAAACTTAGAAAAACGTACGCTAAATGGACAAAACCGAGCTCTTTTGATCGTAATATGGTTGTTATCGGCGCAGGCTCTGGCGGACTCGTTACGGCCTACATTGCCGCAGCAGTAAAAGCCAAAGTAACTTTAATTGAAAAACATAAAATGGGTGGAGACTGTCTAAATACAGGCTGCGTACCTTCGAAAGCATTAATCAGAACCAGTCATAATATTAAAGAGATTTTAGACGCGCAAAAGTTTGGTATTGATGCACAAATAAACACTATCGATTTCAAGAAAGTGATGGGCCGTATTCAAGATGTGATCACTAAAATAGAACCTCATGATTCTGTTGAACGTTATAGTGAATTAGGGGTTGAGTGCTTACAAGGTGAAGCTAAAATCATCACCCCTTGGCACGTTGAATTAAATGGCGAAATAATCACCACTCAAAATATCGTTATCGCCACGGGTGCGAAACCTTTTCTTCCGCCAATACCAGGACTTACCGAGAGCAGCTATGTCAGTTCCGACACTATTTGGTCTTTGACTGAGTTACCTAAAAAACTGTTAGTACTTGGCGGCGGACCAATTGGTTGTGAGTTAGCACAATGTTTTAATCACCTGGGTAGTGAAGTAACACTGGTTGAACGATTACCACAAATCCTGATCCGTGAAGATGCAGATGCAGCGAAACTTGTACATCAACAATTAACAAGTGAAGGTGTTGAGATACTACTTGAACATAACGTTAGCGCCTTTACACGCGATGAAACACAGCAGTTGGTTGAATTGCAATTTCAGGATGAAACAATCTTAAAAGAGTTTGATATTGTATTGGTTGCCATTGGTCGAGCAGCGAATGTCAGTGGTTTTGGTTTAGAAGAATTGGATATTGAATTAACCGATAAAAAAACCATCGCAGTAAATGATTATTTACAAACTAAATATCCCAATATTTATGCCGTTGGTGATGTAACAGGACCCTTTCAATTAACTCATGCTGCAGCGCATCAGGCTTGGTATGCGGCAGTAAATGGCCTGTTTGGCCGATTCAAAAAATTTGCAACTGACTACTCAGTGATGCCTGCAGCCACCTATACTTACCCTGAATTGGCGCGTGTCGGCATTAATGAGAAAGAAGCGCAAGTTTTAGCGATAGACTATGAAATAACACAATATCAAATAGATGATCTCGACCGGGCTATTGCCGATAGCCAAGATCTTGGTTTTGTTAAAGTGCTCACTGCAAAAGACAGTGATAAGATTCTAGGCGTCACCATCGTTGCTGCGCATGCGGGGGATCTGCTTGCCGAATTTACTTTGGCAATGCGTTATAAACTCGGTTTAAATAAAATACTGAGCACTATTCACCCTTATCCAACAATGAGTGAAGCCGCTAAATATACAGCGGGTATTTGGAAGAAAAACCATGCACCCCAAACACTTTTACGTTGGGTTGAGAAATATCACAACTGGACAAGAAAATAGGTTTTTTATGTATAAATTAATGACCATCATTACGCTATTACTGCTTAGCGGTTATAGTCATGCGAAGACGATCAATTGGCCTGAAGTTGAAAAAAAAGCACAAGGGCAAACCGTCTATTTTTATGCATGGGGAGGCAGCCAAAATATTAATAACTATCTGCGCTGGGCAAATAAGCAGTTACAAACGCAATATTCAGTAACCTTAAAACATGTGAAAGTGACCGATATATCAGAGGCTATCACCCGTTTGTTAGCAGAAAAAACCGCCGCTAAAAATAGTGGTGGCAGTGTTGATATGGTTTGGATTAATGGTGAAAATTTTAAATCGATGAAGATGCACGGACTAATAGATCTGCCCTTTGCCAACCAATTGCCTAACTGGCAATATGTCGATAAATCATTTCCTGTCGAAAGCGACTTTGCAGAGCCAACATTGGGGTTAGAAGCTCCTTGGGGCATTGGCCAGCTAGTTTTTATTTATGACAAACAACGTATCCACAATCCACCCAGCAGTTTTGCTGAAATGTTAACCTATGCAACCGCTCATCCAGGAAGACTGAGCTATCCTCGCCCACCTTCTTTTCATGGCACCAGTTTTCTTAAATCAGCATTACTGGAATTAAGCCTTGATCCGCAACATTTATACCAACCAGTAGAAAGTGACACTTTTATGCAGATCAGCGCCCCCTTATGGGATTATTTAGATGCCTTTCACAAAGTCGCTTGGCAGCAAGGCGAACGCTTTCCAGCCAGCAGTGCAGAGACCATCCAGCTCCTTGATGATGGTCAGTTAGATCTCGCTATCACCTTCAATCCAAATGAAGTAATCAGTGCTCAACTCAATGGTAGTTTAGCTTCCAGCACCGATACTTATGCACTACAAGCAGGTGCATTATCTAATATCCACTTTTTATCTATTCCATGGAATGCCAGTGCCAAAGAAGGCGCCTTAGTGGCCATTAATTTTTTACTCAGCCCAGCAGCACAATCAAAAAAAGGCAGCCTATCACAGTGGGGAGATCCCACTATTTTACAGTCTCAATATATAACTGGCTCAGCTAAGAAAACTAAATTGTTTAAATCTATCCCGGAACCACATCCAAGCTGGCAACGTGCATTAGAAGCGGAATGGCAAAAAAGGTATGGACATTAATTGAACGCGTTTCTATTTTTAAGGGGACTAAAAAGAATCCCCTATTTTCAGATTGGTTTTATATTAACCCTAGGAATTTGTTTTCTACCATTATTACCGGGTTTGGCTGGACTATTGTTATCCGCACTGGGATTTATCCCCGCGCTCAATCAGTATCATTTTTCACTGCTTGGTTTTTATCAACTGTTGAGCTGGCCGGGGATCACGCAGTCAATCTTGAGTACCCTTTTGGTGACACTAGCGAGTACCCTATTAACCACCCTGTTAGCATTCTCTATTGTACAATCGTGCTGGCATAGCCGCTGGTGGAAAAAAATCGAAAACCTGCTGGCTCCTATACTTGCATTGCCACATGTAGCATTTGCCGTGGGGTTTGCTTTTTTATTCTCAACAAGTGGTTTTCTCGCACGTATTGCACAGTTGCTAAACGAAAGTACCACCTTTAGTGATTGGGAGATCATCCATAACCAATATGGATTAGGATTAATCTTTGCCCTCACCATCAAAGAGATCCCCTTTATTATCTTTATGAGCATCCCGATATTTAAGCAACTCAATGTCGATAAAACGGTGCAGATTGGACAAAGTTTAGGTTATTCACGAGATCAGGTTTGGCAAAAAATAATTTTCCCGCAATGGCTGCCTAAAATACGCTTTTCGTTGTTTGCCATAATGGCTTATAGCTTATCCGTTGTAGATGTCTCCTTAGTCATAGGCCCCACTAATCCACCGACCTTACCTGTGTTGCTTTGGTCTTGGTTAAACGATGCGAATCTATTCACTTTACCTAAAGCATCTGCAGGCGCATTTTTACTATTGCTGAGCTGTATTGTGCTTGTTTATCTGATCCGTTTTCTGGAATGGTTGATTGCTAAGCGCTGCCAAGGTTGGCAAGTTAATGGTCGCTTTGCGCTGCCTACAATGGGTAAAAGCGTTATTTTAATTACCTACGCAATCTCATTCGCAACGCTGCTAATACTTTTCACCTGGTCTTTTGTGCAACGCTGGTCTTATCCTGACATTATACCGACACAATGGTCTGGCCGATTTTGGCTGCAAGAGTGGGATTACCTATGGACGATCACTAAAAACAGTGCCTTACTTGCGATAGCCAGTGCGACGATAGCGCTGATATGCGTTTTAATACTCCATGAAAACAATGCCCAAAGTAAGACCTCCAATAATACAAAAACATCTAAGGTGTCATTACGTTTCCCCCTGCCCGCACTATTAATTTTCATCCCAATACTTGCTCCACAAATATCTCTTTTATTTGGTATGCAAGTTGCCACCTTATATATTGCCAGTCAGCATTATTATTTATGGGTCATTTGGTCACATATTTTCTTTGCTTTCCCTTATCTTTATTTAGCGCTAGATGGGCCGTGGCGCAGTTATGATCAAAGGCTCGATAAAGTCAGTTTAAGCCTCGGTATGTCTCCCATTAAAGTTTGGTGGAAAATTAAAATGCCGATTTTATTGCCCGCCATACTTTTCGCATGGGCTATTGCTATCAGCGTTAGCTTGGCACAATATCTCCCCACAATGATGCTTGGTGCAGGGCGAATATCAACACTGACCACCGAGGCCGTCGCCTTAGCCAGTGGCCAAGATCGCCGCATTAGTGCTATTTACGCGTTAATGCAATCTCTACTGCCCGCTTTGTTTTTTATCTTGGCAATTATTATTGGACGAAAAACAGGTAAATTAGAGAACCGAACAAGGAGCTGCGACAAAAATGACATTATTACTCAATAAGATTGCCATAACCGATGGCAACCATAAAACACTCATTTCTCCGATAAGCTTCACCGTTGCAGCCGGCGAAATATTATCACTAATGGGCCCAAGTGGCTGTGGAAAGTCAACCTTGTTAAATGTGATAGCGGGTCACCTACCTCATGATTTTCATTGCAGCGGAGAAATTTATTTAAATAACCTATTACTTAATAATACGGCGGTTGAAAAACGCAATATAGGCCTATTATTTCAAGATGATCTGTTATTTCCACACCTGAATATTTGGCAAAACTTAGCGGTTGCATTACCCAATACAGTCAAAAAATCGCAACGCAAAATGCAAGCAATGGAAACCTTAGAAGCAATCAATTTATCTTTTTTAGCAGATAACTCACCCGCTAAAATATCTGGCGGCCAGCGCGCCCGCATCAGTATGATGCGCATGCTACTTGCACAACCCGCAGCAGTGTTACTTGATGAGCCTTTTAATAAATTAGATAAATCATTACGTAGTGAATTTCGTGACTGGGTTTTTCAGCAAATACAGGAAAGGAAATTACCCGCATTGATGGTAACGCACGACCAAGCCGATCTTCCTGATAATGGCGCAGTCTTGCAGTGGCCATGGCAACAACCCAAGGAACAACTTAATGCTTGATCGTTACAGTATAAAAATCATTGCAACACCAATAACCCACTTAGCAAAAATCATTCACAAACAAGGGATTAGTGCGGATCAAATCACCCTTATGGGGTTTCTATTAGGGCTATTCGCTTTCCCTGCTATCGTTTATCAGCAATATAACTTAGCATTGCTATTTATTCTGATTAATCGCGTATTTGATGGACTCGATGGCGCAGTGGCAAGAATTCAAGGTATCACCGACTGTGGTGGTTTTCTCGATATCAGCTTAGATTTTTTATTTTACGCTTTGATTCCTTTCGCCTTCATCGTCGCAAATCCGCCTGTTAATGCGCTTGCGGGATCTTTTCTGCTATTTTCATTTATCGGTACCGGCTCAAGCTTTTTAGCCTTCGCGGTGATGGCGAATAAAAAAGGTATTGAAAACCCCGTTTATCCGCACAAATCACTCTACTATATTGGCGGCTTAACGGAAGGTACTGAAACCATCGTTTGTTTTGTATTACTGTGTTTATTTCCCAGCTACTTCAGCAGTATTGCCTATACCTTTGCCTTGCTATGCTGGATCACCACTTTTAGTAGAATATACGCGGGTTACCAAACCTTAAATCATTCAATATAAATGCGTATAACAATAGCGTCCCAGATCAGATTAAGCCAAATTGACCTTGTATGGGCATTATTAACCGGCAATTAATTAGCCGTATTTTATGGATTTGCTGAAAAATAAATATCGCCATAATAGGTAGTTGCCTGCAGCCCTGCATTATCGCTATCGGTCATCACAGCCACACCATCGATATAACGCACATTTTTGTCGATCAAGGTTTTTAAATCTTCGCGCAAATCACGACTGTAATGTAACCATTGCCCTAAATTCTTTTCCCCCGATTCAATGGCGAACATCGTTGCATTAGCAGTAAATGGATTAGGCCACGTTTGCCCTTGTTTAAAGGAGGATGACCAAACATAATTTAAAGCACGAGTTTGCCAAAAGAAGACCCCGCCATCGATGATGATATACATACGCGCAACATAATCATCACCTTGTTTTTTACTTTCATCCAAGTCCGAATATAATTTATCTGTTTTCCAAGACCAATGCAGGTACGGTGTTTTTTGAAGATCAATGCGTTGTTCAGCAAACAATCCAGAAGCAGCATGATCACTCGTTGCCTTCAGTACCAAGAGATTATCGGCCGTTGCATCAGCAACAATCTGGTACTCGGTTTTACCTGCAAACTCTTTCACTTTCCAGTTGTCAATAATGCCCTGCGAAAAACGACCTATATACAAATTATCACTATCAGCGGCATTCACATGATGGCAGAGTGTAAAAAAAGTCACTATTAATAGACGTAGTATTTTATGCATAAAGAGCACTCCCCAATAATTTATTGCTTAACAAATGAAATATAAGATCCATACTTTCTGTTTTTTGAATTATCCCATTAACTTAAATTATTTTTATGACGCAGATACTTCTTTTGAATATACTTGATATTCCTTTTACCCCTTCATTTTGGCTTGCAACTTAAGCCCATTACTATTCGGCTATATTTAATGTCTTATTTATTTAAAACACTACCTATTATCGCTTTCGCCTGTGCACCAACGTATGCGTTAACATTCGATGATATATCTACACAATATATAGAAAATGGACGACTATCAGACAAGATTCAAATTATCGATTGTCGTTCAAGTAATCAATATAATGGTTGGCCAGCAGCCGATGCAAACAGCGAAGGGCACTTTCCTGGAGCCGTTAATGTAGACAGTCAATGGCTTACATTACTTGATAACAAACAATTACAACAATTAATCTCTGATAGACAGATACAAAAGGATAAGCCTACTTTTCTCTATTGTGCCAATGATGACAGCAAAGCTCTTCGCCTTGCCTTGAAAAAACAAGGCTTGAAAAAAGTAGAGATTATTAACCAAGATTTAACCCAAGCAAGCGAGAAGTTAATCACCCTCCCCAATTTTAAGCAATTAGTTTCCCCGCAATGGCTGCATAAGGTTATCAATGGCGATAAAACTTCATATGCTCCTAAAAAGAATTACAAACTCATTGAGGTGCAATGGGGTCCTGCCATTAAATATCTCGCCGCTCATATCCCTAGCGCACTGTATTTAGATACTAACGAGATTGAAACAGAGCCATGGTGGAACCGAGTCAGTGATAAAAAAATTGCCGAATTGCTGAAAAATTTAGGCATCCGTTATGATACAACGGTTATTTTATATGGCCGCAATAATATGGCAGCAGCACGTGCCGCTAATATCATGATGTATGCCGGTGTGGATGATGTACGGCTGCTTAATGGTGGCTGGCAAGCATGGCTCGATAGCGGATTTGCGATTGAGTCCTTTATGAATAGCAATAGTCAAAAAGTTGAATTTGGTAAGCTTATTCCAGCAAATCCACACTATATTATTGATATTCCGCAAGCAAAAGCGCTGTTAGCCAAAGATCCCCGTAAACACTCTTTAGTTAGCGTGCGCACATGGGATGAGTACACGGGTAAAACTAGTGGTTACAGTTACATTAAAGAAAAAGGACGAATTACTGGCTCGAAATGGGGACATGCAGGAACGGATTCCAATAATGTCGCTGATTTCTTAAACCCTGACGGCACAATGAAAAGTGAAAATGCGATTAAACAATTATGGCAATCTTCTAATATCAATCAGGATCAACAAGTTGCTTTTTATTGCGGTACAGGTTGGCGAGCATCAGAAGTTTTCTTTTACACTTACGTGATGGGTTGGAAAAACATTAGTGTCTTCGATGGTGGCTGGTATGAGTGGAGTGGGAATAAAAACAATCCAATAAGCGCCGTCACAGAAAAAGAATAGAGGATTATTGGATGGGGGGGTATAAATAAAACGGCTCTATAAAAAAAACTCAAGAAACCGTTTTATGCCTTGATCTCACAGTCTGGTATTTCTGTGCATCGTTAGCTATAGAGTGTTATAGGAACAACCGTGCAAATTATTCGCGGATAGGCAGCATACTGATTTCAACACGTCGATTTAAAGCGCGTCCGGCTGCTGTCTTGTTATCCGCTATCGGGTTGCGCTCACCAAAACCGACAGTATCAAAACGGATTGCCGCAATTTCTTTATTTTTCAAATAGTCACTCACAGAGCGGGCTCGCTGTTCTGAAAGTTGTTGATTATAAGCATCGGAGCCAACACTGTCGGTGTAGCCTGCAACAACGATAATGGTTTTATCAAACTCTTTTTGAACTAATGCAACTGAATCGAGTACATCATAAAAATCTGTTTTCAGCGTAGACTTACTAGTCGCAAAAGTAATATTACCCGGCATGACTAGATTAATATTATCGCCATCGCGCTGAACACTAACACCCGTACCACGTAACTGTTTACGTAACTTTGCTTCTTGTGTATCCATGTAGTAACCCACACCGCCACCAACGATCGCTCCTATTCCAGCATCTCGCAACATGCGCTGATTACGCTGTAACGTACTTTTGTCTTTATTGGCCAGATAAGAAACGACCATAGCAACACCAGCGCCTATGCCGGCACCTTTCGCTGTATTAGTAGTTTTGGCTTCACCTGTGTAAGGATCAAAAGTTGTGCAGCCACTGACAGCCATAGTACCGATAAGACTTAATATTATGAAAAATTGTTTCATTGTGCGTATTCCTGTTGAATAAATAAGATGGATTGAGGCATTGAGCCACGACAGTATATAAAATTTAGCTTTAAAGTGCTTGAAAGATCACAAAAACCACCATGATTTCATGCGAAAAAATACCGTTATCCCCTTTTCATCAACCTCAAATACGCTTTAAAGCCAATATATGTTATACCCCTATGACTAGTTGGATGATCTATTCAGCTGAAGTTAGTGATGCCATTGACTTCATTTTATTGCAAATTACATAGTCAATATAACAAGGTAAACGACAAAGCATGCGCATGCTTGATCTAAGCTAAACCGGCAAGCGAACAATAATTGTCATTGCTCGTACTGCCATTTTTAAGTATTTTTTCTTCGACGCTCTATATTTCAGAGTAGGCAGCGGCGATCTCATTGTGTAATATACGAGAACTTTTTATAACTATTAGTTTTGACGAAGTAATTTGAACAAGTAGACAGAACAAAAGTTCCTCCCCCTCTGGTCGATCATTTGGCTTTATTTTAGAGGGGTACACAAGGTATGGGTATATTATTCAGACCTTGTAAAATGATAGCGATGCAACAGTAGCCTGCAAACTCACACTACGTTTTTAGGCCAACTTCAGCGGGAATTTTTTCCCGCGCATAGAGCTCAGTTGAAAAGATAAGTTACTATTTGAGGTATGAATAATGAATATAGTTTGGGCTACAAGTGAAGCAGCACCCTATGCTAAAACGGGTGGATTAGCTGATGTATCATACTCACTACCCTACGCACTGGCAGAGAACGGACACAATGTTTCTGTCTTTATGCCTTATTATCCACAAATTATGGCTGAAAAATGTGATGATACTGAATCTGCATATGAACTCTTAGGAGTGCCTTTTGGTGATTCAAATGAGGAATGGGCAAGCATTCGCCAACACAAGATCAGTGAAAACCTCTCCTTTTATTTTATAGAATCTGATCGCTTTTTTGATCGCCCTAAACTATATGATTGGGACGGTAATGAATACTCTGACAATGCCGAACGTTTTATATTTTTGAGTCGGGCAATCATGCAAGCAATACTTGCACTGGATATAAAAGTTGATGTGCTTCACTGCAACGACTGGCATACAGCGCTGTGTAGTGTCTATTTAAAAAGTGCCCTATATAACTCATTTGATAATTTTAGCCAAGCTAAGTCAATAATCACGATTCATAACCTCGGCTACCAAGGCATATTCAAAAAATCTAATCTTTACTGGACTGGACTTGGCTGGGACTATTTTAACGTCCACTGTTTTGAGTTCTACGATCAGCTTAACTTATTAAAAGCAGGTGTACTGACAGCTGATATGGTGAGTACTGTTAGCCCGACCTATGCAGGGGAGATCTTATCTTTAGAATATGGCTTCGGTTTAAATCGCCCTCTTCAACACCGAGCGGTACAAGGCAAACTACGCGGTATTCTAAATGGGATAGATGTTCTTGAATGGGATCCTGAAACAGATAAACTGCTCCCTTACAATTTTTCACATCGCGATCTAACAGGGAAAGCACGCTGCAAAATGGCTCTTCAAAAGGAATTTGGTCTTGCACTACGACCTGATGTTCCTCTTTATGGCGTGGTATCCAGACTTGCTGAACAGAAAGGGCTTGATGTTTTCATTGACTGTATAGATGCAATGCTTAAAGAAGACGATGTGCAATTTGTTATTATCGGCTCCGGAGAGAAATGGCAAGAAACAGCGTTAGCTGACTACGCAAAAGCATATCCGAATAAATTAGGCTGCCATATTGGATACAATAACAAACTTGCTCATCTGGTTGAAGCGGGTTCAGATTTCTTTGTTATGCCTTCAAGATATGAACCCTGTGGGCTTAACCAGATGTATAGCATGGTGTATGGCACGATTCCTATCGTCAGATCAACAGGCGGCCTTGAAGATACTGTCATTAACTATTCAGCTCAAAATATCAATAATGCGACTGGATTTAAATTTTACGACCTTTATCCAGCGGCACTAAGAGACACCATGCGATGGGCTGCATCTATATACCTTAACGATAAACCTGCATTTAAAAAAATGCTAATCAATGGCATGAAGACTGACTTTTCATGGCATCACACTGCCGTCGAATACGAAGAGCTATATCGGCATGCGAATAGCAGATTCTGAGCGAGGAGAAAAGCACAGAATCAATGAGCTTCTCCTTTAGAGAAGCTCATTGATTCTTTCGCAGAGCGCACCATCAGCAAAGCAAGTGGTAAAATATCAATAACGAAGGGTATAAAAAAGCCGAAATTGAATGGCAAATATTAAAACCACAACGCCAGTAAAATACGTAAAAAAGAAAATCTGATGATGATAATCATTACCTGTGAAACCTTTAAAATCACTATGCTTTCTGTTTTCACGAAAACAACAAAATACCTCACTTTTTAAAAGCTATTGTAATTTTTAAATTCAAAATTTTGATGCAGCCACCATTAAAAAAATAGCGAACATGTAGGATGGCTGGCAATCCATAATCTTTGTTAAAACATCGATTCCCCCTTACCTCTGTGAGACATTATGAAACACGCAAACGCTTACCAACCTTTTTTGCTTTCAAGTTTCAAAAAAGATCATTCCCTTACTTTAAGTGACCTGAAATGGTCTGCATTTGAACAACATGATTTTTTGGGTGATGGAGAAGACTGGACTATGTTGATAGAAAATCTACTGACTGAAAAAAATCCAGAGCTGCTAGCAAAAATAACCTTTGGCGATGAAACGATGATGTTTTGTATTCATAGCGAAGATAAAGATGCATTACATGAAATTGCAGAGATGGTTTTTTCTTTTTATGAAGATAAAACATTATTAGATGCGTATATTACACGTTATGCACAATATGAATTTGAACCAAACGTGGCAAGTTAATAAAAATCAGGCCCAGTTTCCATGAAGCCAGCTTTCATAGAGGTGGTTACCATACAATACAGCTCTAATAAGGGTTAAAAACAATAAGAGGGGTATAAAAAAGTATCACAATGTACTTATGAACTGAACAGAGGGTGAAAATATGTGCTGGATTTTTAAGGCGTAAAGGCACAAATAATTTTTTGGTACAGCTTATACAGTAATAAAAATAGCGGAAGTGCACTTCTCTTTATAGAGTCTGGCAATCTCCTTCCGCTGTTATCATAATTTCTGTATTTTGGTTTTCTGTAACCAATCTAATTTCCATTATCTCTTAAAGAATGAAAAATTGAACATAGTTTTTTTGCTGTTTTTGTTTGTCTTTTCAGTTTTATTAGCTTGGCTATAGACTAAAAAGTTCTCTGCTGTTGATAAAAATGTAATATCCATAATATTTTCCTTTTGATTTTTTTACTTTTAATTGTCCTTAGTGGACAAAACAAATGTAACCTAGATCACACTTTCACACAAGAGAGATTGTAATTTAATTACAAAAAATGTTTAAAAAAACTATTATTCACATTAAAAAAGCATAATAAGAGGTTAAAATCCCGCTAGTGGGTTCTTTTGTAACATAACTGTCTTTTTAATTACCGATCGCGATCAATGTGTTCCTTTCTGTTAATGGTGTTGTTAATACTGCCGAAATGACACATACAGCGCTTATTCTTGTATTTATTCCTCCTTAATAATCAATTCAATGGAACTCGATGATTAGGATAAAAAGACGACTTATCACTGTTGCGGCACACTCCCTCGGTGGTAAAAATTCTGCATAGAAACAGAAAATAGATACCTCTTGGATTCAAATAATAAGTGCATAACTTGAATAGGTAGAAAAAACGGTCAGCTGAATATATGCTAATCGCTTTTTCTCCGGCAAGAGATGCAACAATGAAAACATATAAACAACTGACCTATGAAC
>NZ_JAHNZV010000057.1 GCF_022267535.1 Psychromonas antarctica
GGGGGAGGGGCTGTTAATTATCAGTTTACTTTTGTTGCTTGTTCGCCGCATCAAATAGTGCATCACGGGCTTTGCTTGACCCTGCTCGTTCAGCCTCTACCACAAAACGCAGCGCTTTTTTGTAGTCTCCATCTTCTACCGCTTGTTCAATCAGCGCGATAAACATCGCTTCGCTTTCTGGCTGAATCGCGTTGTTAATAACCTCCTCTGCTGAGACACTCTCTGCCGCTTTCTGTACAGGGACTATTGATTGTGCCTTTTCACTGCTAATAGGCTTCTTGATTACTATCTCTTTTGCAAAGAGCTTACTGCTTGGTCTGTAATCAAAAGCAAGTCTAACAATACCCGTCGCCGTATGTGCTAATGGTTTGTTATTATGTAATTTATAAATAAGATCTTCACGACCAATTTCTGCTGCAGAGGCGTCCGGTAAGGCGAGTATAGTTTTGCCTTGCATTGCACTTTCTGTTGTCAGGATAAGTAAATATTTTGCATGTCTGCCATCTTCAAAAACGGCTGGTAATTCAATATCTGCAAATAGGCGGTCAACATTTAATAAGGAACCACTATCATAAGTAATGCTTTCCTCTCCATAGAGCCGCAAAGGCTTATACTGTGCATCTAATATCAATATTGTGGGCACAAATACGCTTGAGACAATGGGAGAAGATATCGATATTTTAATTGCGCTATCCGATGTCGGTAGGGCAATGCCTTTGACGAACGATTTACCGCTAGTAAAGTTAAAGGCTTCATTTTGTGAGGTGATGACGAAGTCAAATTTACCGGGGTTAGAAATTAGCGAGTAACTAAGCTCACTTAATGAGTCACAGCATAGAATAGCCTGTTCGAGCTCTTGATAGCCAACTGCGGGATTTACTTTTTGTATTTCCTGCGTATCGTTTTTGCCATAATCAATAATCATGCTTTTATTATTACTGCATCCAGTGAGGATGACAGCTAAAGCGATAATGAGCATTCTTTTCATTTTAATTCCTTGCATTAAAGCGGATATAAGTGTGTCTATAAAGAATAAGCGTCCAGTATTATTTAAGCAAGCGCTTACTTTGGCTTCAGCTGCAAACATGTTGAAATATTGATTAGCTTCGCAATACTGCACCTCCACAGATTAATCCAATAACTCATCAAATGATGTCCTGTTATTAAATGCTCTTATATAGTCATCGATCATCTACATTGCCAATGTTTGCTGATTTTACATCTTGAAGTAACATGGGGATAGATAATCGCACAACATGATGACCTTTTGAGCGATTATTTCCCTTAACCTTTGGTGATAAATGTAAATAACCTCAATTCTGGATAAGCTAAACGATACAGTACCGTTATTTACGCGTATTTCTGCGTTAAATCATCTGCCAATAACCAGTTATTGCTGCGATGATTCGCCTTGAACTACGCAAAACTAACAGCACTGTATAATATGTTTTTTAACTTGTTGATATTTAATCTGATTTCGCTTCCATTATCCAGAACTGAGGTTAAATATATTGAGTTGCTACACAGTGCTCGCTTTCGGGTAACCGATAAGGGGCGATTTTCGTTGTTAGAAAGTGTTGATTTATAACTTTGATCATCAATATCGAGGCTAGAATATCATTGTTTATCGTCGAGCTGATTCATGTATATTAGAGTGGTTGGGGGAATTGCGCTTTTACTTGATCCACGGACGAAACGATTAAGAGGAACTTATGAATTATCAGTCTACAACTTTATGTAAATTAAGAACGATCAGCACATTTCTGGTGCTCGATAAAAATCGCCACTGTTGGTCAACCGAAATCCAAAAAGCGGCGGATTTTTGTTTATCGCTGGCAAGTCAATTTACCGAGCAAGGCTATCAGGTGCAATCTATTCGCATTGTTAGCAATGCTTTTGCTGAGTATTTAAATACTCAGGATATCAATACCGCAAAAGCAGATCTGTATTACCTCAGTGAGTTACTCAATACAATCAAATCAGATGGGTTACGTATTCGCTTTGCGATTGGTGAAGCGAAAACTGCCCATGAGATCTCATTATTGCCTGAATTAATTCAATCTTATGGCGACCTTTGTAATGCTTGCGTCAATGTGCCATTAAATGAAGATGGATTATTAGATAACCAACTCATTGAGGAAGCGGCGCGCGCGGTGGTAAAAATTAGTGCTATAACGCCGCGTGGTGAAGGCAATTTTAACTTTACTGTTAATTTTAACTGTCAGCCACTTATTCCCTATTTCCCAGCAAGTTATCATGAAAAAGAACTGGGTAATCAGTATGTGATTGGTTTTGAAACCCCGGATCTCTTAGTGCAGGTACTAAACGATTTCAATCAGAGTAGACGCGTAAATCAGCATCATGAATTTTTTAAGGACTATGAGCAATTGATGAGTGAAGCACTGCAATATCATGTGACCGCTGTTAATAAAATCCGCAATGATTTTGAACAAAAAAACCATCACAACGACTTTACTTTTGCGGGAGTAGACAGCTCTGCAGCGCCCTCAAAAGATTGCGCTAGTATGGTTGAGGTTTATAAACAGATGGGGATTCCTTATTTCGGGGCATCGGGTACAGTGGAAGCTTCGGCGTTATTAACACGCGTATTTAAATCAGTAAAAGAGATGCCATTAGTCGGGTTTTCTGGTTTGATGCTCGCCGTCACTGAAGATAGAGGCCTTGCACAGGGCACTATTGATGGTGATTTTGATATTCGCGCGTTACTTACTTATAGCGCGGTATGTGGAATAGGGTTAGACACGGTGCCCATTCCTGGTGATACCTCGATAGCAAAAATAAGTGCACTAATGCGCGATACGGGCACCATGGCATACCGCTTAAATAAACCTTTAACGGTACGGGTTTTTCCTGTCCCAGGATTAAAAGCGGGAGAGTTAACGGCCTTTGAAAGTGATGACCTGTGTAACTGTGCAGTATTAACGGTGCCTTAGCTATTGTTGATTTTGTATCTGCAAAGAACAGGGGAATAAGCATTTTGACTTACTAAGAATAACTCAACAGACAGTTTCTTCTATGCTGGTTAATCATTTTTATTATTAGCCGCTCTTCGCCAACTGCCAATAATAATGTCGCTATATCGACCTGTTTTCGCAGTCTAAAAAGAGCGCTTTATTCTCTACCTATTGATTTGTGTAGCATTGCGCTGGCGCTCGCATTTCCGTGTGGTTCGGGTATAATACGCGCTGTTTTATTCCCCCTATTATTGTTGAGAGTCATTATGTTAAGTTACTTTATCCCGACCGCTAAAGGTTTAGCGCCATTGCTTGAAGTTGAGCTTAAAGAGATGGGTATTGAAAATACCAAGCAGTTAAACGGTGGTGTGACTTTTGATGGCACCTTAGAGCAGGGTTATAAAGTCTGCTTATGGTCGCGTTTTGCCTCTCGTGTGTTATTAAAATTGAGCGAATTCAAGGTACTCGATTCACTGGATCTCTATTTAGGCTGTAGCAATATTCCTTGGGAAGAACATTTTGATGTTACCAGCACTTTCTCTATTGATTTTTCTGGCAGTAACGATGAAATTCGTAATACACAATTTGGCGCATTAAAAATTAAAGATGCCATTGTGGATCGCTTTCGTAAAAAATTTGATGATCGTCCCAATGTCGAAAAACGCGATGCCGATATCCGTTTTAATGGCCGTTTATGGAAAGATAAAGCCACTATTTTTTTAGATCTCTCTGGATCTCCCTTACATCTGCGTGGCTACCGTACTATTGCTGGTGAAGCGCCGATGCGTGAAACCTTAGCGGCGGGTATTGTTAAGCGCAGTGGCTGGCAGGGGGAAGCGTTATTAGATCCTATGTGTGGCTCTGGTACTATCGTGATTGAAGCGGCAATGATGGCGCTCAATATTGCACCGGGCTCATTGCGTCAGACTTTCGGTTTTGAAAAGTGGAAAAAACATGATGATGAATGTTGGAAAACTTTAAAAACCGCTGCTCAGGTGTACGCTAAACGTGCGGTAAATCAATGTGAAAGCCGTTTTTATGGATCTGATTTAAGCAAAGAGATGATTGAAATTGCGCGTCAAAACGCGCAGCGTGCAGGGGTTGCTGAGCTCATTGAATTTTCTGTTGCAGATGCGAAAAAAGTATTACCGCCAGCAGAGCTGGAAACTGGGATGATGATCACTAACCCGCCATACGGTGAGCGCCTAGGCGGATTCAGCGATACTGTAGCACTCTATACTGAACTGGGTTTTCATTTTAAAGATGCTTTTGCCGGTTGGAATTTGTCGATGTTCGCGATGGATACTGAACTGCTTAGCTGTTTGGGTATGCGCGCGGGTAAAAGCTTTAAGTTCTTTAATGGGCCAATTGAATGTGTACTGAAAAACTACCGTATTTCACCAAAACGTAATCAAGAAAAAGTCGAAGAGCCTTTACCGGTTAGTACATCTCCTTCTGAAAACCCAGAGCGTCTTAACCCTTGGACAATGGGACGGGCGGGCGATAAGCTTATCCCTGAGGTTAACGTTAACAGCGAATCAGATGTGCTTTTAAAAGAAATGAAACAGATTAAACCGGCTATTTATTCTGAAGCATTTGCTAACCGTTTAAGTAAAAATATGGGCAAGCTAGAAAAGTGGGCTAAACGTGAAAACATTCAATGTTATCGACTCTATGATGCTGATTTACCTGAATATAATGTATCAATTGACCGCTACGGTGAGTATATTATTATTCGCGAATATCGTGCGCCCAAAGAGATTGATTCGGGTAAAGTACGCCGCCGTTTCTTAGATATCGTATCAACGGTACGTTATATGTTGAATCTTTCTGACGACAAGTTAGTGATTAAGGTACGTGAGCGTCAAAAAGTGCGCCAGCAGCCCGAAAGTACTAAAAAGCAGACCTTAGTGATACACGAAGGGCAGGCTAAATTTTTAGTTAATCTGCAAGACAACCTCGATACTGGGCTTTATTTAGATCATCGTATAACACGTTCACGTATTGCTAATATGGCGCAAGGTAAAGACTTTTTGAATCTATTTTGTCATACCGCGGCCGCATCTGTACATGCTGTACTCGGTGGGGCTAAATCCACTACTAATGTGGATATGTCTAAAACTTATTTGGATTGGGCTGAAGAAAATTACGCGGAAAATGGTATTAAAGGCGTACATGAGTTTATTCAACAGGACTGCATTAAATGGTTGCAGCATGCGCACCAGATGTTTGATCTGATTTTTATCGATCCGCCTACTTTTTCAAAATCTAAACGTATGGCTGATGTGTTTGATATACAAGATGATCATATCGCACTCTTAACCTCTGCAAATGAACGTCTAAATGCCAATGGTGAGATTGTCTTTACTAATAACAAGCGGGGTTTTAAGTTAGATATCGACGCCATTAAAGGACTCGGTTTTTATGTCAAAGAGATCAGTCAGTCATCTATTCCTGAAGACTTCAAACGTAATAGCAAAATCCATCAGTGTTGGATTCTAAGCAAGCATGATAAGTAATAAAAAGCAGATATGACAAGTAATAAAAATCTAGTGTTATATTTTACTGATGGGTGTCATCTATGTGATGATGCCGTCAAGCTATTACAACAAACAACAGCTCCTTATTCAAAAATCGATATTGTTCACGATCAACAGTTAGTGGATTTATACGGTTACTTGATCCCTGTGATAGAAGATGGGCATGGGAATACAATCAGCTGGCCCTTCAACACTGAGCAGTTGAACGACTTTATTCATACCTAATAAAAAGAGTATTTACGTGGCATTATTAACATTACATAACGCAGAACTGGCTTTCGGTGATAGCGCATTATTAAATAAATCGAACTTAGTAATAGAACCTAATGAACGTGTTTGTCTGGTCGGCCGAAACGGTGCAGGTAAATCAACGTTATTAAAAGTGTTAGACGGTCGTATTCAACTAGATGACGGTACTCTGTTGATTAATAACGACGTCACAATAGCGCGCTTAGAACAAGATCCCCCTACGGCAAATACCATGAGCGCTTATGACTTTGTTGCATCCGGAATGGAAAATGCGGGGGAAGTCTTAAAAGATTATCATCACCAATTACATGTTATTGCAGAAGACTGCAGCGAAAAACAGTTAAACAAATTACAGAGACTGCAAGAGCAGATAGATCAGTTAGATGCATGGCAATTAGACAGTAAAATTAATCAGATATTAGATCGTTTAGCGATCGATCCGGATACCACCTTAGATCAGTTATCTGGTGGCTGGTTACGTAAGGTCGCGCTGGCTAAAGCATTGGTTAATGATCCGGATCTACTCTTACTGGATGAGCCGACCAACCATTTAGATGTTGGTACCATTGAGTGGTTAGAGCAGTTCTTACTGAGTTTTCAGGGAGCCATTGTCTTTATCAGTCATGACCGTGAATTTATCCGCCGTTTATCAACGCGCATTATTGATATTGACCGTGGAAATTTAAGTTCTTGGCCAGGCGGTTATGATGATTATCTGATCGCTAAAGAGGAGGCATTACGTGTTGAAGAAGAGCAGAATTCTGAATTTGACCGTAAGTTAGCTATTGAAGAAAAATGGATACGCCAAGGCATTAAAGCACGCCGTACCCGTAATGAAGGTCGTGTTCGCGAGCTTAAATCATTGCGCAATGAACGCGCTGAACGTCAAAATGTGCAGGGTAAAGCCAAAATCAATATTGACGTTGCTAGCCGTTCAGGAAAAATTATCTTTGAAGCCGAAAACCTCACTTATAGTTATGACGACTTAGCTATTGTACGGGACTTTTCAACGACCATTATGCGTGGGGATAAAATTGCCTTAGTCGGTCGTAACGGCTGTGGTAAGAGTACTTTACTTAAATTGTTTTTAAATACATTACAGCCCGATGCCGGCATAATTAAATGTGGCACCAAACTTGAAGTTGCTTACTTTGATCAATACCGCGATACATTAGATCCCGAAAAGTCAGTGATGGACAATCTTGCTGAAGGTAAACAGGAAGTAGAAGTTAACGGTTTAAAACGTCATGTTCTCGGTTACCTTCAGGATTTCCTATTCCATCCTGTGCGTGCGCGTACCCCTGTAAAAGCATTATCTGGCGGTGAAAAGAATCGTCTCTTATTGGCTAAGATATTTTTAAAACCAAACAATTTACTGATCCTCGATGAACCTACCAATGATCTTGATGTCGAAACCCTGGAATTATTAGAAGAGCTACTTGCCAATTATCAGGGAACACTGTTACTGGTCAGCCATGACCGTAGTTTTGTTGATAATACAGTGACGCATACTTGGTTCTTTGATGGTAATGGCCACATTGCTCAATTTGTTGGCGGTTATAGCGATGCCGTACGCCATAAAACGCAAAGCGAAGCTGCTCATCAGCCTGTTATTAGCGATGCTCAAGCGCCGATAAAAAAAGAAAAGGTAGCAGTAAAAGCAACCGCAAAGAAAAAGTTATCATACAAACTGCAGTTAGAGCTTGATGGTTTACCACGAGTATTAGAAGAGTTAGAGGCAAAAGTGGAAACGCTTCAGGAAACGATTAATACACCTGCATTTTTTAATAAAGAGAAAAAAGAAGCCGATGCCTTTTTAGCTGAGCTTGCCAGTGCAGAAGAACAATTAGAGACAGCGTTTATGCGTTGGGAAGCCTTAGAGGAATTACAAAATGGGGAAAATAGTTAAATGAAATGTACAATATCCTTAGCGAGTGTGGTTTTGCTATTAGCAAATAATAGCTGGGCAGAGCAACTACCTTATTATGCAGTTGAAGAGATTAATGTGACTGCCGAAGGAGCCAACTACGGGCCTTTCCCTTCCGCTATTTCTGATGATGGTGAATTTATTGGCACCTATTCAATGAAAGCTGCATTACCGACAAATATCGATCTTGCGTTACCCTTTACGTTTAATCGGCCCTGTCAGTATGATTCTATTATTTGTGATCTTGAGTTCTATGGCTCAGAAACACAAGGGGATCTAAATTATGAAAATGGCTATCAAGCATGGCGCAATGCACAAACCAATGCGGCCAGTGGTTATAGCAGCTACTTCATGGGCAACACATTATTAAAGGGAAGCGATTCATATCAGGTGCAAATACCTTATGAGCTTAGTTACGCAGATCGCGATGTCAAAGTGACCGATGTAACTGATCCGATTGCCAGTGAACGCTTTGTGGTGGGATACTCCTCTGCCCCATATGAAAATGGTGTGCGCGAGTTTGTTCGCCGTGCTTTTATAAAAACTGAAAATGGAACGGCCGTTTCGTTAATGCCTGATTTTGATAGTAATGGCGGTTTAACAAGCGCCTACAAGCTAAAAAAAGTGGGTGATAAAACGTTGGTGGTAGGGAGCTCAAGTATCTCTTATCCAGATAGCGACGCGGACTATTTCAATGATTGTTTTGCTAGCGAAAATAGTGATCAAATCAGTACGCTTAATGATCTTGTTTATTGTCCTGGTTTTGACACTCAGGCATGGGCCTGGGATGTCACAGATATCGTTAATAATGGTGATATCAATGACCTAACCGGCTATCCTCTTGCAACTCATTGGCTTGGTGATTCCCCCGAAAAAGCGAGTGGTTATAATGCCACCCATTACGGAAACTTGACCTTTAGCGCGAGCGCATTTGATATTAATAGTTCAGGTGTGGCAGTAGGCGCTTCTACATTTGAATACAGTAACAGTAAAATTGGTGGCCACCAACGTGCGATCATTATGGTGCCATTAGACACCGGAGAATATGGTAAACCGACAGTCATTTCATCTGCCACTGCGGATATTGGTAGTACCAGTGAACAGGAAAGTGGTATTTATAACACTTGGGCGCAAGCTATCAATGACAGTAATATTGTGGTTGGGAATCGCGAATACGCTATTGCTAAAGGGCGTAATAAACCGTTTGAGTTTTTCCTTTACGATATCAATAGTGCAGACATCCAATTACCATTATTAAATAAAAAAGTACTCACCACTCGGCAACGTCTAGCGGGCGAGAGTGGCTTTAAAACGGGGGCAAATAGTCTCGCCTATGATATTAATAAAGATGGTTTTGTGGTTGGTGAGGTGGATGATTATGATCAAACTGATCCCGCTTACCTTGCTAGCCCGCGTAATCAATCGGCCTTTTTATATGATAAGACAAGTGACGCCAGCTGGTTAATTAATGATTTAATCTGCATGGAAACGGACGGGGTTGTGACCTCACCTTATTATCGTATTCGCAGTGCAAGTGTCATTAATGATAACGGTACAGTATTAGCAGAAGGGTACAAATATGACAATGCTGATGATTACAAAAACAAGGTAAATGCGATACAAGTGGCTTTAAAGCTAACACGAAATGAGCAGATAACGGATCCAAATTCTAGTCCCAACTGTTGGCAATCTGAGTTGTTAAATACACCAGAAGATTCCTATGAGCGCTCTGGTGCAGCAAGCTTCTGGTTGTGGATTTTTGCTTTCCCACTTCTATTAGTACGACGTTTTTGTAAATAAACAATGCTTTTAAATGGTCTAAGCTTGTTATGAACATTTCATAACAAGCTTTTTTTTTGCATTTATAATTACGATCATTCATGAGCGGTGTCATTAAAGTGTCATATTAATAGCGCATATTAGCGTCATCGCCATGGAGGCGTAACTATTTATCTATTGAAACTTAATAAATAGATACTAATTATAAACTAATCAACCATGATAATAATGGAGTTTTGCATGAAACTTAAAACGTTAGCAACAGCAGTTACATTAAGCGCGGCTTCGCTATTCTCTGTTGCAGCTTCTGCGGCAGATGCGACATTACCGACGTATACAAAAGTAAGTGGTATTTCAGGGAACCTCTCCTCTGTTGGTTCTGATACCTTAGCAAACATGATGACATTTTGGGCAGAGGAGTTTAAACGCCAATATCCTAGTATCAACATCCAAATTCAAGCAGCTGGCTCTTCAACTGCTCCACCCGCTTTAACGGAAGGTACTTCTCAGTTCGGTCCAATGAGCCGTGAAATGAAGTCAAAAGAGATCGAAGCGTTTGAACAACATTATGGTTATAAACCAACTGTTGTGCGTGTTGCTATTGATGCACTCGCTGTCTTTGTAAACAAAGATAATCCAATTGAAGGATTAACGATTAAACAAGTAGATTCTATTTTTTCTGCAACACACAAATGTGGCGGCAAAGATGTCACTCGTTGGTCTGATGTTGGTTTAACCGGTGATTGGGCAAATAAGGATATGCAGTTATTTGGACGTAATTCAGTTTCTGGTACATACGGTTACTTTAAATCAAAAGCATTGTGTAAAGGTGATTTTAAAAACTCAGTTAATGAGCAACCGGGTTCAGCTTCAGTTGTACAATCTGTAGCATCATCTTTAAATTCAATCGGTTATTCAGGTATTGGGTATAAAGTGGCTGGTGTTAAAGCGGTTGCTCTTTCAAAGAAAGGTGGCTCTTTTGTTGAAGCGACTATGGATAATGCGTTGACTGGAAAATATCCTCTTTCACGTTTCTTATATGTTTATGTAAACAAGCATCCAAACAAACCATTGTCACCATTACAAACAGAATTCTTAAAAATGATTTTGTCACAACAGGGACAAGCGATAGTTAAAAAAGATGGTTATATCCCATTACCAGCAGCGATTGTTAATAAAGAGTTGGCTAAATTAGGCTTAAATTAACGTTGAAATTTAGGGCTTATAAAAACAGCGCTTATAAAGCGCTGTTTTTTTATGTCAGCAAAATAAAAACTAATGGTCACTTATACCAATCTGATTTCGGCCCGAATCTTTAGCGATATATAAACCTAAATCAGCTGTTTTTATCCACGTTTTATAATCAGGTATATTGCCTGTGATCTGAGCAACACCCAAACTTATGGTTACTTTTACCAGTTTATCTAAATAATAAAAGTCATACTCCTCAACAGCGATACGAATACGCTCAGCAACTAATTGTGCATTTTTCAAGTCTGTATCGACAAGGATTAACGTAAATTCTTCACCACCATAACGGCCGGCAATATCTGTTTCACGCATATTCTTACGTAAACAATTTGCCACTTCACGAATGACTTCATCCCCAAAGGGGTGTCCATAGGTATCATTAACTTTTTTGAAAAAATCAATATCGAGCATAATTAATGAGGAAGGTTGCTGTGTGCGAGTGTGGCGTTTATATTCTCGGAAGCAACACTCACGCCAGTGTCCTTGGTTATTTAATTGTGTCAGCGTATCTGTATGGCTGAGGTTTTCTAATTTTTTATTGGCTTCCTGAAAAGCTTGTTTATTTAAAGCCACATCGGTGACATCGTAAATAATCATACAAATCTGTGTCACTTTACCCGTAATATCTGTTAAAGGTAAAAAAGTGACATTTTGGTACATAAACGCTGCTTTACTGGTAATAGGGCGATAGCTTTTGAATTTAAAAACAAACGGGCGCTGTTCCCAAGTGGTAAAGGCTTTATTTTTTAATAAATAAACGCTGTTTATTTTCTGCTGTAGCCATGCTTTCGGAATGTCTTCAAACAGTTCATTTAATTTCCGATCCACAATATGCCGCGCTAATAGGCCCGAATGATTTTCCATGAAACCATTCCAAACTTTAACTTTCATATCAAGATCGATGATAACCAGCCCAACATCGATATTTTGAATCATATCGATAAGCCAATGAATATCTTTAAGTTCAATATTATTACTCATTAATCTAACAGGTATCCTATTTTATTGGTGAGGGTGTCAATTGAATCTTCAGTAAATAAAAGTAACAAATCACATTTAATGTTTTGATTTTCAATGCGATAGTTGACCTCAATGGCGAGCGTTTTTTGCCAATAGGCTTGTCTGTCTTGAATCAGATCATTAACATGACAGTGCTGTCCAAGCACATTAGGTTGGCCTTGGCTGAAGTGGATATCAAGTTGCTGTGCTAAGCCATTTAAAAATGCGCCAATAAGGATGTTTGAGATATCATTCATCACCTCAACTTCAAGAAGATCATCAATTTTTTCTTGGTAGTTAAGCAATTTCGCCATATCTTTGAAGCTGGAATCATGGAAAATAATCAGTGCTTCGCCACTAATACCTGCGCTGATGAAGCCTTGACTAACAGCCGAGACATTAGCATCGTTGGCAATAGACGTTAATGCCATGTGCAATTCACTGATCTCTAACGTGTTGACGTTAGGAATAGGTAATAATACAAACACATCAAGCAAACGCGCCAGCAGATCGCCCGCTTTACCCATCGCTATATTTGCAACTTCTTGCAAGGCATCGCGTAAACTGACGTTTTCTATATTTCCGCTATCTTCTATTGCACTGTTGCTACCCGCTTTATAGATACCGTAAGAAGCTAATAAGTTAATTAATACTGTTTGATTAATCGGTTTTTGAATAAAATCAATGGCACCTAATGCGCGTACTTTTTTGTGTGCTTCGGGCTGAATATCACCAGAAACAACAATGACTAATGCGGGAAGGTCTTCTTTACAAATTGTTTCTAATACCTGATACCCGTCCATCACTGGCATATTAAGATCTAAAAAAACAACATCGCCTTTGCCCTGTCTAATCGCTTCAAGACCTAATATACCATTTTCAGCAAAACTAATGTTGATATCCCAATCGTTGGGTAATGAGCGCGCAATAGCCTTGCGTGCAAGCGCTGAATCGTCACAAATTAACACGGGTAATGACATAATATTCCTAACATAACTATTTTGCTTTGGCTTGAAAAATAGAGCAAGTATAACATTCTATACAGATTATTTATGTTGCAATAATAAATGACTAACGGTGTTGAGTGTTATCGATTTTTATTATAAAAGAGAGCTTGTCGTGGGGAAAATAGAAAAATGTGAGCTGTACTGCTAGATCTTGATGTTTTCAGAGTAACTAAGATTTACTTGCCCTGTGGACTGCAAATCTTCTTATTGGATTGTTTAAACAAAAGGTATACTAGATCCGATAATGGCGGTTGCGCTTGGCGTTTAGAGATTGGAGAAGTTTTTGAGAGTTGTATTAGCACCTATGGAAGGTGTGGCTGACGCTTTTATGCGTAAGCTACTGACTGATATTGGTGGTTATGATTTATGTGTCAGCGAGTTTATTCGTATCGTAGATCAATTATTACCACGAAAAGTGTATCATAGAATGTGTCCTGAATTGCGCAATGATAGTAAAACTGCATCGGGCACGCCCATTCGGGTACAGTTACTTGGCCAAGATCCGCAATGGATGGCTGAAAATGCTTACCGCGCTGTTTCCATGGGATCACGAGGATTAGATCTGAATTTCGGATGTCCTGCGCGAACGGTCAATAAAAATTTGGGAGGTGCTTCTTTGTTACGCGATCCTGAATCTATCTACCAAATTGTAAAAGCGGTACGCGGTGCGGTCCCGGATGATCAAATTTTATCTGCTAAAATCAGACTCGGTTGGGACTGTAAAAGCCAATGTGTTGAAATTGCACAAGCTATCTGCGCGGCGGGAGCCAAAGAACTTACCGTTCACGCTCGTACCAAGGAAGAGGGGTATAAGCCGCCTGCACATTGGCAATATATCAAGCTCATTAAAGAGTCAGTTGATATCCCGGTTATCGCTAATGGTGAAATATGGAGTAAAGAGGATTACTTGAAGTGTAAAGCGGCCAGTGGCTGTGATGACGTGATGCTGGGACGTGGCGCTCTAGCGATTCCGAACCTCGCTCTGGTATTAAAAGGCGATAATAAAATGGCTTGGGCTGAAGTAAAAGAATTGTTTGTTAAATACAGCGAATTTGAAACATGGGGCTCTAAAGAGAAATATTATCCACAACGGATAAAACAGTGGTTAAGATATATTGCAATGCAGTATATTGAATGTGAAGCACTCTTTATGCGGGTCAGATCGATTAAGCGGACTAAGGATATTATTGCGCTTTTATCTGAGTAAAGGAAGCATCATAATTTAGACGAGTTGTTTACTCGTAGTGCCTCTTATCAAACACTATTTTATATTTTTTTATTGTGCAGATAGGAATATATAAGAGAACGACTTGCAGATCACTAAGCAACTAATTACCCTTAACCATTATTTTATCAAGAAGAGCAATAGCGGATGAAACCAAGTACGCAACAACTGATCAAAAACAGCATAAAAAGTATTCCAGATTATCCTATCCCAGGTATCATCTTTCGAGATATCACCACTTTAATTGCAAATGGCGCCGCATTTTCTGCAACCATCAACTTACTTATTGAACGTTATAAAGATAAAAAGATAGATAAAGTTGTCGGCACGGAAGCGCGAGGTTTTATTTTTGGCGCACCTTTAGCCGCTGCAATAGGTGCTGGCTTTGTGCCTGTACGCAAACCAGGTAAACTGCCTCGTGACACCATTAAAGAAAATTATCTACTTGAATATGGAACGGATACATTACATATTCACCTCGATGCGATTAAGCCGGGTGAAAGGGTTGTGTTAGTTGATGATTTATTAGCCACAGGCGGAACCGCTGAGGCGTCCGTTAGATTAATTCAGCGTTCCCGTGGAATAGTCATTGAATCTGTCTTTGTGATTGAATTACCTGCATTAAATGGTGGCAAAAAATTAACCGCATTAGATGTGCCGTATTTTTCATTAGTTAAATTTGAAGGTGAGTAATTTTAGTGAGCTATCAAGTTTTAGCGCGTAAGTGGCGCCCTCGTAACTTCCAAGAAGTGGTTGGCCAACAACATGTCGTCACTGCTTTATCGAATGGTTTGGCACAAAATAGAGTGCATCATGCTTATCTGTTTAGTGGTACGCGAGGTGTTGGCAAAACGACCATTGCACGTATTCTGGCAAAAAGCTTGAACTGTGAGCAAGGCGTAACTGCAACGCCTTGTGGTCAATGCGGCCATTGTCAGGCAATTGATCAAGGCCGGTTTGTTGATCTGCTTGAAATTGATGCGGCATCCCGTACCAAAGTCGATGATACGCGTGAAATGCTCGATAATGTTCAATATAAACCCGCTCAGGGGCGTTATAAAGTTTATCTTATTGATGAAGTGCATATGCTTTCCAAGCATAGTTTTAATGCCTTGTTGAAAACCTTAGAAGAGCCGCCTGAGTACGTTAAATTTTTACTTGCGACAACTGATCCGCAAAAATTGCCGGTCACCGTATTATCTCGCTGTTTGCAATTTCATTTAAAAGCGATTCTTCCCGAGGAAATTGAGAAACAGCTTGTCTTTATCCTTCAACATGAACACGCGACATTTGACCATGCCGCGCTTTCTGTTATTGCAAAAGCGGCTGATGGTAGCATCCGTGATGCACTGAGTTTGACTGATCAGGCATTGGCTTTTGGCGCTGGACATATTGATTATCAGTCAGTATTAAAAATGCTCGGTACTATTGATAGCAGCCATCTCACCTATTTACTGCATTTTATTGTTTCTGGTAATGTTGAAAAAGTCTTCCAGAAAATACAAGAATTTGTCCATTTAGGTGCTGATTTTGCCAAGCTACATCAAGGATTAGCCAGTTTGTGCCATCAGATAGCGTTGTTACAAATGCGCAATAAAAGCACGGCTTCTGAAAAAAACACTCTCCAGCTACTGGCTGAGCGGTTAACTCCTGAAGAGGTGCAACTCTATTATCAGATAGCCCTGCAGGGCTACAAAGATTATGCTTTTGCGCCGAATGGTAAAATCGCATTAGAGATGACCGTGATGCGTCTGTTGGCATTCAAACCCGCTAATTATATCGCCTTAGATGAAAGTTTATTAAAATCTACTGCGTTAACGCCGAGTCGTTCTACCTCTGTCGCAGATACTTCAATGACCGTTGATCCTGCAGTGGCTGATAATCTAAGGGAGCCTGATGTCCCTCAATCGGTCGAAGTGTTACCTACCGATCAGGTTGCAACGGTGGAAACGCTTAAACAGAATGAGGCCTCTGTTGAGAGTGTGCCGGCATTAAGTTCACAAAAAAAAGAGTGCGCTAGTGCAGACGCAAATGCTGATTTAGCCGTTACTCATGAACAATCAGTTAAAGAAGTTACGCACTCTCGTAATATGCTGCGTAGCCATAGATTAAAGCGAGAAGAGGCAAAAAAGTCACAGGCGACAATAGGTAACCAAAACACTGAGCAGATTGTCGCGCCACAAATAGTATCGGAAAAAGTAACTAGCTCTGAGCTTGAAAGCACTTCTATTACTTCTATTACAACTGTTGCAGACAATAGTTGTGAAGAACAGCCATTGCCTTTGAGTTATGAGGAGTCATTACCAACAGTTGCAAACGATTGGTCGGATACGACGAATATCGAGCTTACAGACTTTGATGATGTAGACGCTGCGCATTCTTTTATGCCAGAGCGCGTTACAACAGCGCTTCCTGTTTCTACACAAAATACGCCTTATTCCGCGGGTGAAGCGCCAGTAAATGAGCAAGATTTTTTCACTAATGAGTCACTTGATTTACCGGCCATCGATATTGGTCAATATGTTGAAGATAAGTTAACCGATCCCTGGTCTGTGCTTATTCAACAGATGCAGTTAGTGGGACTGGTCAAGTTATTAGCGAAAAATAGCGTGATGAAACAGCGCAATCAGCAGATTATATTAACCCTAAAAATAGAGCAGCAACATCTACTTAATAACAATGGGTTATGCGAGCAATTACAGGCTAAATTAAAAACTCATTATGGCGATCAAATGAGTGTTTATATTGAAGTCGGAGAGGATGAGGAACTTACGCCGATTGAATGTGAGCAACGTCTCTATCAGCAATATTTGGATAATGCGAAACGGGCGATTAAAGAAGATAAAAATATTCAAACTTGGGTGCGTGATTATGGTGCAAAGATCTATGAAAATAGCATCATACCGTTATAATTAGAGATATCCTTAAAGTAATGTAATTAAAGAAGAGAGTGACTATGTTTAATAAAGCTGGAATGGGTGATTTAATGAAAAAAGCCCAAGAGATGCAAGAAAATATGCAAAAAGCGCAAGCGGAGATAGCCAATACAGAAGTGGTAGGGGAATCAGGAGCCGGTCTGGTTAAAGTGACTTTATTGGGTAACCACAATGTACGTAGAGTAGATATTGATCCGAGTTTAATGGATGATGACAAAGCGATGCTTGAAGATCTTATCGCAGCTGCTTTCAATGATGCTGTGCGTCGTGTAGAAGAGATCAATAAAAGCAAAATGAGCGGATTAACTGGCGGGATGGAGTTGCCCCCTGGCTTCAAAATGCCATTTTAGTCATATTTCCCTTTAAAAGCTAACTGCAATTTTAGCTTAGTTGGCAAAGGGAAAATAGGAGGAATCCTATTAATTGAATACATATTAAGGGTAAATCAAGGCCCTTTTTTATTGACTTATCTCACTCGTTATCTGTTCATTTATACGTGTTAAAATGAATGTGGTATTAGGGGCTGTTGATCTTTCACATTGGCAGCCAAATCATTGAGCATGCTAATGCCTGCATACTTTCAAAATGAATTTTTAACTTATAGTATCGTGGGGCTATAGCTCTAAAGTGCTTTAGCCTTGCAAAGGAATTTTCGATTAAGTGCCTGTATTTGTACAAGCACGAATCTATATCTGCATTACCTGTTTTTGAATTTTTTCTTTCTTGGTATCACTGTCATAACCTTTATCTGCAATGATCAAATCAGCTTGAGGTAATAAATCAATCAGTTCATTAGCTGCTTTACTATCATGAACTTCACCCCCTGTAAGAATAAATTTAATGGGTAAACCATAACTATCTACCAGTAAATGAATTTTACTTGTATTACCGCCTCGATTTAGTCCAATTCCCTGCGGTTCCTCAGACGCAGCTCCGGTACCATGCTGGTGAGCCTTGACATAACTGCCATCAATAAACTCCCAATCAGTGTCGGTATCAGAGGGTAATGACTTGAATAACCTCATTAAAATTCCTTTTGTTGGGCAACGGAGGAAGGGACGATAAATCCTATTCCATAAGGCAAAGCATTCGGGCAAATCACCCCACGGACAACCTACACGTAAGCGATAGAGAATACCTTTCTCTTCATTGCACATAATTTAAACAAAGATCACCAGCTCCTAGTTAAAAGCATTTTAATCCCCCTAAATTATTTGTTATTGGCAAGCGTCAATATTTATCATGCATGGAAAACCAGTATTACCGTCAAACTTTCTTTAAATTTAATTTTTATGATTAGAAATTAAATTATTTCGATTATCGTTTCGGTTTGTTAATAACGAAAGTATTATGCTGCCGTCAAAAGTTTATGGCTGAAGTTTAGCTTTGGAATTCGTAATTTATGATTGGATTGATAGAGGGCGGATGCTGGCTTGAAGATATTTTGGATAGGGGCTTTGTTCGTTACGCAATACATTGATTAAAAAATGTAAAAACCTAAAGATGTAATCTTGAATTCCACTGAGATGTTTGTAACAGCATCGCGCTTATTGTTGATTTAAATTTCAACCCGATAGACC
>NZ_JAHNZV010000058.1 GCF_022267535.1 Psychromonas antarctica
ATTGTTATAGATTTAATCGTCGTTTCACGCTTGAGGATATGCTGCCTCGGTTTATGTTCGTTGCCTTACGTACTCCGCCTATGCCACAACGCTATTTAAGCATGGCTGAGCTTTATGGGTAATCAGGAAAACTTATTACCACCATGAAAAGCTAAAATGAGCTTAGCAGAGATCATATTCGCTGAATGCATGGAATAGGCAGAAGACATCTTATTATCAACGCTCGTATCTCCTGCAGATAGATGCTGCTCATAATCAACAGCCCAGCAGTGAGAAGTAACAAATAAGAGAAATATAACTGTGGCTAGATTGATCATAAAATGGCTGCAACTTAGTAATACAAAGAAAATATAATAAAAAAACACAATGAGGGCCGAAGCGCCCTCATGTAGGATGACAATTAATCACCGTCACCGGAGATAATAAGCGACTGTAACGACAATAGTTTCTCTACATTATCAAATGCGAGTTGCAAATCAATCAACTGAAATACTGCTTTTATTGCAGCGCTGCGCTCAATTGCGTTATTTGGCTGACCAATGATTTGATCAAAACGAATCGGGTTATTGCTTTGCTCGCCTGCAGCAAATACAATCCTCATATTCTTTTCAATTTCATTGAATCCATCGTCAAACTGTTTAAAAATAGTAGGGCTTTGCTGCTCAATATAATCACCAATGCTTGCACCGCTAACATATTTCCCCGCCGTTGTTTCATAACCGCCATAAAAAGCGTTACGGATCCCCTGGAAATTGTAATAGATAGCAACATGGCTTAAATCACTAAAACAGTCATGCTCTTGCTCTGGATCTAACCCATCTAAACCTTCATACATTCTTGCTGAAGCAAGCTCATCTGTTGCCATACTTTTCATAGCAAATAACATATAACGCAGCCCTTCTTTTGACGCCAAAAAGTTATAGGCCAAAGAGCCTTTGTGTTTTACAGCAGTAGGGCTCCATTCATGAGTCATTTGTTGTAAATCAGTTACGAGAAGCTCTGTAACCACTTGCAAATAGTCGCGGCGGCGATCACAGTTATGAGCTGAACATTGGCCACTGGCATCGCGTTTAAAATCATTGACATTACGGTCCCCGGCCCCCGCATTGGTACCATTTAGATCCTGTCCCCAGAGCAAAAACTCGATAGCATGGAAACCTGTAGTCACATTGGCTTCTCCACCAATACCATTTTGGCTGACAAGATAACCTAAGGTAATAACGGGGCCCGATTTTATATTGATAATGCCAGCACTCGCATCACCTTTAACAAAATCTATAGCTTGCTCATCTAAAGGCCACGCATTTACTTGCCCTTCCCATTGATCAACACTGGCGGGTCCGCCATCTTTTTCTAGCCCGGCATTAATGGTGATGTCAGTATCCCAGCGCATAATCTCCACTTGCTGGTAAGGAATACGCGCGAGTTTATAGGCATGTTGCGCCGCTAATAAACGCTCATTGCTAGGTTCATCAAGTAGTTGCTTAATTGATTGTTGTAAAAAAAGTGCGCTATTTAAGGAATCTTCATAGGCCGCATAGGCCATCTGCACATAATTAACCTTAATCGCCGACTCACTTACTGCGACTGTTGCCGGGATACGATGGGCATCTTTATCCGCAAAAGAAGCCAATGATGTAGTAGAGAAAAAGCAAAGCAATGCAAAGACCATTATTGTATTTGTTAACATAAAGTGAACACCTTGTTGATTTAATATTTAATTGCGAATAGTATTGATTATCATTTACAAAGGCAAGTTGTTTATTTTATATATGAGGTTACGTTTTGTGGGAATGGTTGGAGGCGCTCAGCAAACCACTGATTTTTGTTTTTGATCCGCATAAACGAATCTATTGGTTTTATTTACTTAGCAGTTTGCTACTCGCTATTATTATCTCTGGCCGTGCCATTTTCAAAATAAAACCATGGCTTAATGCCTCAAGTGCCTTTGATCTGATTTGGCTATTCATTAATCAGGGGCTATCTAAATTGATACTCGTCCCATTGTTTGCTATGCAAATAAGTTTGCTACTAATGATTAATAATGGTCTACAAACACTTTTTGGACGAGGTGAATTCTTTATTATTGATGACAGCTGGTTATCAATAATTTTAGCCTTTTCTCTTTTCATCTGTAACGACTTTGGCAAATTTTTAGTGCACAGAGCCATGCATCGTACCCCTTGGTTATGGCGATTTCACGCCCTTCACCATAGCGCAACCAGTATGACCCCATTGACGTTATATCGAATTCACCCTGTTGAATTAGCTATAAATGCCCTGCGGAATCTGCTTATAAATGTACTTATAAGCAGTCTGTTTGTGTATCTTTTCAAAAATAATTTGAGCGTTTTTGATCTGTTGGGCGTTAATATTTTTGTCTTTATATTTAATATCGCGGGCAGTAACCTACGCCATAGCCATATTTGGTTGGGCTTTGGTCGATGGGAACAGGTGTTTATCAGTCCCGCGCAACATCAAATTCACCATAGCGCAGAACACAAACATTTTAATAAAAATTTTGGCTCTGCACTCGCCATCTGGGATAGCTACTTTAAGACTTTACTTTTAAGCCAGCATCAGCAAGTAGAGCATTTTGGACTGGATAAAAGTAATAAAAATAGACAGCGGTTTAGGCTGCAATGGCTAGGAATAGACGATTAACACCATATAGTTCTTATAGAGTGCGCAAAAAGGTTGTCTACAAAATTAAGCCAATACATCTTTTGTGGCGCACGCTTAATTCCTGGAAATAGAAGCATGGTTTGAGCTTATAACAACTTTTAATTAATAACATCCATCTCATTAGACAGGTATTTAAACACACGCACAAAAAACATAACCTATTGTTTTTAAATCGATATATATAAAACCTACAGTGTTAGTTGAATGCGTTTTTGGTTTAAGAAGTAACCTAAAACATGCAGATGAGCTAATATTAAGACAATGGGAGTAGTTGAGGTAAATGCGATGGCTGACTTTACTCAAAGGATGCGCCTTAGAGGCAAAGCTGCAGAAGATATCTATTTTGCCGAACAAGAGCGAAAGTTGCTCGCGGCGCGCCACGAAAAAGAGGCAAAGCAATTAACCACACACATAGAGCCGATTGATGAGGCCGCTTCTAAGAATAATGCCCATCAACATAACAGCAATCCGAAAACCACAGAATAAAGCCATACTTGAACACTACATTTTCTTCTTTTTAGATCCTCTTTTAGCATATGATTTTTTAAACAGATTGACGCTAGTGGGTAGATCGGTTAAGGCTTGAGGACCATCAGTGATCGCTTTCTCAATAATAATTTTTAGCTGACTTTGCAGTGGTAACACAAAACCTTGATAGCTTTGTGCCTTTTCACTGATCGCATTAAGCTGCATCTCCCACTGCGCGGTCATATCCGGCAGAGTTAGCATCTCAGGTAAACTGTCAATCAGCTTTCTACCCGTAGTCGTTGCCGTTATCTGCTTACCTTTTCGTTGTAAAAATTGGCGCTTAAATAACAGCTCAATAATTCCCGCACGAGTTGCCTCTGTGCCTAACCCATCAGTCTCTTTAAGAATTTTTTTTAATTGCCCATCCTTAACATAACGAGCAATATTACTCATCGCGGCTAATAGAGTCGCATCAGTAAAATAAGCTGGCGGTTGGGTGTTTTTATCAATAACAACCCCTTTATCACAAAGCAGGGCTTGTCCCTTTTGCAACTTAGGCAAAAAAGTATCCTTTTCTTGACTGTCAAATAACGCCTTCCAACCGTCACTCAGTTTTGATTTGGCTTTACTGATAAACACCCCATTGTTTATCTCAATTTCAGCTACACATTCTGCATAACAATAATCGGGATAAAACTGACATAAATATTGTTTTGCAATCAACGCATAAATTTTTTGCGATGCACTATCTAAACTGCTTATCGATTTACTAATATCAGTTGGGATGATTGCGTGGTGTGCATCCACTTTTTTATCATTCCAAGCACGGCCTTTAATCGATAAATCGGCGTTACCCACAGCTTGTTGAAGTGATAAATCATTATTTGCAATCGCCTGAGTGACTGATTTGGCCTGCATATAATGGTTTAACGGCAGGTAACGAGAGTCGGAGCGTGGATAAGTTATCAACTTATGGCGTTCATACAAAGTCTGACAAATATCAAGGACTTGTTGCGCGCTGTAACCATAGCGTTTGGCCGCATCAATTTGTAAGGAAGATAAATTATAAGGCAATGGCGCAATCTGTTTTTTATTTTTGGCGATAAAACTATTTACAATAGCCGGCTGCCCAGTAATACGCGCCGCCACATTTTCTGCTAGTCCTCGAATCACAATACGCCCTTCTTCATCCTGGTACTTCGCACAAGCATTGCTAGGTTTCCATTTAGCCATAAAAGATTCACCACTGTCACAACGGAGACTTGCTTCAACTTCATAAAAGGGCTTACTCACAAACACTTCTATCTGCTGATCGCGCCTTGCCACAAGCCCTAATAATGGAGTTTGTACTCGTCCAACAGAGATCACCCCCTTATACCCCGACTTTTGTGCTTGTAATGTATAAACGCGGGTTAAATTCAGCCCATATAACCAGTCAGCACGCGTTCTTGCTAATGCCGAAGTCGATAACGCAACAAACTCCTGATTAGAGCGTAATTGCTGTAAGGAGCGTTTTACCGCATTGGTCGTTAAATCACTGACCAGGCAACGCTGAGTCTGCTTTAACTTATCCCCTTTTACCCCGCTAAAATGAATAACTTCATCCACCAGCAGCTGCCCTTCACGATCAGGATCACCAACGTGTACTAACTGATCAGCCTGTTTAATCAATTTTTTTAATACACTGAGCTGCTTACTAGTACGCGCCGTTGCTTTGAGTTTCCACGTTTCTGGAATAATAGGCAAATCATCAAATTTCCACTTTTTATATTGCGCGTCATAATCTTCAGGATCGACTTGCGTTAACAGGTGACCGATACACCAACTGACCACGTCACCATTGCCAAGATAGATACACCCTTCCGCTTTACGATGGGGTTTCGGTAACGCATCAGCAATGGCACGTGCAAGGCTCGGTTTTTCGGCAATATAAAGTTTCATTAGGGACTTCTCTGGCTGTTTTTACATACAGTAGTCTACTCTATTTGTTATTTCAAGGGATCACCTAAAATATCCTAAACAATAACTGAGCATTAACAGCTTATAAATCAATAGTTAGCAATTATAATATTAAATAAGCAATTCACTAAAAACGGTTTGTATTTTTTAAATTATGTTACAAACGCCTCTGCTGATAATGTTTTAATAAACAATTTAATTTACTCCCACAAATAAACAACAGCCCACAGCTTGCCGATTAGACATAACAGGCTCGATTCATAAAGCGTATAAGAAGCCGATATGGGCTATAATAACGTTCTGTAGTTTTGCCCTTGGAGAAGAGAAAAATGACAAAACAGATCGGCATTTTATTAACAAGTACATTACTGTTATCAATTTTTGCCTGTGATGAAACGCAGCAAAAACATCAATCAGAGCAAGAAACCAAACAAATACAGCAACCTGCACCACCTAAAGTTGAAAATGCCATATCCAGCAAGGAAGATTCTTGGGCCGAAGCAAAAGACTCTACCAAGCAAGCATTGCAACAAAGCAAAAAAGCGGGTGAAGATATCTGGGAGGCAAGTAAAGAGACATCGACAGAGTTATTAAATTCTGGCAAAGAAAAATCAAAACAGGCATGGGGTGAAATCAAAGAGAAAAGTAATGATGTTTTGAAAAAAAGTAATGAAAAATTTGAACAGCTACTCAAGCGAGACAAACAAGAAGCACTTCCAGAAGATATTGATGACGAAATCTAATCGCAAATATTAATAAAGTGGCCGGCAATGTCGCTTTATTAACCATTGTTATTTTATCTGCACAAAAAAACATCAAACAAAGCAAAATCTTAAAAGAAGAGTTGACAGTTTCATGGTGATAAAGCAAAATCACTTCGCTTTCACAGCAACCAACTTTATGCTCGCTTAGCTCAGTTGGTAGAGTACCGCCATGACATGGCGTGGGTCACTGGTTCGAGTCCAGTAGCGAGCACCAATATCTTGTTTATTAATGTCTATCAACATCCCCCCCACTTTCAAGCAGTTAAAAATCAACACTTTAAGTAGTTAATTAGTCTATTACTGTCCATTGTCGTCTTAAAAATGCACCTTATTAAGTAACACTGTTAGTAACACTAAAAAGTGATTAGAAAAGTGATTAGAAAAGTGATGTTACTATAACGAGAAAAATACTCCCATCCACAGCAACTCAAGTTTAAAAGCAAAAGATAAAGAGTTTAATTTAACTGCTGCTGACGGTCTTGCTTTGAGATCAAAATCTAACGGCTCAAAATTATCAATCTTTAATTATTACCGTCCAATTACGCGCAAACGAGAAAGCCTATCCAGATAAACACCTGTTTGAGTTGACACTATAGGTTAATTGCATTTTTGGTAATTAGATTCTAAACATAAATTAGACATGTTTTTAGCTTCATTTATATTTTTTGTTGTCATGCTCGAAATAAGAATATCAAATGCATTTGTAATATCGACACCATTAATTCTAGCTACATTTAACCACATATATGCTTTCTTATCGTCTTGAACCACGCCCTTACCATTGGAATACATGGATCCTAGATCATATTGCGCCTGAGCATGACCTTGCTCAGCGGCTTTTCGGTACCACATTGCTGCTTGTTTGTAGTCTTGAGGCACGCCCTTGCCATTGAAGTAAATGAGCCCTTGGTTATATTGAGCTTCCGCATCGCCTTGTTTAGCAATTTTTAACGTATTATTAATTACATGTTTTAACCCCACATAAGGTTCACCAACCTGATTGTCTTTTCGTACACTCGATGTGTTACTAGAACAGCTAGAGACTAGTATTATCAATAGCAAGCATCGTAAATTTCTCATATATTTCCCTATGGCTTAAAACGTAAATCAGATTCATTTAATTAAAGCATTACACTGGCTAAAGGATATGGGATCAAGTATCACGTTTTGCTTTTTAGATAAAAAGACAATACTAGCCACTCAAATTTCAGGACCACTCTATGCAAGATGTTTCCAGCAAACATTATTACAATGAGCGTGGAGCCAGCCTTTAATTTTGAACTTTAATAAATCAGACAAAATACATTGGCTCAATACGATTAAAGAACTGAGTCGATTGCCCGAAATTTAGTTTTCTAACTCGTTTTGTGCCCCTTTATGGCCTAGAAAGCGAACTCGCAAACGCCCATAGCGTACTTACCTTACAAGATTACAAACTAAAAATAAGTTATTAAATCAACTTAGCCACTACGAAGCTCGCTTTCGGTACAAAGCGAGGTTCGAGATTATTACTCGTTGGAGAGTTTTGAGGGATCTTACATGAACTTTCCCCACAAACGTGGATGTGAAAAACCACCGGTCATAGAAAAATTTAACTAATACCAAAAAAACGGGGCCATTGCTGTCCCCGTCTCGGTATGTCGGTATTATTTATAATATTGGAAAACTTCTTTTCGCTTCCTTCTATAAAAGGCCAATCCAGCGAATAAACTGCCAATAATGATGATAGTGGGGGGTTCTGGGACGGGTGTAGGAGTGATTTCTTCATCAATTTCACCAAAATTAACGATATAGGCATGAACTGTAAGTGTGTCAGATATATCCATATCCAAGCCATCCTCAAAGAACATACCGATCATATTATTGTCTATCAACTGATACTTTTCACTTAAATCAAATGGATTATATATATCAGTTAAAAAAGTATTTGTGTAGTAATCTAAAACCATCCATTCCGGCAAAAAATAGTCAATTGAGTTACTATCCCACTCAAGTTTTCCGCCAGTTATACCTCCTGAAAAATAGGACGTATTTCCAGTTAATATGTTATACCAATATGGGATATTCCAGGTGACCCCACCCCAAGTGCCCTCACCAGTTACTCCAGCTGATATGCTTTGGTTATCAAAGGCAAGGTTCGCATAAATATCGTATGAGCCCCACCCAGCGCCATCGGATTTTAGCGTAAAAAACTCGATCTCCTTATACTCTCCTTCATCGATTGTAAATGATTGTGTTGGCAGAGATGGGTTTAACGCCGCTGAAAGAGAGGACCATTGCCCAACCGTCACATCGCCAATTACAGGCACATCGAGTGTTACTCCCCAGTCAAAATTTGAGAGGCTCACACTAGAGGCAGAACCAGAAAAAGTGATAGGTGATGAAAAGCTTGTGCTGACGACAAGTAGTGAGCAGGAAACGGCAACAAAAAGTAGTTTAATATTCTTCATGATTGGAACTCCTCTATATCAGATTGATATTTAATAAATATGCAAGAATAACACACCACAAATTACGTATTTATCACCAACAAGCCACTGATTTATAACAACATAAATTCTATTTGACGTGAGCTTTCCGACATCTATTCACTACAAAAAATCACACCTAAAACCAATTCTATCGGTTTTATTTACATTCATTACCCCCAAACATTTCAGAAGCGCCTCTCTAAACCGGCTGCCAAACCAACCTAGAGTTAACCTGAACAAAAAAACGAGGATAAGTAGAATAAACGTCATTTTTCATTAGATCTAAAACACACCAAGCGTTATATATATTTTAGTTCAAGTTTATAATTAGATCACCTTTCGAGACTGAGAAAGTCAGATATTTCTCTAATATACTCACCCGTTTTCACAAAATTTTAGGTAAAGGGCAAGTCCGTCCCGCTGTTGTCCAAACCAGATCTGAATATTGCTTTTTTGTGATAATGCGCTTGGTAAACCCGAAAGAGTATAATGTCCACTGACAATAGGCACTATCGATTCTTTATATGCAGAATCCGCCCACCACTCAATGCGTTTTCGAGTGCGTCTTTCCCTATTTTATCTATAAATATCTGACCCTCTGGCAGGCGACGATCAGGAGCTCTTAATAAGGTTTCAGATAACGTAAACAATTCATGGGTTTAATAAAAAGTATCAATCAAATGAACTTCTTTGAAGCTGTAGTCAGTGTTTAGATAAGGTTTAATACACAAAATTATCTGTTCACCCCAGAATGGCCTTTACCACCTCAAAATCAATAAATAGAGGTGATGATTAAACCAAGTGATCCAACGTTCGTGTTCTTTTGAACCCTCTTCTACAGCCTCTAAAAAGAATTGTATTGTTTTCTATTATTTTCTGTATGTGGACGAGCTCAGTTACCTTGTCCTTTCTGTGTCGCCCAATCAAGGGCATTAGATTCATGGTTACCTAATAAACAAAAAACATGATTACCCTGACCACTTACTAGTGATAAAGCGAATTTGGCTGCTCACTTTAGAAGCGATTCCTGATGGTCGAAGCCTTAACATAAGAAAAAGTATCGTAAATCCTTTCTTACGCCCTCAGTGGTAGAGCTCTTACACTAAGTCAATGGAGCAAATCAGGTAATTAACTCCGATTTTGCTCGCTGTTGGGAGCTTTCGAATGACGCTCGGAGTCGGGAATAAGCGAGCGTAAATTTTCCAGTCTTTGTTTATTGCTATCAATTCTGTATCAGAAGTTAAAAAATCAACCCGACGCAATTAAAGGTGTCAAAGGAAAGAACACTCAATGTGTTAGATTTACCTGTAAGCCGTTATAAAACAGCAAAGTTAGTTTAAAAAGTGAAACAACCATTGAACGATAGTGTTATGATATAACATATTTAAATAATAACTAATTTAAGTGATGATATTTATGAGCGCAGAACAAAACATAATATTTTGTAGAGATCACCATGACCACCAAAGTTGCATGGCAACAGCAATAGCAAAGGCTGAGCAGGTTTGTGAATCTCGTAATCAACGCTTCACAAAATTAAGAAAACGGATTTTTGAGCTTGTGTGGCAGCAACATAAACCAATTCGAGCCTATGATATCCTTGACCAATTACAACAGGATGGACGTGCAGCTCCTCCAACGGTATATCGTGCACTCGACTTTTTAATGGATCTTGGTTTAATTCATCGTATTGAATCAATGAATGCCTTTGTCGGGTGTAATAATCCACAACAGAAACATGAAGGTCAATTTTTTATCTGCAATGACTGTGGTGCTTTCGTGGAACTTGATTCGACATCCATTAACAGTGCAATCAGTATCTCTGCCGAGCATAGTGGCTTTGAAATTCAACAACGAACCATAGAAATAACGGGCATTTGTCCTGAGTGTAAAGGCAAAAAAAAGAGCCAATAAGGTTTCCTTATAACGTTTACGATAAGTCACCATCTGGGTGAGTTACTTATTTGATTGCATTAACTTACTGCAGTCCTCATTTTTATTTATCCGCAAAAACTTATCCATGGTAATCACGATTATCGCGAACAAAAAATTAATATTTTCAGTTAATGTGGTTCACTTTTAAAGTGTTATATTATAACATTACTTTAATAATCATATTCTCTATAAACAATTGAGAAGAAAATGAACAATAACAAACAAAATATTTCCAAAAACGACAACCCAGTGAAATCGCTATTATTACTCAGCGCCAGTATTCGCTTAATCGGTGCGCTTACTCTTGTTGCCAGCCTATGGTTGGTATTAGGCCAATTACTTTAACAGGTTGATCCATGATTAATATTATTGATTTGAGTGTCAATTACAAAGACTCACGTGCCCTCGATGGGGTTTCTACAAAAATAAAAAAAGGTGACTTGGTTGCCGTTGTTGGTGCTAATGGTGCGGGTAAATCAACCTTACTCAAAAGCATCATGGGGCAGTTAAAACCAAGTTTTGGTCATGTTGATTTAGGTCAACTCAGCCCGAAGGATATTGCTTACTTACCACAAAGCCATCAGATAGATCGTAAATTTCCCATCACAGTACGGGAATTTGTGTCGGCTGGAGCCTGGCGACGTACGGGTTTTTGGCGCGTATTCAGTCAAACTGAAAAAGTGTTATTGCAACAAGCTTTAAGCAAAGTCAATCTTATAGGTGTCGAAGAACGCCAAATAAGCGCCCTCTCCGGTGGCCAATTTCAACGAATGCTATTTGCTCGTATGCTGATGCAGGATGCTGAAATTCTATTATTGGATGAACCCTTTGCTGCAATCGATGCACAAACTACCATGGACTTAATGGATGTGATCCATGATTGTCAAACACAGGGTAAAACGATTATCACGGTTATTCATGATTTAGCGCTAGTGAATCGTTTTTTCCCCAAAGTTATTTTATTGGCGAAAAAGCTTATTGGTAGCGGTGAAACGAAGTTGATCATGACCGGCGAAAATTTATCTAAAGCCGGATATCAGCATATCGCCTATATTCCAGAACCAACGCCCTCAATTATTAAAATAGAGACCCAAGTAGATCCCAATATTCAGTTAAATATTAAACAACCGCTTAAGTCATCTGAAATCTGCTCTAACCCTGAACACTATGAGGAAAATGTATCGTGACCACTGATCTTTATGGTTTATTTTTAGAACCCTTTATTGAATTTTCTTTTATGCAACGCGCATTATGGGGTTGCTTAGTATTAAGTCTGAGCGCAACCCCTATCGGTGTTTTTCTGACCTTAAGAAAAATGAGTTTAACCGGTGATGCCATGGCTCATGCTATTTTGCCCGGTGCTGCCATTGGCTTTTTAGTTGCCGGGGTATCCATTACAGCCATGACCATTGGTGGTGTGATTGCCGGCTGTATAGTTGCAGTATTAGCAGGTGTGGTTGCTCGTCACACTAATGCAGAAGAAGACTCAAGTTTAGCCGCTTTTTACCTGTTGTCGTTGGCGTCTGGTGTACTCATTATTTCTGCAAAGGGAAGTAATATGGATCTATTGCATGTGTTATTCGGTTCGGTATTGGCACTTAACAATGATGCCCTTATCCTATTAACATCGATTGCAACCGTCTCATTAGTTTCACTTGCCATCTTATACCGCCCCTTAGTTTTTGAATGTGTTGATCCTGCATTTTTCAGGTCAGTCAGTAAATTAAGCTCGGTTGCACATTTTAGTTTTTTATTACTGGTCGTATTGAATTTGGTCGCAGGTTTTCACGCACTAGGTACCCTAATGGCCGTTGGTTTGATGATACTACCTGCTGCTGTTGCACGTTTTTGGACGGAAAAACTCGGCACTATGATTGTTATTGCCTTTGTGACCTCGGTGATCAGCAGTTACTTTGGCCTGTTTCTTTCTTACCACGCAAGTTTTGCAACCAGTCCCGCAATTGTACTGGTCATGGGATGCATTTACATTGTGTCGCTATTAATCGGTAAACGTGGTGGCCTATTAACACATCATTAATCAGTTCTATTTGGACTTAATTTTAACAGGGAAAAAACATGACTTTCAAGATCACTAAAAAAGCTTATTTAATCGCTTCGATTGCACTTGGTTTAGGCGTAAATACGACGGCGTTTGCAAATGATAAAATTCCCGTTGTCGCCAGTTTTTCAATATTGGGCGACCTTGTATCAGAAGTCGGTGGTAGTCACATTGATATCACCACACTGGTTAAAGCAAATGGCGATGCACATGTTTACAGCCCGACACCTAAAGATGCACTAGCTATTCGTAAAGCGAAGCTATTGATAGTCAATGGCCTTAATTTTGAAGGATGGATGCCACGCATTTTAGAGTCAGCACATTTCCAAGGGACCACAATTGTAGCCTCAGACGGTATTAATGTGATTACACTCGGCGACGATGAACATGAAGATCATGCAGACCACGATGAAAAGCATCATGAAGATGCTGACCATGACGAAAAGCATGAAGATCATGCAGACCACGATGAAATGCATCATGAAGATGCTGACCATGATGAAAAGCACGAAGATCATGCAGACCACGATGAAATGCATCATGAAGATACTGACCATGACGAAAAGCACGAAGAACATGCTAGCGAACATCATCATGACGGCGTAGACCCGCATGCTTGGAATAGCATTATCAATGTAAAAACGTATGTTAAAAATATCGCATCGGGTTTAAGTCAAGTGGATCCTGAAAACGCTAATGATTATCAGCAAAATGCACAGGGATATCTGCAAAAACTAGATAAATTAGAGATTAAATTACATGCAAAACTGGATACGATCCCACTTTCACAACGCAAATTAATCACCCCACATGATGCATTTGCTTATTTCGCACGTGATTTTAAAATAGAATTTATAGCTCCACAGGGAACCAGTACTGAATCGGAAGCAAGCGCCTCGGATATGGCAGCCATCATTAAACAAATCCGAAAAGATAAAGTCGGTGCTGTGTTTATGGAAAACATCGCAGATAATCGCATCATCGAACAAATCAGCCAGGAGACCGATGCAAAAATAGGGGGGGAATTATTCTCTGGTTCATTATCGGATAAACAAGGTCCAGCCTCTACTTATCTAAAAATGATTGAATACAATGTCAATACGATAGTCTCTGCATTGACAAAATAGTCATCACTAAGTAGCTAATAATAAAAAGGTTTTCTTTTGTTAGAAAGCCTTATATCCGTTATGACAACCCATAATGAATAATTATTTATGAAACTAACACTACAGCTTATTCAACTTTTCCTAGTCGTCATTTTACTCACGCCATTGAAGAGTCTCGCACACCCGCATTCCTGGGTTGAGATGAAAACGGAAATTGAAGGCACTACAGATGAAATTTTAGGTTTTAAAATGCAATGGACATTCGATGCAATGTCATCTGTCTATATGCTTGACGGTTATGACCTTTCACCAGCATCCAAAGAACTTTCCTTTCAAATAATTGCAGACTCAGTCATAAACAATATGCTAACTGAGCATTATTTTACCTATTTCTATGACTGTGAAGAAGTTGGACTCATGAACACGCCTTGGATTGCCGCGATTGTGGTGTTATTTGCGCTAAAAAGAATCGGACACCCGTACCTTTTTGATGGGATTCCGAGTTTGTTTTTTGGCAAACAGTGGGATGCCCTTCTAATTTATTGAACAAGATAAATTCTATAACCGCATGAATTTATTGGTTTTTTATCGATCTCTATGAGCCCACCATAATCAATTATAAAAGAGCCATTATTTCTGCAATAACTATTATTAAAACCAATGAAAATGGATAAACCGCAGCATAAGCAATTTGTGGCGCTTCAGATTCGGTCATAGAATCCGCAGCACTTAATCCTGGTGTTGATGTCATACCACCTGTCAACGCACCTAAAATAGATAAAAAATTAATTTTTAGAAAAAAGCGCCCAACAAGAACCGTAACAATCATTGGAATTAATGTTATAACTGCTCCATAAAGAAATAAAACAGCTCCATGCTCCTCAATAGCAGGAACCAAACTCTCCCCTGCACTCAAACCTACTGGTGTTAAAAACATTAAAAGTCCAAACTGACGTAATATTTTATTTGCAGGACTTGATAAGTTCCAGATTACTCCTGCAAATTTTCCTTTCCAACTTAAAAATATAGATGTCAAAAGCACACCGCCTGTTAGTCCTAATTTAAGGTTTATACTTCCTAATGGAATAGCAATAGCCCCAACTAAAACGCCTATCGCAATACCAAATGCAACCGGTAAAAAACTAGTTTGTCCAATAAGTTTTAAACTATCTCCAAAAAGTTGTGTGACAGCAGGCACATTCCCTTTAGAAGAAGATATTAAAATTTTATCACCGTATTTTATTCGAGTAGTAGGATGCGGCGCCAAATCAATACTTGCTCTTCTTATGCGAGTTATGGTCGCAGAGTAATTTTCTAAAAGATTAAGCTCTTGAATTGTTTTGTTTACAACAGTATTGTTACTTACCACGTACCATTTGATATCATACAATCCGCTACTTGGAATTTCTATATCCGTAACCTTACCTAACAAAAGCTCTATTCTATTTAACGCATTTACCGTTCCTACTGCTTTTATTATGTCTCCTGTTTCTAATACCGTACTACTTGTTGGTGAAATAGGAAGTTGATTAGGTTTCATAATACGTGAAATATTCGCCTTGGTCATAAAACGTATTTTCAACTCTTCAAGCGTTTTCCCGTTTACATTTTCATTAGAAATAATTAAATTTTTATTTATCACTGGCGGCGTGCTAGAACGTGATATTTCCGCAAATTTATCCTCTTCATTTTTCATGTTTACTCTAAATAAAGCAGGACCTAATTTTACAAATAAAATCACCCCCAAAACCCCAAATGGATAAGCAATACCATAACCTATAGATGCTAATGGTGAGTTAGACGCTTCAATAGATGCTGCCAAACCAGGTGTTGATGTTAATGCCCCGGTTAACAAACCACTCATAATATTCATATCTACATCATAAATATAAGCAATAGCCACGGCTGTTATTCCACCGGTCAAAACAGTCGTTCCGGCAAGCACAAGAAGTGTTGTACCCTGTTCTTTAAATGAACTAAAAAACGAGGGCCCAGCTTGCATGCCTATAGTATAAATAAATAATACCAATCCAACACTTTGTATGATGGGAGGAATATTAAAGTTGACGCCGTACAAGTTGTATAGATACCCAAAAAAAATAGCGACAAATATAACCGCTGATGTGTCAAAACTAATCCCCTTCACTCGCACATTACCAAGTGCTGTTCCAAGACCAATAACTAGAAATAATACGAAGTAGTCTTTGGTGAGTAATTCTGTAATAAGTTCCATAAATAATACCTATTTTTGAATATTTAATTAAGCTCGTAAAGATATACGTTTGCATAATTGCATTATATGATTAATGTCACGTAAAGTACTGCAAATGCTAATTAAATTTACAGCCAGTGCAGATAACTCAGGTTGAGTACAAAAGCTTGTATGAAACAGTTCAAAATCGTTCCTGAGAATTTTATGAAGTGAGAGCAACCAACGAAAGAACCGAGAAATAACCGGACACCTGTAACTTTTTGATGGGATTCCGAGCTTGTTTTTTGGGGAAATTGTTGTCCTTTCTAATTTTCACCTTGCTCTGCGGATTTTAACGTATTATTAATAGCATGTTCTAGCCCTGCACTTACAGTTGTTGCGTCTTTATCATTAGGTAGATATTTGCCAATTGCGTAACCTAATGGTAAAAGCTGTGCGGTTACTCCGCTGCCGTCATTTGGTTGCCATAAAAATTAAGTATTGTTAGTACCATGAGGCTCTGAACAACCACGCCAAAAAATAGCACTCGTAATTTAAGAATGACCAATCGTGGAGCTTTTGACGTTTATCATGCGAGAATGCTAGTTTTTTTCCATAAAAATAGTGTTTCTAACCGAAGCACATATATGGTGTAGAAAGGCTGTTGGACGACAAGATAGTGAAGTATGGAGGGGTTAATTGAGCAGTAATAATCACCTCGTCTCGAGGTGATTATTATTCCCAACTGAGTTATTTTCACTTAGTTAGTTTTCATCCTTTCGAATAAGCATAAATATTCATTAATGGATTTACTGCTATATTGCCTGTTGTAATATCTGACGACTTACGTCCAGAGTGATATCTTTATTTTCACCCAGAGCCGTCATACCATGCTGCTCTAATCTTTTTACAAGGCAGTCAATATTAGATTCATTCAAGTCAACATCAGATAAACGAATAGGCATGCCCATGCTTTGGAAGAAATCTTCCGTTAATTTAATTGCTTGAGCAATTTTTTGATCATCACTTCCCTCTGTTATATGCCAAACGCGTTGTGCATATTGCAGTAATTTACCCTGTTTAGCTTGTTGGCAAACTTTCATTACTGCTGGTAGAACGATTGAAAGTGTACGCGCATGATCAATTTCGTGTTCTCCGGTAAGTTCATGACCTATCATGTGTGTAGACCAATCCTGTGGTACACCTGAGCCAATTAAACCATTTAATGCCATGGTTGCTGACCACATAATGTTTGCGCGCACGTCTAGGTCCGTTTTAGTTTCTTCGGCTAATGCCTTTGGCCCTTCTTCAATCAAAGTTTGCAACAAACCTTCTGCGAAGCGGTCTTGCACTTTACCTTTCACGTCATAGGTGAGGTACTGTTCCATCGTATGAATAAATGCATCCACCACACCATTACTAATTTGGCGATCTGAAAGTGACAACGTCACAGCCGGATCTAACACTGCAAATTGAGGGCGCACTAATGGATCCATAAAGGGTAATTTAGTGCCATTTCGCGTCACAACTGAACCAATGTTGGTTTCAGATCCCGTTGCCGGTAAAGTTAATACCACACCAATTGGCAAAGCAGCTTCAATTTTTGCTTGCTTAGCAACGATATCCCATGGGTCATCGCCTGCAAATAATGCGGCCGCAGCAATAAATTTACAGCCATCAACCACTGAACCACCACCGACTGCAAGTATATAGTCGATGCCATGTTGTTTAATCAACGGTAATGCCTTAATTAACGTATCGTATTTTGGGTTGGGTTCAATACCCGAAAACTCAAACCAAGTGTTATCTTTTAATGCACTAACGACTTGATCATAAACACCATTGCTTTTTATTGAGCCACCGCCATAAACAACCAGTACTTTGGCATCACTTGGAATTTCTCCTGTGATAGCGCTGATTTGACCTTCACCAAAGTGAATGCGAGTCTGATTTTCAAAACTAAAATTATTCATTTGTATTTCCTATTGTTTGAATATAAATTATTTAAATGTAAGTTATATCTGAAACTAGGCACTCAGGTGCGCCAGTAGTTTCTGTGCAGCAAGCTCAGAGCTGGCTGGGTTTTGTCCGGAGATGAGCAGACCATCTTGCACCGCAAAAGCTTGCCAATCAGCGGTTTTTTGGTAGTCAGCGCCACGCTTGATTAATTCATCTTCTAATAAAAAAGGGACAATGTCAGTTAACTGTACGGCATCTTCTTCACTATTAGTAAAACCTGCAATAGCTTTTCCTTTAACCACATAATCGCCCGATGCATCTTTAACATTTAATAATACAGCTGTTGCATGACAGACTGTCGCCACCGCTTTATGCGCTTGTAAAAACGCTTCAATCAGCTCAATAGAATCTGTATTTTTTGTTAAATCCCATAATGGGCCATGGCCACCAGGATAAAATACAGCATCAAAATCATCTTGTTTAATCGAAGATAAAGGTAGTGTAGTGGCCAGTTGCTGTTGTGCATCGCTATCATTATCGAAACGTTTTGTGGATTCAGTAACAAAATCTGCTAATTCACTAGTACCAGAGATCATAAGTCCGTGTGGATTTTATCAATACTCTCCCGAGCGTTAATTTTCAGCGGAATAACTCTTTTTAACACTAAAGTATTCTTGTCTTCGATTGTCCATTCAAACTCTTCAC
>NZ_JAHNZV010000059.1 GCF_022267535.1 Psychromonas antarctica
GTAGCTTGATCCTTGCCTGTTTGAAAAAGGAAAAACCAAGGAAAGCACAGGTTGACGAGCATAAAATGGAAAAACAGCTGAAAAAGCTGTTTTATCTTAGCAAAGATCATTTGAGCGAGAATTGCTGTTTTATAAATCTCTGGATTTCATTTGCGCAGTAGATATGCGACAATTTTATATTATTATTTTTGCTTGCCTGTTTAGGAAAACTTTATGTATAAGTCGATATTAAAAAATAAATCCAGTGATCCAAAAGTAGGGGTTTATTTTATCGGAACCACGCCGCCTAAAGAGGATACTGATATTGAATTAGTGGCGGGTATCGCTGATAAATTGTTAGGGCGACTCGAATGTATCGATTATGATGGCCTGATTGTTTATGATATTCAAGATGAAACCTCCCGTACTGATAAGCCTCGTCCTTTCCCTTTTAAACATACTCATGACGTACGATTATACTCGAAACTTTTACATGATAAATCATCTAAACCAGTGATTACTTATAAAAGTGTATCGCAACGTTCCGCTGCTGACTTCTCACATTGGCTCTCAGATGCGTGGCACCAGTATTCAGTGCGTGACATTGTGCTGGTTGGTAGCCCCTCATCAGAGGGTGAAATCAAACTCTCCTTGGTGGATGCTTATAACACGTTAGACGCCCACCATTTAGACTTTCATCTCGGTGGAGTGACCATCGCCGAGCGACATATCGCCAAAGGAGATGAACATTTGCGCCTGCGCGATAAGGAAGCACAGGGGTGTGAATTTTTTATCTCGCAAGCCGTCTATAATGCGCAAGCAACGATTGACCTGTTAACGCGTTATGCGTTGGAATGTAAAAGCCACGGGGAGCAACCAAAGCGTGTTATTTTAACATTCTCACCTTGTGGTAGTGCAAAAACCTTAGCATTTATTGAATGGCTAGGGATTTCTGTGCCAGAGGCGACCAGTTTACGTATTTTGCAATCAGAAAATCCACTTAAAGAGTCATTATATATTAGCCGTAATAATTTTGAGCAGATTCTCCAGGCGTGCTTGCCTTTAGGTATCCCCTTGGGCCTCAATATAGAAAGTTTAACTAATCGTAAAGAGGAAATTGATGCTGCAATTTTATTATTCAAATTACTCAAAGCGACATTAGATCTAAAATTAGCAGAAGCGCAGCTATAAATAGTTTAATTAATAAGTTCTTTTATACAAGGTCAAAAAATGAGCTTAACCTACGAAGCACAAAGTGAATTAACGCGTATTGCGGTAAAAGCGGGGCAGATCTTGCTTCAGCATGGTGCTGAGAGTCGTCTTGTTGAACAAACAACGCAGCGCATTGGGATCGCACTCGGAGCGCAAAGTATTGAACTATCAGTAAGCAGTGATGCGATCGTTATCACCAGTTTACTTGACGGGCATTGTGTAACCACTACCCGCCGTTGTTATGATCGTGGCATCAATATGCATATGGTGTGCGAGGTACAGCGCATTTGTGTGATGCTAGAAAAACAGCTGCTGGATGCGCATCAGGTCAAAGAGCGTTTAAATCGTCTCGTGCCTTTTAAATATAATCGCTGGTTAGTGGTTTTGATGATAGGTTTATCATGCGGCAGTTTTAGCCATTTTTTCGGTGGTGATCTGCCCGTTTATATAACTACTTTTTTTGCTTCTGCGGCGGCGATGATACTGCGTCAAGAACTGGCTCATCGGCAGCACAATCCTTTTGTGAACTTTGCCTTAGCTGCTTTTTTAGCTACTTCCATAGCCAGTATCGGCGTGATCCACCAATTTGGTGAAGATCCGAAAATTGCGATGGCGGCGTGTGTTTTATTATTGGTACCTGGTTTCCCATTTATTAATGCAGTTTCGGATATGCTTAAAGGGCATATTAGCACGGGAATCGCTCGCTGGGTTTTTGCCACACTATTAACAATCAGTGTGTCGATTGGTATTGTGGGCTCAATGGCGGTAACGGGGGTATGGGGATGGATAATTTAATGACGTCAATAAACATATCATTGAGTAATACCCGTTTTGTATGGCGCTCTTTAATACCTAAACTTGTATTTGCTCATACTGCATTAAAGCCGATGGCGGGGGGACGTTGATATGGAACTAATCAAATTATTACTGATTGATGCTTGGTTTGCATGGATCCCCGCCGTCGGCTTTGCGATGGTCTTTAATGTCCCTAAAAAGATGCTTGTTTATTGCGCTATTGGCGGAGCATTTGCCCATAGTTTTCGGTATTTATTGATGTATTGGGGGGTTCATATTGAGTGGGCAACATTAGCCGCTTCAAGTAGCATGGGATTTTTAGGCTTATATTGGTCACGTAAACGTCTTATACCACGGCCTGTTTTTACCGTTGCCTCTGTTATCCCAATGATTCCGGGCAGTTTTGCATTTACGACTGTTATTGGTATTGTGGAATTAAATGCGGGAGGTTATAACATCGCATTGGCGCAGATGGTAATAGAAAATGGTCTACGTACCCTGTTTATTCTTGGCGCGCTGAGTTTTGGTTTGGCATTACCTTCAATATTAATTTACCGTGGTCGTCCGATTGTTTAAAGCTATTTTTAGTGTAAGCTTCGCGCAATTAATTTTCACAAATAGGGTGTTTTAATGTCAGATAAATTTTTCTTTAAAGGGAAAAAAGAGAAAAAGCCAAAGCATTCAAGCTATGGTTTTAATACTAAGCGTGCTGTCAAAGCAGGATCAGAAGAGGCTCCACTGGTTTTAGTTGTTAACAGTGAAGAACGAAAAGCAGAAATCGAGTTGATTGTGCAAGAAAATGCACTGTTTGCAACAATTGAAATCAATGGCGAGCTTGCTGAAAATATCAGTGAACTTAATGCTTTTTTAAATAAACCGAAAACCACTACTTTTGAAAAAAAACCCAATCGTAATGATCTTTGCAACTGTGGCAGTGGCAAAAAATATAAAAAATGTTGTGGTTAGTTTAAGGGCTAAGCATTCGTAAACAGATAAGAAAACCGTTATATCGTGTAACGGTTTTCTTATCACTTTGATTGTTACCCCTGTTCTAACAAAGAGCGCAGATCAATCAGCGCGGCATTCGCTCGTGATACATAGTTTGCCATCACTAATGAATGATTGGCTAATAGGCCAAAACCACTGCCATTTAAGATCATTGGTGACCAAATTGTCTCTTGGGTTGCTTCTAAATCACGAATAATCTGTTTTAAACTCACCTGTGCATTTTTCTTTTGTAACACATCCGAAAAATCTATTTCGACTGCTTTTAAGAAATGCAGAATAGCCCAAGTCGCACCGCGACTTTCATAAAAGATATTATCAATTTGTAACCAAGGGGTTTTAACCTCTGATTCATCTGCCGTTTTAGTTGCTTGTTTAGCGCTCGGATCTCCCGCCAACTCTGTATTGTAACGATCATGGCCAACACTTGCGCTTAAGCGCTGAGAGATGGAGCCTAAGCGTTTTTCTATCTCACGTAACCAATCACTTAAATTGTCTGCACGAGTATAAAATTGTGCTTCTTTTTCATCTGTTACGACAAGTCTTGCTCGATAACGCTTTAAGGCGACAACAGCATCCGCATATTCACCTTCAGCACTCGGTAATGCCCAGCTTTTGTGCGAAATGTTGATTTTAGTTTGTGCTATTTCCAAGTCTTCATCGCCACTTGATTGCGACTGTGAGCGGCTAAAATCTAAGCGCATCACGAGAGCTAAATCTCGTACCTGCTCTAATACGCCAAATTCAAAAGCGGGCATATTATCCATCAGCAGTGCAGGTGGGGTAATATCGTTACCTAAAAAACCGCCTGGTTTTTCAGTTAGCCAACTGGCGATATCAATTAGGGTGGTGGTGGTGGTATAACCCGCTACCAGTTTATGATTATTGGCTTGTGCTTCTGCTATAGCTTTTGCCCTGACATCATAACTAGCAGGCATCCATCCCCACCAAAGTGAGACTATCCATAATAGTAATAGAAGGACCGATACGCCGGTGATGATCCCTTTTTTTAATGAAATTGCCATGTATACTTCCCCAATAAAGGTGTTGTAGAGAGATGCTGAAAAATATGCTGCCTCATCATAGCAAACGGCTAATATTTTATATCGTTTTTTTGGATAGAAAAGCACAATGCAAAGATCTATCCCAGTTGTTTATGATAATCTTGCTTGTAAATAAAAGAAAATAGGATCAATATGAACATTTCTATGATTGCCGCTATGGCAGAAAATCGCGTCATTGGTTTAGATAATAAAATGCCTTGGCATCTGCCCGGCGATCTGCAGTTTTTTAAACGCGTTACCTTAGGTAAGCCCGTTATTATGGGGCGTAAAACCTATCAGTCAATTGGTCGCCCTTTACCCGGCCGTGCTAATATCGTTTTAACGCGTGATAATCAGTTACATATTGAAGGGGTGCATTGTGTGCAAACCGTCGAGCAGGCACTTGCTCTCATAAAAGATGCGCCCGAGGTGATGGTGATCGGCGGTGCCACTATTTATGAACAATTTTTGCACCTGGCGAGCCGCTTATACCTTACTTTTATTGATTTAAAAATAAGCGGCGATACGCAATTCCCAGATTATAAAGCGGTTGCTAATTGGCGTGAAATAGAGCGTGATGCGCATCCGGCTGATCACAAAAATGATTATAACTATCAATTTGTTACTTTGCAGCGAGAGCTATAAAAAAGAGTGCAGTTGTTATCAACAAGCCGATGCTATGAATACAAGCGTTGCATCGATATCCACTAAGGTGCGGCGCAATTAGCCATTAAGTACAGTAAATAGGGCACGCAAGTGAGAAGCGTTTTTTATCTTGCCAGCGTAACATCGTTAGACTATTCCCCCACACACAGGCCGTATCAAGGCCATAAATACCCGATTTATTGACTTTTCCGAGTAGTGACCCCCAATGGCCAAAGATAATCTCGCTGCTTCGATCTAGGCTGTCAAATTCAAACCAAGGTTTTAATTTGCTCAGATCCGTTTGCTCTGGCGCAGAGGTATGGTCAAACTCTAAAGAGCCATCTAAAAAGCAGTAGCGCATACGAGTAAGAGCATTAATAATAAAACGCGAACGAGCGCTACCTTGCAATTGATTTGACCATGAGTTGGGCTGATTATCATATATCGCGGTTAATAGTTCTTTATAGTTATCCGCTTGTAACTCAAGCTCAACTTGTTTTGCATAATGCTCGGCTTGCGGGATAGTCCATTGTGGTGGAATGCCTGCATGAATCATTACAAAGTTAAATTGAGGGTGACGGATAAGCAGCGGCTGCTGGCGCAGCCAATTCAGCAGCTCGTCACAATCAGGTGCCGCCAATAGGTTGCTTAGTTTGTCTTTTTCTCTATCATCCTGAACACCTTGATGGATCGCAAGCAGGTTTAAATCGTGATTACCCAGTACAACTTTGGCACTGTCTCCCAACCCTTTAACAAATCGTAATGTTTGCAGCGACTTTGGACCACGAGCAACGAGATCGCCGGTTATCCAAAGTTCGTCATTTTCCGGATTAAAATCAGCAAGGTGTAATAGTTGTTGCAGTTCATCACAACAGCCTTGTATATCGCCAATAATATAGGTTGCCATTACTGTGCGTTTAGCTGCTGTTGGTAAACATAGTTAGCGACATTGACATATTCTTGCACGGTGATATTTTCTGCCCGTTTACCGATATCAATACCTATTTCCTGCAACTGCTCTGCGGAGAGAATATCTCGCCAGCTGTTACGTACTGTTTTACGACGCTGATTAAAGGCCATTGAGCAAACTTGATTTAGCACTTTAAGGCTTTTTGCCACAAACGGTGGGGTGTTATAAGGCTCTAATCGAACAACTGCAGAGTCAACTTTAGGAGCGGGTATAAATGCTGTTGGCGGTACCTCTAAGACTGGGATCACTTTACAGTAATATTGTGCCATCACGCTTAAACGTCCATAAGCTTTACAATCAGGACCTGCGCAGAGGCGATTAACCACTTCTTTTTGCAACATAAAATGCATATCAGAAATTTTATCTGCATATTCAAAAAGGTGAAACATGAGGGGCGTGGAGATGTTATATGGCAAGTTACCAAATACACGCAGCTGTTTATCTGAATCGACTAGTTTGCCGAAATCGAACTGCATTGCATCGGCTTGGGTTATCTTAAGTTTACTGGCTAACGTTGGGTGCTTGGCTAAACGCTCTGCCAAATCTCTATCAAGCTCGACCACATTTAAACAATCCACTTTGCTAGCAACTGGCTCAGTTAAAGCACCTAATCCTGGGCCTATTTCGACAATATTATCATCGAATTGTGGTGCTATCGCAGCAACAATGGAGTCAATGATATAATCATCGTGTAAGAAATTTTGCCCAAAACGTTTGCGCGCCGTATGCCCTAAGTGTGTTTTATCATTCATCGTTATTTTGCCCTATTTCTTACTGTTAATTTTTACTATTTATCATGGTAATCGCTTCGTTAACTGCGCACAGTAAACTACTCGCATCCGCTTTTCCAGTAGCGGCCAGATCTAATGCTGTACCATGGTCAACGGAGGTGCGGATAAAAGGCAGTCCTAGGGTGATATTGACCGAGTTACCAAAGCCTTTATATTTTAAGACCGGTAACCCTTGGTCATGATACATAGCGAGTACCACATCGGCATCATTTAAATATTTTTCTTGGAATAGGGTGTCTGCAGGTAGCGGGCCAATTAAGTCAATATCTTGTTGTCGTAATTTTTCAAGTGCGGGCTCAATCGTGTCTATCTCTTCGCGGCCCATGTGGCCACTTTCACCTGCATGAGGATTTAAACCGCAAACATAAATACGTGGCTTTTTAATCGCGTATTTCAGTTGCAATTCTTTATTTAAAATATGGATAATTTCAAATAAACGTTGCTCTGTAATTGCTTTGGACACAGCCGCTAAAGGTAAGTGGGTAGTTACCAATGCAACACGCAGTCCGACTGTTGCTAGCATCATCACGACCAAATCGACTTGCGCCTGCTCGGCAAAAAACTCAGTATGGCCGCTAAAAGCAACACCAGCATCATTGATGATCCCCTTATGTACAGGAGCAGTCACCACCGCCGAAAACTCACCCGATATACAACCTTGACTGGCAAAGGTGAGCGTATCTAATACAAACTGTGCGTTGGCTTTATTTAGCTTGCCAGCTTGAACTGCTACTTGCACTGGGATATGGGCGACGATAAGTGTACCAGGCTTAGAAACTTGCACTGTCTGTGTTGCATCATAATCAATGAATGTGATTTTTTCATTAAGTAAGCGGGCGCGCTCAATTAACAAGTGCTTATCACTGCAGACAATTAGTTGTACTGGCCACTGCTGTTTTGCCAATTGTAAAACAAGATCGGGACCAATACCGCTGGGCTCACCTGCTGTGATGATTAAAGGTTTCATTATTACTGTGCCTTAATAATATAATCGGGGTTATTAATTTTAATATACGCCTCTTGACGAATCTCATTCATCCAAGCATAAACTTCGGCAGGAAAACGTTGCTTAAATAAAATAGCGAAGGCTTTCTGCTTGGTTGCTTGCTCTGTAGTATCAGATTCGCGTCGCTCCATGACCTGCAGAATATGCCACCCATGCATGGTATGGAAGGGTTCACTTATTTCTCCGATTGGGAGGGATAATGTTACATCTCTAAATTCAGGAACATACATATTAGGATCTGCCCAGCCGAGTTTTCCCCCTTTGGCAGCCGAGCCCGGATCTTGCGAGTGCTTAGTCGCCAATTCAGCAAATGTACTTTTGCCCGTTAATATTTCTTGGCGATAATCTTTTAGTAATTTTTCTGCTTTCTCATCGCTAAGGATGATGTTCGATTTGATCAGAATATGACGAGCATTGACTTCAACGGTTATCACACTTTGGGATCCTTTTTTATCAAGGATTTTGATAATATGGAGGCCAAGTTCACTGCGAAATGGCCCTATTACATCGCCTTTTTTAGTATTTATGTCATCAAATACAGCGGCAAATAGGGTCGGTATTTCATCTATGGTGCGCCAACCCCAGTCTCCACCTTCGAGTGATTTAGGACCTTGAGAGTAATTCATTGCGAGTGATGCTATATCAACACCCTGTTTAATTTTAAGGATCAGTTCATCTGCTTTTGTTTCAATTGCCTGCTGTTCTGCAATGGCAGTGTCGCCATTGACTTTTAATAGGATATGGGCAAATTTAAACTGCGTTGTTTTGTGTCCTTCCTCGGCAAGCCGTTTGACCATCTGATCTACTTCTTGATCTGAAATATTAATACGGCGTCGTATTTGTATTTGGCGAACTTCATTGATGGTTAATTCATCACGCACCGTATCAACAAAGGCGTTATAACTCTCTCCGGCTTTGGTAAGCTGTGCCTGATACTGCAAAAGTGTTAAGCCCTTATCGGTGGCAACTTGCTGTAGTGTCTGATTGAGTTGTACATCACTGATACGCAATCCCATTTGCTGTGCAATTTGTAATTGCAAACGATCCCCAATTAGCTTGTCGAGGATCTGTTTTTGTATAGAGCCATCTTCAGGTAAGCTTTTGCCACTTTCCTTGTAACGAGTTTGTATTTCTTGCTGCATGCGCGTCATATCACTGCTTAAAATGACCTCCTGATTGACAACCGCTTCAATTTTATCTAATGGTTTACTCTCTGCAACAACTTGAGGTGCGATTAATGTCGCGCAAAAAAAAGGCAGAAGAATAGTTTTTATTAATTTCATTTTTATTCCATTATTGTAAGTAAAAAGGGCGACCGTAATCGAAAAGACCTTGTTCACCAGAAGTAAATCCGACGCCACCTAACCCTTTTAGTTCAAAGGTTAAGCTATAGCTATTTTCAGTTTCGTAGTTATCGTTAATTGAACCCAACTGAGTGATGGGTAACATATGTTTATCGTAAGTCAGACCAAATGCCCAACAACAAGATTGGTATTTTAGGCCGATAATGCTCTCATATGAGTGGCTATATTCGACATCGTAGTAATAACTGGCAAAAGAGTTCCACTGGTTATTGATAGGCCAATTGATTTTAGTGCCAAATTGGTTAACCATCGTGTTCTCATCAAGTAATCCGTTATCGTCGGAGATCGGTGCGACATAGCGATAATTTAATTGTGCATAGGTATTATACAACCAGCGCTTTTCAAAAGTTGCATTAGCGCGATTGAATTCATTATTGTCGCTATCCCATTCCAACCCAGTGTGGAAAAAATATTGATCTGCCAAGTTGATATCGAACTCGCCAATAACGGAAGAGCGACTTGCTGTTTCAGCCACTGCTTCATCTTCTGGCAATTGTGTCTTTGAAGGAACAAAATAGTAATTTTGTCCAATTGCAAAACGCATTTTCTCTTGCCCTTTGGCATTGATAAAACTACTCGAAATTCCGAATGTTATCTGGTTTGCATCAGCAATTCTATCATAACCAGAGAAGCGGTTATCACGAAACAATCCATAATAATCCTGTTGCATAGTGGTGGTATCATAAAGGCCAATATTTGATTGATCTTGATAGGGTACGTATAAATACTGAATTTGTGGCACTAAGGTTTGTTTATATTGACTGTTGAAGATAGAAAAGTCGCGTTCAAAGTTAATGCCCGAATGAATTTTAAAAGAGGGAATATAACGTCCGACGCTTTTATCTAAATCTTCATACCAAGTTTCTTTATTTGTTTCTGGTAAGTTCTGTTGATATACACTGACCATATATTTCAGCTCAGTAGTGATAAACATAGCGTCGTAGTAAAGTGGCAATGACAGCTTCGGCTCTAAATGGATACGGGTACCGCTATAGACGTCCTCATCATTATGTTTAAATTGTGATATTTCAGAGTACCAATCCAGTTGTAAACCTTGCCAATTAAGCGGTTGATAGGCATTAAACGCCAATTTTGGCATCACTTTATGGGGGGTATCACCACTCGATAAAATTTGAAAGTCTCGTACTTCTAATTCACTATTCCAGCTCAGCTCTCGATAACTTAGTTTGGCAGTTTGTAATAGCTGGCTATCGCTGCGTGTACCGTACGCTGTGGTAATATCACTGAAATAGTTGTCATCACTGACTGCTGTATAGTCGGTGGTTAAATTCCAATTTTTGGCAAATCCAACATTATGGTCCCAGTGCTGCAGATAACGGGAGTCGTTACGTATTTTATCATTACTAAGATATTCGCTTTGAATTGTGCCCGCTCCCACATTAAAGAGATAACGATACTGTGCTGCCAATAGCGTGCCGCGCTCTTTCATGTAGGTTGGTGTGATAGTGGCATCCATATTTTCACGGATATTGATATATAGAGGCTGAGAAAGGGTCAAACCATTGGTTTCAGATAGCGTCGCGATTGGAAATAAAAGCCCCGTTTTACGTTTATCTGTCAGTGGGTAGGTCACATAGGGGAAATAGAAAACGGGTACATCTTTTATTTTTAAGATTGCATTATATGCACTGCCAACGCCTTCTTCATTGTCTATATAAAGGGTTGTTGAATCAATTGACCAGGTATTATCACCAGGTGGGCAAGCACTGTAAGAGGATGCGGTGAATTCATAAAGATCTAAACCATTATCATAAACACGATCTGCATTACCCCGTCCGCCTTGTCCATGAAATTGGTAGTCGGCCTGATATAATGTAGTTTGATCATTATCGAGTTGCGTTTCAATGGTATCCGAATAGAGGGTTAGCGCTCCGTTAACAAAATTGATGTTACCTTCCGCGAGTGCTTTATCCTGCTCTTTAAAATAAGTGAGTTTATCCGCTGCTAATAACTTACTGCCTTGGGTGAGGATTACATCACCTTGATAAATAACCGTATCAGTGACCGCTGTCAGCGAGCGAGCTTTGATATTAACGGGGATTTGGTTGTTTTTTCGCGTATCGGTTTCGGGGGTAATAGGTGGAACATTTTGATAACACTGATTGAAGAAAGACGCGCGGGAGCGAGGGGACTTTCGTAGCGGATCAGACGCTGTCTTAGCGTTCGTGCTTAATGGAATCTCGTTGTAAGATGATGATTTTACTGTTTCATCTGCTGACACAAGCGAAAATGGATAAAAAATAAGTAGCAGAGGGAAAAATTTTAACATGTACAACTCACAAAAGTGGATTAGAAACTGAAAGCGTTAAGCTTAGATAAAGAAAAATATAGCCGCTATAATAGAGCAAACTTAAGGTCGCTCCAATCCCTGTTATTTATAAATAGCTTATATTTGTCTATTTTGAGGAATAAAATTGGCAAAACTGAGAATAGTTAGTCAAAATAACCCCAATATTGATGCTTACTATCTTTAATTAATGAGGTTATTACGTTTATGCGAATTTGGGGGAAAATACTTGGTGGTTTTTTTGGTTTCATGTTTGGCCATATTTTTGGGATGTTACTGGGTATTTGGTTAGGCCATCGCTTTGATCGCGCCACGGCGATTAATTTTAATAGGCAAAATGGTTTGTTTGCTAATGCGGTTAGCAGTCAGGCAAAGCAAAAACTCTTTTTTGATAGCACCTTTTCGGTGATGGGGCATATTGCTAAAGCAAAAGGGCAGGTAACAGAAACGGATATTCAAGTTGCCAATGCTTATATGGATCAAATGCGCCTTCAGGGTGAAGCTCGTGCGCAAGCGCAACTTTCATTTGCATCAGGCAAAGAAACTGATTTCCCTCTGCAGCAAACACTGTCCGATTTTGCGCAGATGGTTCGTGGTGATCATAATCTGTTACAGATGTTTTTAGGGATCCAAGTGCAGGTTGCTTATTCTGATGGCGAACTACACAGCAAAGAAAAAGAAATCTTATATAGTATTGCTGAGCAGTTAGGTTTCTCGCGTTTTGAACTAGACCGTTTATTACAGATGTTTGAAGGTCAGCAACACTTCCATCAAGGGAAAACTCGTCAACAACAAGCTGCAAGTGATGAAGACTCATACAAAGTACTGGGGATAGAAAAGAGCGCCGCGGATAAAGAGATTAAACGTGCTTACCGCAAGCTGATGAGTCAACATCACCCTGATAAATTAGCATCAAAAGGTTTACCTGATGAAATGATGGTGTTAGCCAAAGAAAAAGCTCAGGATATTCAATCTGCCTACGAAACGTTGCGTAAATCACGTGGGTTTAAATAGATGCTTATAAAACTTGTGCGTCGTTACAGTCTCAATTTGGTTTTTGCTTTGGCGTTACTGATGGGGTTGCAGCTGCCCAATTTTTTACATCAATATGAAACCCGCTTAGATGCGCATTATATAGAAGCAAAGGACCAATTGAGTCAATATCAGGCACTTGCTGATGTTTATTTTTCAGGCGATTTACATGCTTTAATAAGTAAACATAAAAGCAGTGAACAGCGTTTATTTAAAGCCGAAGCGCAGATAATTGAAAAATTACTGGCCCGTTTTAATCAGCTGAAAGCGCAAAAAAATGCCTTGCAAGGTTCATTAATTAGTCGTTTGTATTTTCTATTGGGGGAGTTACACAGTCCTTTATTAAAAGAAACACAAGAAAATTATAATGCCGAAATAGCCCTAAACCAAGATTCAATCATCGTGGGATTAGCGTCAGCATTACTTTCTACTTTGTTGATGGAGCTGTTATTTTTATTGATAGCGGTGCTTTTTAAACGACTGCGTGTTAGTCCTTGTCAGTAATGCACAGTAAATTGGTCGGATTAATTTTTAGATTTTTTAATTTATCTCTTTAACTATGTGATCTGCTTCTTTATTATGGAAAATATAAACCCCCTGTCTAGACTTTTAAATCGGAGCTTAATTCATGTCTACATTTGCCCTTGCCTTTGGTACTGCTACTAAAAACCGTGATCAAAAAATTATTGAAGCATTTTTCCCTCATCCTCTATTAAATCCAAGTGATGATCTTGTCGCTGTGATTGCGGCCTTAGTGGGCTATGAGAAAGGCAATCAAGTAATTGAAATAAAATGTGAACTAGCGGAGCAGCTTGCTGCAGCATTTAATGGCGCCGCTGAAACAGCCAATGCAGATTTTGCAACTGCGGCGGCCAAATCAACTCAAGCACTTGTCTTGGTTGTTTTAGAAAAAGATGAAGCCCCCTCTAATGTCGCAGAAGGTTACCTTAAATTACAACTCATATCGCACCGTTTAGTGAAACCACACGCTGTAATATTAGATGGTATTTTTGGCGTATTGCACAATATTGCATGGACAAATAAAGGCGCAATTGATTTACCGGAACTGGCTGACCGTCAAATTGAAGCGCGCTTAAAGGGTGAAACCATCAGCGTGGATTGCGTTGATAAATTCCCTAAAATGGTCGATTACATTGTACCTTCTGGTGTGCGTATTGCCGATACTTCACGTGTGCGCTTAGGAGCCCATGTTGGAGAAGGTACAACGGTGATGCATGAAGGGTTTATTAACTTTAATGCGGGCACAACGGGGGTTAGCATGGTCGAAGGCCGTATATCTGCTGGTGTTATGGTAGGGGAAGGCAGTGATATAGGTGGCGGCGCTTCTATTATGGGGACATTAAGCGGCGGCGGGAAAATGGTCATCTCTATAGGTGAAAACAGCCTGTTGGGCGCAAATGCGGGTCTGGGCATTCCGCTTGGCAGTCGTTGTACTATTGAATCCGGTTTATATGTCACGGCAGGATCAAAAGTGAAGCTACTTGATAAAGAAGGCAAAGAAGCTGGGTTTGCTAAAGCTCGAGAATTGGCCAATAAAAATGATCTGCTTTTCCGTCGTAACTCAATGACAGGTCAAATTGAATGTTTAGTGAATAAAAGTGCTGTTGAACTCAACAGCATGCTGCATTCAAACTAAGCCACTCACATTAATAGAAAAGCGCTTTAATGCGCTTTTTTTTATTCTTTTCTTGAATATTTTGCTAATGAACGCAGCGCGGCTTGCAAGCCCGGATCTGCATTTTCTGCTAAGGCTAAAAAAGACTGAGCGACATCATTGGACATTTTACTGGCCCGTTTGATCACTTTTTTGGTGTTTTTTTCGCTCTTCGCGGTGGCCTGTTTCAGTGTTGGATTGATTTTTATTTTAATATTGAGTAGACCAGGTACTAGCTGTCGCGATAGTGTTAGTAGTTCACTTTGCATGAATTTTAAGCGTATTAGCCAGGTTGCATCTGGGATTTCTATAAGCAAGCTCCCGTTTTGTAAATTTCCTATCCTGCAATCTTTGATATTATGTTGTTTCAGATAGCTTTGTAGTAGACTATCGACCTTCGTGATTAGGGCTGTATCATGCTGTAATCCGATTTCTTTCAAGAGAAAAGAAACGGGTTTAGGTTTTCGGGTTCTATTCATTAATTTCATCAACAGTGAATACAGAATTATGAGTATAACGTTTATCTATTCAAGAGAGGAAGCAGAACACTCGTTTTCGCTTACAAAAAATAAATTTCTACTTATCTCTCTTCTTTTTGCCATTTTGTTAATCGCTTGCGCTTGGTTTATACAAGCACATTATCAAAGCCAGCTTAATCAATTCAAAATAACAGCTTTACATGATAGAGATATCAGTAAAGATCAATATCTGCAACTCATTAAAGCTCAGAATGATGAAACATTAGCTGTCTTAGCCACTAAAGTGGGTAATTTACAAGCGCAGTTGAATCGTTTAAACGCATTAGGAGAGCGGGTTATTGAACAATCCAACTTGCCCAAAAAAGAGTTTGATTTTGAATTGCCACTGCCGATGGGAGGCATTGACCCGTCCGGAGAAGATCTTGATTATGAATTCCCCGATTTACTAAATCATATTGAAAACCTTGATCAAGATTTTAAAAATAAACAAAAACAGCTCATGCAGCTTGAAATTACATTAAACAATCGCCATCTCATTGATCAGTTGTATATTTCTGGACGGCCAACAAAAGGGCGCGGCTCATGGGTATCATCTCCATTCGGTATACGCAAAGATCCCTTTTCAGGACGATTGACGCGACATAAAGGTGTTGATATTGCTGGTTTTATGGGAATGCCAATTATATCGACCGCCGCGGGTGTTGTAACGGAATCTGGGAAGAGAAGTGGTTATGGGTTGATGGTTGAAATCCAACATGGTAATGGCTTTGTGACTCGATATGCACATGCCAGCGCATTAAATGTGTCTGTTGGCGATATTGTGAGTAAAGGGCAAACGGTTGCTGTAATGGGTAGTTCAGGGCGCTCAACAGGGCCACATGTACATTACGAAGTATTAAAAAATGGCAAAAAAATCAACCCTGCTTATTATATTCAACGAAAAGCGGGATAACAGACATACTATTCAAACTCTCATTAACTTAACTAAATTTTAAACTACGAGAAAACAAAATGATCACACAGCTAATAACAAAAATAATAGGCAGTCGTAATGACCGTTACTTAAAACAACTTCGTAAAGTCGTTAATGAAATTAATAAGCTAGAGCCGCAAATGCGAGCTCTTACTGACCAGCAATTAAAGGCCAAAACGGCTGAGTTTAAAGAGCGTATTGCATCAGGTGAAAGCATTGATTCAGTGCTCGTAGAAGCTTTTGCTGTTGTGCGTAGCGCCTCTGAGCGCGTTTTTAATATGCGTCCTTTTGATATGCAGCTAATCGGCGGGATGATATTAAATGAAAACAAAATCGCCGAGATGCGTACTGGTGAAGGTAAAACATTAACCGCCACGCTACCCGCTTATTTAAATGCATTATCAGATAAAGGTGTACACGTTATTACCGTCAATGATTACTTGGCGCGCCGCGATGCAGAATGGAATGCACAACTATTTGAATTTTTAGGATTAACCGTTGGTATTAACCTTTCTGGTATGCAACCAGAAGAAAAACGAGCAGCTTACGCTGCCGATATTACTTATGGGACAAATAACGAATTTGGATTCGATTATTTACGTGACAATATGGCCTTTGAAGCACAGCAACGTGTCATGCGTCCTCTGCATTATGCGATTGTTGATGAAGTGGATTCAATCTTAATTGATGAAGCAAGAACACCGTTGATTATATCTGGGCCAACCGATGGTGATGCAACACTTTATACTAAATTAAATACAGTTATTCCGATGTTAACGGCACAAGACAAAGAGGATACAGAAGACTACACCGGCGAGGGGGATTATACGGTTGATGAAAAAAGCCGCCAGGTTTTACTCACTGAACGCGGTCAAGAGAAAGTTGAACGTATCCTTCAAGAGCGTGGTTTGCTTGATGAAAATCAATCTCTCTATTCCGCGTCAAGTATTACTTTACTACACCATGTCAACGCAGCGTTGCGTGCCCACACTTTATTTGAAAAAGATGTCGATTATATCGTCAACGATAAAGGTGAAGTTGTTATTGTCGATGAGCATACTGGACGAACTATGCCAGGGCGTCGCTGGTCTGAAGGGCTGCATCAAGCGGTAGAAGCAAAAGAGGGGATGAATATTCAAAATGAAAATCAAACCTTGGCTTCAATTACATTTCAAAACTTCTTCCGTTTATATACAAAACTAGCGGGAATGACCGGTACTGCTGATACCGAAGCATTTGAATTCCAATCTATTTACGGCTTGGAAACGATTGTTGTGCCTACCAATCAACCCATGATTCGTATTGATAATGGTGATTTAGTTTATCTCACCGAAGAAGAAAAATACCAGGCGATTGTGGCTGATATCAAAACACGTTTAGAACGTCGTCAACCCGTGCTAGTGGGGACTGTTTCTATTGAGAACTCGGAGCTCTTATCGCAATTAATGGATAAAGCAAAAATCAAACACAGCGTGTTAAATGCTAAATTTCATGAAAAAGAAGCGGATATCATTGCCCAAGCCGGCGCATTAGGGTCTGTGACTATCGCCACTAATATGGCGGGGCGTGGTACCGATATTGTATTGGGTGGTAATTTACAGGCGCGCCTAGAAAAATTAGGTGAGTTAAAGACATATCAAATTGAGGCTGAAACAACTGCTTGGCGAGAAGAGCACGACAAAGTACTTGCAGCTGGTGGTTTGTATATTATAGGCACGGAACGTCATGAGTCGCGACGTATTGATAATCAGCTACGAGGACGTTCTGGCCGTCAGGGGGATCCAGGTGAAAGCCGTTTCTACTTATCGATGGAAGATTCACTCATGCGTATTTTTGCTTCAGAGAAAGTATCTAATATGATGAAAAAATTGGGTATGGAAAATGGTGAGGCGATTGAGCATCCTTGGGTCACACGAGCCATTGAAAATGCACAGCGTAAAGTTGAAGGTCGCAACTTTGATATGCGTAAATCATTACTCGATTATGATGATGTCGCTAATGAGCAGCGTAAAGTGATTTATCAGCAGCGTAACGGTGTAATGGACAGTGAAGAGATCACTGAAACCATCGATAATATTTGGGATGATGTTTTTAACGCTTGTTTGAATGAATATGTACCGCAACATTCGCTGACAGAACAGTGGGACTTGAAAGGCTTGGAAACACGCTTAAAGTCTGATTTCTTAATTGAGTTGCCTGTACAGCAGTGGTTGACTGATGATGCAAACCTGCAAGAAGAAACTGTTCGCGAGAATATTCTTAATTACGCCAAACAAAGCTATGCAGCTAAAAAAGAGCAAGTAGGCAATGCGATTATCTCTGGTTTTGAAAAATCAGTTATGTTGCAGACCATTGATTCGCTTTGGAAAGATCACCTTGCATCAATGGATCATCTACGCCAAGGTATTCACCTGCGTGGCTATGCGCAAAAAGATCCTAAGCAAGAATACAAACGCGAATCATTTGAAATGTTTTTAGAACTCCTTGAAAACTTAAAGCATGACGTGGTGATGATACTTTCTAAAGTGCAAGTGCAAAGCAGAGAAGAGGTGGATGAGATTGCAGAGCAGCGTCGTCAAGCTGAAGCACGTGCTAAGATTGAAATGTTACACGCCCAAGCCGCTCACGGTGAAATCAATGAGGATGATCAAAGTGGCCATGAAAGTTTTGTTCGCCAAGAACGAAAAGTTGGGCGCAATGAACCTTGCCCTTGTGGATCAGGTAAAAAATTCAAACAGTGTCATGGTAGATTAGGTTAATTTAGCCACCTGCTAACACTCTCATATATTAAAGGGCTATTTTGTAAATAGCCCTTTTTTGTTTGCCCAGCAAAGCTGGCAAACCCGCTCACTTGCAAGAGAGTGAGATCACCCTGATTGAGGGGAAGATAATCCGAATGGCAAGGGCGTCACTGGCTAACGGTGGGGTCTGAAGGAAGCC